>NZ_AP021881.1:0-305626 GCF_009937995.1 Sulfuriferula nivalis
ATTATGTCTTTATATTTGATATATATAACATTAATAACAATAATAATAAGGACTGAATACTATGAATAAGTATAAATTAAATATTATAATCAATAAGTTATATTAAAATAAACAGTATGCACAATGTTATTGATTGATGTGTGTATTATGTGGATAAATATTAACTTAATTAGTTTATAAGACTTATCCACAAATTAAAATTAAGTTATTCAAACTCTATCTGTTTTAATATCGCTATAATACTTACTAGTTATAAATAGTTTTTTACACTTATATTAAGTGGTAGATAAACTATATATTCTTAAGCCTTTTGTATTTTTTTACTAATCAATCTTAATAACCTTTAAATTTAATTTATGAATGAATTTTGGCAGGATGCTTTATCTAAACTTGCGCATGAATTGCCTGTGCAGCAGTTTAGAACGTGGATCAAACCGCTAAAAATCAATGAATTAGATGGCGATTTAGAATTAGCAGCGCCAAATCGTTTTGTACTTGATTGGGTAAAGGATAAATATTTAAATCGAATTGAAGAATTAGCGCTTGATTATTATGGTGTGTCTAAAGTTATTAATTTTGCAGTAGAAGTTAAAACGGCTGCTAAAGAACGTCGAATTGAAAAACCTCATATTGTCCCCATTGATATAATCGCACCACCAATTAAAAAAGAAGCACCGAAACGATTAAATCCAAATTTTACCTTTGACACTTTAGTGACTGGTAAAGCTAATCAATTAGCTCGAGCTGCGGCTATCCAAGTAGCTGAAAATCCAGGCGTTGCTTATAACCCTTTGTTTATTTATGGTGGCGTTGGTTTAGGTAAAACACATTTAATACAGGCAATTGGCAATTATGTACATACACATAACCCTGATGCGAAAATTAGTTATATTCATGCAGAAAATTATGTGTCTGATGTAGTTAAAGCTTATCAACATAAAACATTTGATGAATTTAAAAAGCATTACCACTCACTCGACGTGCTTTTAATAGATGATATTCAATTCTTCAGTGGTAAGAATCGTACGCAAGAGGAATTTTTTTACGCGTTTAATGCGCTGATTGAAGCTAAGAAGCAGTTGATCATAACCTGTGATACCTACCCTAAAGAAATTGCAGGTATGGAAGACAGATTGAAATCTCGGTTTAGTTGGGGATTAACCGTTTCTATCGATCCACCGGAACTAGAAATGCGCGTTGCTATCTTATTAAAGAAAGCACAGGCTGAAAAAATGCACTTGGAGGAAAATATTGCATTTTTTATCGCGAAACAAGTTCGGTCAAATGTACGAGAACTTGAAGGTGCGTTGAAGCGAGTGTTTGCATTTTCTAGATTTTCGAATAAGGCGATAACGCTGGAGTCTGCTAAGGAAGCATTAAAAGATTTGCTTGCCGTACAAAGCCGTCAAGTATCAATAGAAAATATACAAAAAACTGTAGCAGATTTTTATAAGATAAAAATCATTGATTTACACTCAAAAAAGAGAACGCGAGTTTTAGTGAGGCCTAGACAAATTGCCATGTCTTTGGCAAAAGAATTAACTAACATGAGCTTGCCTGATATTGGCGCCTCATTTGGAGGCAGAGATCATACAACAGTGATACATGCTTGTCGTAAGGTTGTTGAATTAAAAGAGGAAGATTCAAATATTAACCGTGAATATGCTTTGTTATTGCAAGTGTTAACCAGTTAAAATATTGCGGGTACAAGTTTAGATTAACTTGTATATAACAGGCATATTTGAATAATATTAATACTTATCCACAATTCGTAAATACATTATCAATTGTTTATTAACGATGTTAGATTATATTTAATTAATTGATTATTAAAGATATATTATAGTTATAAGTTGAAAACAGGCACTCTTATTATTGTTATTAAGGTTATATATGTTATTACTAGAAACTAATCGAGATACATTACTAACACCCTTACAAACAGTAATGGGTGTTGTTGAAAAACGGCATACCTTACCTATTTTATCTAATGTTTTAATTGAAAAAGTGGGTAATCGTTTATCCATGTTAACTACAGATTTAGAAATTCAGATTAAAATAGATACAGAAATCTCTACACCGGCAACGGAAGGAGATTTTGCTATTACAGTCGCAGCAAAGAAAATGGTCGATATCTGTCGTGCATTTAACGCAAATGCTGTTCTACGTTTAGAAACTGCTGATAATCAGTTACAAATTAAATCAGGTAAAAGTCGATTTAATGTACAAACGTTGCCTGCTAAAGATTTCCCCACCGTTGATACCAGTATTGAAGCAAATAACCATATTAAAATTGAGCAAAAGAAACTCAAAAATTTAATTGCTATGGTTCAATATGCTATGGCTCAACAAGATATACGTTATTATCTGAATGGTATGTTGCTGGTATTAGAAGATAATGCAATTACAGTAGTTGCGACTGATGGTCATCGTTTGTGTCTTGCGGCAGATACTTTATCTGAATCTGTTAATAAACAAGAAGTTATAATTCCACGTAAAACCATATTGGAATTAACAAAATTACTTGCTGATACAGATGAATACGTCACTCTGACTTTGTTCAAAAACCAAATTAAATTTGAACTTGGTAACACACAGCTAATATCCAAGATTATTGATGGTAAATTTCCTGACTATAATCGTGTTATTCCAACAACCCATAAGAACATACTCACAGCTAACAGTGCTTTGTTACAACAATCATTGCAACGTGCGTCGATATTATCTAATGAGAAATTCAGGGGTGTTAGACTAGTGTTATCACAGAACGAGCTAAAAATAGTATGTAACAACAATGAGCAAGAAGATGCGCAGGAAGAAATTGAGGTTGAATATCAAGGTGAACCTTTAGATATAGGCTTTAACGTTTCATATTTGTTAGATGCGCTTAATCATATCAGCTCGGAAGAAATATTATGTCACTTTGGTGACGCAAATAGCAGTATGCTAATGACTATTCCAGAAAATGAAAATTATAAATACGTCATTATGCCTATGCGTATCTAGTATTTATCAAATACATCTTTACAGACATAAATTGTATTTTCAGGCGAGCGCTTGGCTTTATAACAGCACATCTTGTAAATTTGTTTCACGTGAAACACTAAGAACTGAGTATAAAACATGAATAAAGAATACGATTCAAATAGCATCCGTATATTAAAAGGTCTGGATGCTGTGCGTAAACGTCCAGGTATGTACATAGGCGACACTTCTGACGGTACTGGTCTACACCACATGGTGTTTGAGGTGCTAGACAATGCGATTGATGAAGCTTTGGGTGGGCATTGTGATGATATTAAGGTTATTATTCATGCAGATAACTCAGTTTCAGTAGCAGATAACGGTCGCGGTATTCCTGTTGATATTAAACAAGATGATGAGTTTAAACGCTCTGCCGCTGAAATTGTTATGACAGAATTACATGCTGGCGGAAAATTCGATCAAAATTCATATAAAGTTTCTGGTGGGTTGCACGGTGTAGGTGTGTCCGTAGTTAATGCATTGTCTGATTGGCTAAAATTAAAAATCTGGCGTAATGGGCATAGCCATCAAATGGAATTTAGACAGGGCGTCGCAGTTTCACCATTAGTTGAAACGGGAAAATCAGATCGTCATGGCACAGAAGTGCATTTTTACGCTTCAAAAGAGACATTTGGTTTGGTTGAGTATCACTATGATATTTTAGCCAAACGTATCCGTGAGCTTTCATTTCTTAATAATGGCGTAAAAATCGAGTTAATCGATCAGCGTGATGGCAAAAGCGAAAATTTTGCGCTTTCTGGCGGTGTTGCAGGTTTCGTACAATATATGAATCGTGCAAAAACCGTACTGCACCCACATGCTTTTTATGCTATTGGTGAAAAAGATGGTATGACAGTAGAGGTTGCCATGCAGTGGAATGACTCCTATGCCGAAACTGTACAATGTTTTACTAATAATATTCCTCAGCGTGATGGCGGTAGTCATTTGACAGGCCTGCGTACCGCGATGACACGTACGCTCAATCAATATATTGAGCAAAATGAATATGCAAAGAAAGCTAAAATAGACACCACTGGTGATGACATGCGTGAGGGACTTACCTGCGTGTTATCGGTCAAAGTGCCAGAGCCTAAATTTTCGTCACAAACTAAAGATAAGCTGGTTTCATCCGAAGTTCAGCCTGTCGTATCGGAAGTTGTCAGCCAAAAGTTGAGTGAGTTTTTGTTAGAGAACCCGAACGACGCCAAAATCATTGTTAATAAAATTATCGATGCCGCCAGAGCGCGTGATGCTGCGCGTAAAGCAAGAGAAATGACACGACGTAAAGGCGTTTTAGATGGCGTGGGCTTGCCAGGTAAGCTGGCGGATTGCCAAGAGAAAGATCCTGCCCTGTCTGAAATCTACCTCGTAGAAGGAGATTCTGCGGGTGGTTCAGCAAAACAAGGTCGGGATCGTAAATTCCAGGCGATTTTGCCGCTCAAAGGTAAAATCTTAAACGTAGAAAAGGCACGTTTTGACAAACTGGTTTCCAGCCAAGAAATCGTGACGTTAATTACGGCATTAGGGACGGGTATAGGTAAAGACGAATATAACGCTGATAAATTGCGTTATCACCGCATCATTATCATGACTGACGCGGACGTCGATGGATCGCATATCCGTACATTGCTACTGACCTTCTTTTATCGCCAAATGCCAGAGCTGGTAGAGCGCGGACATATCTACATCGCTCAACCACCATTGTACAAAGTGAAATATGGTAAGTCTGAACGCTATCTTAAAGATGAGCACGAATTTAAAGCGTATTTGCTTTCTGAAGCCACTAAAGATGCCAAGTTGATAACCGGCGCAGAAAATGGTAATGAAATCAGTGGGGTAGCGCTAGAAAATATCGCCCAATCCTATCTGCTTGCCGAAGCCATCATTCAGCGCATGAGCCGCGTTATTGACGGTGCGGTAATGCATACGTTGATGGATATTGAGCCAATATCTCTGGATACACAAGCACAAGCCGAACATGCTAAAGCAACTATTGATGCTGCTATACATGATAAAAATGTCAGCATAGAAGTTGAATATAATGAAGCGCAGGAAACCTATTCATTAAAAATATTGCGCCAGTATCATGGCAACACACAAGTTACCCGCCTGGATAGCAGCTTTGTTCAAAGTGTAGACTACATTCAAATTAGAGATACCAGTCAGGTACTACAAGGCCTGCTAAGTGCGGGTGCACGTGCTCAACGAGGTGAAAAATCACAACCAGTAAGCTCATTTAAAGACGCATTAGAATGGTTGCTCAACGACGTAAAACGTGGCTTGTCCATACAGCGTTATAAAGGACTGGGTGAAATGAACCCAAGTCAGTTGTGGGAAACAACCATGGATCCTAAAGTCCGCCGCCTGATGCGAGTACAAATTGAAGATGCGATTAACGCAGACGAAATCTTTGTTACCCTGATGGGGGATCAAGTGGAACCCCGTCGTGCCTTCATTGAAACCAATGCGATGGGCGTGCGTAACTTAGACGTGTAAAATTGTAGGATCCCATCAGAGTTTAGATTTTTCCCATTCGTTTAGATTTTGTGGGAATTGAAAGCCTGATGCCGACGGAGGTTAATTTGACCTTTGTTGGTGACATAACAACGTTGATTCAAGAATATTGCGTGACATTGGTAATTAGCTTTATGAACCAATCCATCGAAGGTTGGCGTTCGTTGTAATAGCAATGGGCTAGGAACAGAACAGCCAGAGCGAGCGCCATAAAGTGCTGTTATTCGGTATGAATCCAACTAGTAGCTAAAAACGGCTGAATCATGGCCGAAACAGTTGGCTATCTTTCATCTTTAAGACACTGGCTGTCGTTGTGTCACACTGATAAACTGTTAAGCCAATCAGAACACTCAAAATGAAGCACGGGTTTGTTAAAATCCGTGTAGCGGTGAAGCTGAATTGTCGATAGTGGGATACACCCACACCGTCTGATTCTCATCGATGGCTACGTTGAGGATAGTGTGGTCGGAAGACAATCGGGCGTTATTTTGCGTCATTTGTGATCCAAAACTAAAGATGCCGACCGAGCTGTCTGGGCGTCAGGTACCTAACCTCTCGCGTGCTCTTTGTGTGATGGAGAGTTTATGGTTGGTTGAAATCAAGAGTAATGTGCGCGAAATCGAGCCGATTGCACAGTCCACGAATTTTCTGGTGGTGCTGAATTTAGCGCAGGGGAAGCAAGAATGAAATTTGAGGTGTATTGCGATGAAGCTAACCCGGATGTCCTGACGTCTGCGAATCCCCGTGCGCGTTATCTCATGATCGGTAGCCTGTGGCTACCGGAGGAACTACGCGATGAGATCAAGGTGCGGATTGGTGCGCTGAGGCAGCGACACCAGGCTTGGGGGGAAATCAAGTGGAGCAAGGTATCCCCGAATCGCAAGGATTTCTACGTCGAGTTGATTGATCTATTTGTCAGCTACGGTGACAACCTTCGTTTTCGCTGCATTGCTGTAGACCGCACCCAGCTTAATCTAGCACTTCATGACAATGATGGCGAGCTTGGGTTCTACAAATTCTATTACCAGCTTTTGCATCACTGGGTGCTCGACTTCAACGCCTACCGTATCTTCTGCGATATCAAGAGTAACCGTGATCCCAAGCGCCTGCCTGTGCTCACTCGATGCCTGTCGCGCACCAACCTGACCTCGAACATCGATAGCATCCAGTCGCTTCCATCTCACGAAGTTGTCCTGATACAGCTTTGTGATTTGCTGCTTGGGGTCGCAAGCAGCCGGATCAATGAAACATTGCGCGACGGAACGGCCAAGTCAGCTGTTGTGAGCCGTCTCGAATCTGCTCTGGGTTGTTCGCTCGCACCTACACATAAACGCGAAGAGAAATTCAACATCTTCCAGATTCGACTGCAGGGAGGTTGGTAATGGCCTTGCCTCCACTGGTTCATTATGCTACCGCCGCTGAATACCGGACGCACTACGAGCAAGTTTACTGTCACGGTACAATCCTGACCTTTGAAGGTATTCGAGTCCATTTTTCGTCTAGCAAGTTTGGGCATATGTTTTATGAGAGCACGGCGCGGAATGGAATCAAGGATGCCTTCTCTCCCGTCCGCGCACAACGCATTGACTGGATCAAGGCGACGCTGGAACACCCTATTGCTGCGCTGTTCGAGGGGTGGGATAAGACTTCGCATCAATACGATGCCAGCCGACGGGTGGCGGTTGTGTATGAGGATTTTGTCGTTGTGGTGGCGATGAGTCTGAAGCTCGACGGTTCGCTGAAAGCCAACTTCGTGACTTGTTACCAGGCAGACAACAGCATCAGCAAGATCAGGAAATCGCCGGTATGGTCCCGGGAGGCTTGCCTTCATCGACTTGGAGGGACGCCTTGATAGCGCACCAGAAAAAACAAAGGCCGCTGATTCGCTACGCGGGTTCAGCGGCCGAGACCTCGATTGGTTCAAAGCCGATAGGCAGTGAACTCAACTTGGCATTTTACTCTGGGTTGCCGCCCTGTCAAGCAGTATCTAGTCTCGTGGTCAGTGGGGGTATTCGCGAGACATAGGTGATAAAAAACAACATAGAATCGAGAATCTGAATGCCAACGCTAAACTGGATCGGCAAGGAAGCTGTCGTCAAACACCATAAGGAAGTGCCATTCCGGCTACTGGAACCAGTACCGGATTTGTGCTGTGGTGCAGCCGACAGCGGCAACCTCATCGTGCAAGGGGACAACTTGCATGCGCTCAAGGCTCTACTGCCGCGTTACGCCGGCCAGGTGAAGTGCATCTACATTGACCCGCCGTACAACACTGGCAACGAGGGTTGGGTCTACAACGACAATGTCAGCAGCCCGGAAATCCGTCGCTGGCTGGGCGAGGTAGTCGGCAAGGAAGGCGAGACGCTGGATCGGCACGACCGCTGGCTATGCATGATGTATCCGCGCCTAGTCCTATTGCGTCAGTTTCTCACTGAAGATGGTGTCATTCTGATCTCGCTGGACGACGTTGAATCTGGGCATTTACGGTTGTTGTTGGACGAGATATTTGGATTCAAAAATCGGATTGCAACGATTGTTTGGAATACACGGAATACCGACAACCGCATCAAGTCGCACCTCTCACCAGACCATGAGTACATCTTTGTCTACGGCAAGTCCGACTCTGCGCGGATTGAAGGGCGCATAATTGATCGCTCGGACTTTAAGAACCCAGATAAAGATCCGAGAGGCCCCTATGTAACTGATCCGCTCAAAGGAAAAGCCACAGCCACCGAGCGTCCAAATCTTCATGAATACAACATGGCGCAACCGGAGACAACCAATATTTGGAAACCCGATCCAGCCAAGGGATGGATCACTGATCGGGCGGGCTACGAAAGACTGCTGGCTGAAGACCGTATTTGGTGGCCATCCAATCCTGCAACTGGTTGGCCTCGCAAGAAGCGATTTCTTTCCGAAACACAGGAGCGGATGCCTGCCTCAAGTTTTTGGTCGGAGTTCAAGAGTCAGTCGGGTGCACGAGAGCTTGATGAAATTCTCGACGAGCGCGTATTTGCATTTCCGAAGCCACTCTCCGTTATTCAGCGAGTCATTTCTTACTGTGCTCCACCTGGTAGCCTAGTGTTGGACTCGTTCGCGGGGACTGGAACTACAGCTCACGCAGTTCTGAGGCAAAATGCAGAAGACAGCGGCAATCGTCGATTCATATTGGTAGAGATGGACGATGGAATCGCCCGCAAAGTCACCGCCGAGCGTGTCAAGCGCGTTGCCTCCGGCAACGCCAAAGGTAACACTGGCGGAGGTTTGGGCGGTGGCTTCCAGTTCTGCCGCCTATCTGCCGAGCCGCTGTTTACTGCCGAGGGACAGATTCGATCCGATGTCACCTTCGCCCAACTGTCCGAGTTTGTCTGGTTTGCGGAGACCGGCACCGGCTATACAGGGCAAGGGGATACGCCACTGCTTGGCGTGTATGAGGGACGCGGCATATATCTGCTCTACAACGGCATCCTCAAGGACAAATCCATCGCCGGTGGCAATGTGTTGACCGGGCCGGTGTTCGACGTGCTGCCGAAATTCGCTGGCCCCAAAGTGATCTACGCCGCCGCCAACCGCATGGGCGGCCGCGCTGCGCGCGAGGGCATCACCTTCAAGCAAACCCCTTACGCACTGGAGGTGTAAGCCATGACCACATTCGCGCCAAAAACCTACCAGTCGCAAGTGCTCGATAGTGTGGAAGCCTACTTCAAGGCCTGCCACGAACTACCATCACCGTCGATTGCCTTCACCGCCACTACGGAGCGCTTGTGGGGACGTGGCAATACCTATAACCCGCTCTCGGGCTTCCCGTCCGATATGCCGTACTTCTGCCTGCGCGTGCCCACTGGCGGCGGCAAGACCTGGCTGGCGGCGAAGAGCGTGGCACTGGTCAACACCCACCTGCTGCGTTGCGAGCACAGCGTCATCCTATGGCTGGTGCCAAGCAAGCCGATCCGCGAGCAGACGTTGCGTGCCTTGCGCGACCGTCAGCACCCCTACCACACTGCATTGCGTGAAGCCGGCCCGATCACCGTGCTGGATCTGGAAGAAGCCAAGAGCGTGACTCGCGCCACGCTGGATACCTCGACCACGATCATTGTGGCCACGCGGCAGGCGTTTCAGGTCGAAGAGGAAGAATGCCGCAAGGTGTACCAATCCAGCGGCGCGCTGATGCACCATTTCGACAACGTGTCGCCAACGCAGCGCGACGAATTGTTGACCGAAGGCGAAGGCGCGGACCGGATTACGCCCTATTCGCTGGCTAACGTGCTGCGTCTGCGTCGACCCTTCGTAGTCGTCGACGAGGCGCACAATAACCGCACCGAACTGGCCTTCGACATGCTGGCGCGATTCCGCCCCAGCGGCGTGATGGAACTGACCGCCACGCCCGATCTTGAGCGCACGCCTAGCAACGTATTGCACAGCGTATCCGCCGCCGAATTGAAGGCGGAAGAAATGATCAAGCTGCCGGTGGTGCTCGAAACGGAGCCAAACTGGCAACAGTGTCTGGCCGATGCCATCGGCCGTCGTGATGCCTTGCACAAGCTGGCCGACGATGAACGTCGGGCGGGTGCCGCCTACTTGCGGCCACTAGTGCTGATTCAGTCGGAGCCGCGCCGGGCGGGTGTCGATACGCTGGACTTCGAGCGTGTGAAGAACGAGCTGATTACCAACCACGGCATTCCGGCCAGCGAGATAATCGTAGCCACCAGCGAAGAAAAAGGGCTGGAGCAGATCGATGCGGACTACAAGTTGGGCATTGCCGACCCGGCCTGCCCGGTGAAATTCGTCATCACTCAAAAGGCGCTGGCCGAAGGCTGGGACTGCCCCTTTGCTTACATCTTGGTCAGCATGGCCTCGCTGCATTCGGCCACGGCGGTAGAGCAGTTGCTTGGGCGCGTATTGCGTCAACCGGGCGCGAGTCATCGGCAGGCGCGCGCGCTGAATCAGTCCTATGCCTTCGTCGTCTCGCGCAATTTTGCTGAAACTGCCAGCGCCTTGCGTGATCGATTGGTGGCTGGGGCGGGTTTCGAACGCCGCGAAGTGAATGAGTTCGTGACTGCCGCCAAGGCTGAACAATCGCGATTGGATCTGGAGGGTCACGCCGGGCGCGTTGTCGTTCGGCCGGTGGCGATTACCTTGTCCGAAAAGCCCGATCTCAAGAGCGTACCCAAGCAGATCCGCGACAAGGTAAGTTGGGATGGTAAGCTGAATACGCTGACTATCAGTACCCCGCTGACCGAGGATGAGGCCGAAAGACTCAAGGCATCGGTCAAGTCAGAAACCGCAGCGGCGGCCATTGTTGAAGCTGCCGAAGTCAGCCGTACCACCGCTATCGAGTTTTTCCAGACGCCGGCCGAACTCGGCGAACGTTTCCGCATTCCGCAACTCGCGCTACGGATTCAGGGTGAACTGGCTTTGTTCGACGACCCGGAGGAATTGGAGTACCCGTGGGATCTCTCGCGTTACGATGCCGCGCCAACGGCCGACGACCTCTCCGCACTCGGTGCTGGTTTCAAGGTTTCGGAAGGTGGCGAGATCGATGTGGACGACGTCTCTGGTCGAGTCATTTCACGCTTCTTGCCCGATCTTCAACGCGACTTGGGGCTGGTGTACCAACCAGAAAACTGGGATGAGATTCGCCTTGCCACCTGGCTTTGTCGCAACCTGCCGGAGCAATCCCTTACCCACGCGAGCAAGCAAGCCTTCGTTGCCGCATGGCTGACCGATCTGCTGCGCCGAGATGATGTCACGTTGGCTCGTGCTAATCTGCAGAAGTTCCTGATTCGCAATCGTCTTGAGGTGCGCATCCGCGACTTACGCAAACAGGCGGTAAGCCAGGCATTCCAGCAAACGCTATTCGGTGAAGATGCCGCATCCCGTGTCGGGGTGACCGACGAGTACGCCTTCGAGTTTCATGCGCAGGCCTACGCACCCAGCCGCGATTACGATGGCCGCTTTGGTCACTTCGATTTCAGGAAGCACTTCTACGGGCGCATGGGCGAATTCGACAGCAAGGAGGAATTCGAGTGCGCTTGCTGGCTGGATATTCAGGCGCAGCAGGGCAGTATTCAATTCTGGGTGCGCAATCTGGTGCGGCGCGAAGGGAGTTCGTTCTTCCTGCAGAAGGCGGACGGGCGTTTCTACCCGGACTTTCTGTGCCAGCTTCCCGGAAAAGCGGACAAGCCCGGACCGATTCTCGCCGTCGAATACAAGGGTGCCGACCGCTGGTTATCGGCCGAGGATGACCGATTGATTGGTGGCCTGTGGGCCAACCTTTCCGAGGGTCGCTGCCGATTTGTGATGGTGAAAGACAGGAGGTGGGACTGGATTGAAGAATATTTGAAATGATTTCCTTGCCTACGGTCGCTGACCTATTCATTACGGCCGTTAGTGGTGCAGAAGCTCAATGACCGTTCAGGTTGATATCCGGAAGTTATCGGCATTGGTAAAAAGCTTCCGCTTTGTGCCAATATCAGCCCGTCAAGGTTGAAACTGGCTGCCAGAAAGTCGTCGTTCGGCTCTGAATCAACAGAGCTTAGGTGTATACGGCCAGGTAGCGCTAATCCAATCTATTCTTTGTGTTAGCATCATGCAAGATGAATAATTGGCGCAAATATGGTTAAGTTGTTACTGCTCCTCACAGATTGCGTTGGAAATATCCTTCATGCCTGGTGTACTCAACTACCCTCTACTGTAAGTGTTATGTTCTCTTGGAGCCCACCTGATTATGCAGTTCGTTAAACACGGCCCAGATATTCCTGAAGCGCTATTGCAAGCCCACGAGGAGGGGCGTGTAGTGTTCTTCTGTGGTGCGGGTATTTCGTATCCAGCAGGGCTCCCTGGATTTCAGGGTTTGGTGGATAAAATCTATAGCATCGTCGGCACTGTGCGTAACGACATTGAGAATGAAGCATATTCGCGAGGTCAATACGACGCCACGCTGGATTTGCTGGAACACCGTATTCCTGGTCAACGCGTGACTGTGCGCATGGCTCTGGCAACGGTACTAAAACCTAAGCTGCGGCTCAAAGGTGCTACCGAGACTCATGCCGCACTGCTGCAATTGGCGCGAAGTCGCGACGGTGCTGTGCGTCTGGTGACCACCAACTTCGATCGCATCTTCCAGCACCTAGTGGAGCGAACTAAGTCAGCTATTCCTGCTTACCCCGCGCCCTTGCTTCCTATCCCCAAAAACAGCCGTTGGGATGGTGTGGTGTATCTTCACGGTTTACTTCCTAAAACCCCTGACGCGAATAATTTACATCGCTTGGTGTTGACCAGCGGCGACTTTGGTCTAGCTTACCTCACCGAACGATGGGCTGCACGCTTCGTCAGCGAGCTATTTCGAAACTATGTTGTCTGTTTTGTCGGTTACAGCATCAACGACCCCGTGATGCGCTATATGATGGATGCACTCGCGGCAGACCGAATGTTGGGCGAAATCACACCGCAGGCCTATGCTTTGGGGGATTGTCAGGTGGGGTGCGAGGCAGAAAAGACTATCGAATGGGAGGCCAAGGGGGTTACTCCGATTCTTTATGAAGTGCCGACTGGCACCCATGATCACTCTGCTCTACATCAAACGCTAAAGGCTTGGGCAGAAACCTACCGTGATGGAGTGCAGGGCAAGGAGCGTATCGTGGTCGATTATGCGATGACGCGACCATTGGCCAGCACCAAGCAAGATGATTACGTTGGCAGAATGCTCTGGGCTTTATCACACGATTCTGGTTTGCCGGCCAAGCTTTTTGCTGAGTTTGACCCAGTGCCATCATTAGACTGGCTGGAGTCGCTAAGCGAGGATCGCTATCGACAAGTTGATTTGCCACGCTTTGGCGTGGCACCCTTGTCGAAGCAAGATGACAAACTGTCTTTCAGCCTGACCCGCCGCCCCGCGCCCTACTCTCTCGCACCATGGATGATGCTTACGTTCGGCGGAACTAATAGCAGTGGCTGTGACGATGTGATGTTTCAACTCGCTCGGTGGCTGACCCGTCACCTGAACGACCCAGCGCTGGTGCTTTGGCTGACCAAACGCGGGGGACAATTACATGATCGCTTAATGTGGTTGATCGAAGGCGAGTTAGACAAATTCACAAAACTGGAGCGTGAGGGAAATACCACCGAGCTTGATCGCATTCGCGCCAACGCACCGAATGCCATTCCACAGCCGTTGATGCGCACCGTTTGGCGCTTATTCCTTTCAGGTCGAGTTAAGTCGCCATGGCGTGACCTTGACCTATATCGCTGGAGGGATCACCTCTCCAACGAAGGGTTCACGACGACGGTACGTTTAGAATTGCGCGATTTGCTCACGCCCAAGGTATTATTAAAGCAACCTTTCCGCTGGGGCGATGAAAGCGCGGATGCATCCACTCCAAAACAGTTGAAAGAATTGGTTAATTGGGATCTGGTACTAGCTGCAGACCATGTCCACTCCGCATTAAATGACTTGGCAAGGTCCGAAACGTGGCGAGCTGCCTTACCTACGCTTTTGGACGATTTTCAACAGCTACTTCGCGACGCGCTAGATCTGATGCGCGAGCTGGGTGAGGCAGACGATCAGCATGATCGTGCTCATTGGGATTTGCCCTCAATTAGCACGCATTGGCAAAATCGAGGCTTTCATGATTGGGTTGCGCTGATTGAGATGCTGCGCGATGCTTGGGATGTCACATACCAAGTAAACCCGGCGCGGGCTGCACGTATCGCACATGACTGGTTTGCACAGCCATATCCTACCTATAAGCGTCTGGCGCTTTTTGCTGCAACGTATACTGGCGTAACTCCCATCGGTGAGTGGGTGGACTGGCTGTTGATTGATAACGCTTGGTGGTTATGGTCAGTGGAGTCACAGCGCGAAACGATGCGCCTTTTGGTGCTGCAAGGCTCTAGCCTGCCCGATGCGGCGCGTACTCGGATCGAGACAGGTATTTTGTCAGGTCCGCCGCGCGAAATGTTCCGTGATGATATTGATCCTGAACAATGGCGTGATCTAGTTGATCACGCCATCTGGTTACGTTTGGCCAAGCTTGTTTTCGGGGGAGTCACACTCGGTGACAACGCTGGTGCAAGATTAGCTGAATTGACTGCCGCTCATCCTGAATGGCATGTCGCATTGAATGAAAGTGATGAATTTTCGCATTGGATGAGTGGAACCGGTGATCCAGACTATCAGGATCGGCGCGTGATCGATATCGCACCGCGCACTAGACGTGAATTGGTTATATGGCTACAACGTCGGCCAGTCAAAGGCCTATTTTACGAGAATGATTGGAGTGATGTATGTCGGTCGAAATTTTCAACTGCAGCTTGTGCATTGTATGCACTTGCGTGTGTGAATCTATGGCCTGAGGAGCGCTGGCGAGAAGCCCTGCAAGCATGGAGCGATGAAAAACTGATTCGGAGGTCTTGGCGTTACGTAGCTCCAGTACTAAAGTACATGCCCGATAACGTGCTACTCGCTACTGCCCATAGCTTCACATGGTGGTTGGATACAGCCTCAAAAGTTGCAGACGGTCACCAAGACATTTTCCTCGATCTGTGTCGACGCTTTATTGCAATAGAGCATCAGGGTGGAGTTTCGGAGGAGCGTCCTGTTAGTCAGGCTATCAATCACCCGGTAGGTCATGTTACGCAAGCGCTACTGCATCACTGGTTTCGCCGTCTGCCCAATGATGATCAAGGTTTGCCAGACGACTTGAAGCCCATATTTACAGCGCTTTGTAATACCCAAAATCAACAATACCGTCATGCGCGTGTTTTGTTGGCAACTCACGTGATCGCGTTGTTCCGTGTAGATCGCGAATGGGCTAAGACACATCTTCTACCGTTGTTCAATTGGCAGATATCTGTGAATGAGGCACGAGCTGCCTGGGAAGGATTCCTCTGGTCACCTCGTTTGTTCCGGCCATTACTCGCTGCCTTTAAGGCTGACTTCCTTGAAACGGCTTGCCACTACAGTGATCTGGGTGAACATGCTCGACAGTACGCTGCTATTCTTGCTCATGCAGCACGGTAATCCCCCCAGCAAATAAGTGCATTTAAAAGTAGAATTTTCTTAATTAGGATTTGAGGATTTTTTACATGAAGACTACCCGATTTAGTGACAACCAGATTATGCAGATATTGAAGCTGGCGGAGGCAGGCACGCCAGTGCCTACACTATGCCGAGAGCACGGCATGAGTTCAGCGACATTTTACAAATGGCGCGCCAAATTTGGCGGCATGGATGCCTCCATGATGGCCAGGCTCAAAGAGCTGGAAGACGAGAACCGTCGGCTTAAAAAGATGTATGCTGAAGAACGCCTCAAAGCCGAAATCGTTTCAGAGGCGCTTGCAAAAAAGTGGTGAAGCCATCTCTGCGCCGCGAGATGGCTGTGTTGGTAGTGCAAACTAGGCAAATCAGCATCAGTACTGCCTGCGCTGCCTTTAATATCAGCGAAACCTGCTATCGCTATCAGGCTAAGCTGTCGTCAGAGAATGCCCTCATCGCCGACTGGCTGATACGTTTGACCACCAACCAACGCAACTGGGGGTTTGGCTTGTGTTATTTTTACCTGCGTAATACCAAACAGTTTCGTTGGAACCACAAGCGGGTTTACAGAATATATCGCGAGCTGGAATTGAACCTACGCATCAAACCCAGACGTCGTCTGGTACGGGAGAAACCAGAGGCGCTTGCCGTACCAACACAAATCAACGAAGTCTGGTCAATGGACTTCATGCACGACCAGTTAGCGGATGGCCGCTGTATCAGGCTATTCAACGTCATTGATGACTTTAATCGTGAAGGTTTGTGTATTGATGTGGATTTCTCGCTGCCGTCAGAACGTGTGATTCGGTCACTGGAACAAATCATCGAATGGCGTGGCGTACCCAAGGTGATTCGATGTGACAACGGCCCTGAGTACATCAGCAATATGACTAAGGAATGGGCTGAACAGCGGGGTATCAAACTTGACTTCATTCAGCCAGGCAACCCCCAGCAGAATGCTTATATCGAGCGCTATAACCGCACAGTGCGCTATGACTGGTTGGCGCATTACTTGTTCGATACCGTCGAGGAAGTGCAAAACTTTGCGACAGCTTGGTTATGGACTTACAATAACGAACGACCAAACACGGCGATTGGCGGTATCCCGCCTAAACACAAACTCGCTATGGCCGCTTAACCTCTACTTTTAACTGCGGTTATTAATGGGGGGATTACCCCGGCTGATACATTTACTGCTGCTGAACTGTATGAGGCTACCAGTGTTTTGCCGCAGGAAGGTTTGCAAGAGTCAGCACAGGCTCTTGTTTATGCACTGGAAGGCGCGGGTGAACAGAGAGAACAGTATTGGAACAACCGCATTCGACCATACTGGCAAACTATCTGGCCAAAATCTCGTCCATTGGCTTCAAAAGCTATCGCCGAGCTACTTGCGCGCCTGGCCATAGCTGCGCGAGGCGAGTTCCCTGCTGCACTGGGCACGGTACGTGACTGGCTGCAACCACTTGAACATCCGCACTATGTCGTTCATCTTCTCCACGAATCGGGACTATGCAGTCGGTTCCCGCAAGATGTTCTAAAATTGCTGGATTCAATTATTGTTGACCAGCCTTGGGCTCCGCAGGAGCTACGTGATTGTCTAAGAGCACTCGTGGCAGCTTGGGTGGAAGGCCAGCGGGATATTCGTTATCTACGTCTTATCGAGTACGCGCGGCGACACGGACAAGAATAGAAATTTGTTGAAATGCCGTGTTAGACTAAAATGCAAAAAATGGTCAATTTACAGTGCAAATTTACAGCTATGAAGGTAGATTAGGATCGTGATAAATTAATGTATAACTTATTGATTTATAGATATGTTTATAATTTATGTTTTTTATGATGGCCTTGTGAGATAAGCCCATTTTTTTATGTCAAATCCGAGAAGGTCGTAATGTCCACCAATTAAGATGTCGCAGAATTACTTAGCTATGAACATAGTTATTTATCTGCTCTGGAAACACTCGCGGCGGATTTGGATGCAGTAATCGCCTGGATTGATGAATTCGAGAAACGCGCTGCTTAGGTAACCATACGGAATAGCATTGTTGAGCTATAAGGATTAAGTAATGAAACTTGTTATTAGAAAACTAGGCAATAGTGCTAGCATTATTTTCCAGCAACCATGTTGAAATCCCTTAACCTGTCTATTGGTAGCGTTGTGAATGTTGAATAGGCTGATGGGGAACCTGTATTGATACCCGCGATTATCGCTTCTATTTTATTTGATACGGCGGCTTGAAATTGATGAAGGGGCAAAGAAATCTCTAGCAGCACAACAAATCTTAATTGTTGAGACACTAAACCTGGCAAATTAGCATGAAACTTTCAGACTTTTATATTGGCTTAGAATTCTTTGCGTCTGCTGGATTCGTCTGGCGCTGTACCGATGTGGGTACGCGAACCATTACAGCTATCCAGATTGAAGCGGATCGTGATGCAAGCTGGTACAAAGGCCCGCCGTATTTGGTTACAGAGACGGTCTTTGACGAACACGATCTACCTGGCTGCTATCTTAGTTTTGATGATG
Source organism: Sulfuriferula nivalis (assembly GCF_009937995.1). NCBI lineage: Bacteria > Pseudomonadati > Pseudomonadota > Betaproteobacteria > Nitrosomonadales > Sulfuricellaceae > Sulfuriferula > Sulfuriferula nivalis. Next base: position 18,102 of record NZ_AP021881.1, read on the forward strand.
CCATTGAAGACGCAATTCACGAAGCCGATACATCAGGACATCCCGGCTTTCCCCATAAAGTTGCCAGTCGAATGATGAGAGAGCGGTTTTCGTCTCAAATGGCAAAGTATCGAAACAAAGGGCTATTACGATTTGATCGAGTGCGTGGTGATGGCGAGCTGCTTCACCCCTATGCTGCAAAAAAGTCCGGCGATAGTTGGAATGTTCGGCTGTATCTACCATTCGTTAATGAATATGCTGAAATGCCAGAGTTGGAGTTTCTTGGATTGCCTATCGCAACAAATGACGATGTAAAACAAAGAGCAAAAGCGAATTCAATTAATTCATAACGTGTTGATTACCTCAGCTGGTCTTATGCCTGGACGATCGTTTAGGGTTGTCAAACGGTAATAACGTGCGGTTGTGTTGGCAGCTCTGCAACAACATATGAGCCACAAATGGCGCATTTTCCGATGTTGGTTCAAACGCTTAGTCATTCGAGGACTCTTGCTCGCGGCGCCGTGGTATAGCTTTAATTTCAGGCATTGAGCCGCCAAGTGCTGCAAGACGTTTGGCGGCTTGCACGCGTATAAAAGTCTTGATGGCTTCTCGGAAGATGTCCGCCTTGTCCATGTTAGCGTCAGCTAATTCCAGGGCCTTCTCTTAGAGGGTGTCGACGATAGTGACAGTAATACGCATGGAACGGCCTCCATTTATTTATCAATAATGATGCTCACTCACATCGAAATTAACATCATTTCGAGCAAGGTATTAAATTGCATGTCGAATTAAGTTACTTTTGGCTGAATATTTGCATTAAATATTGACCCGCCTCAAGAAATGCAAACCGTTATGCCGCATGGCTAATTATCAAATTTGGTGGTTCAAACTAAAATGCAAAAGCAGGATAGTCTGCGGTGCGATTCAACACTCAGACGAATTCCTTTCCAACAGGTTGCATAGATCCCCATGCTTGCATATCGGCAGGTTCAGGTGCGTTTAAGTCGCATTGCGCCATTAACTCAGCAAGCTTGTATTTGGTTTTAGTCACTGGTATTAATACAATGTTCCCGTCAATCTGTTCAGCATTCACAACGCTACCAATAGACAGGTTAAGGGATTTCAACATGGTTGCTGGAAAAATAATGCCAGCACTATTGCCTAGTTTTCTAATAAAAAGTTTCATCCCTTAATCCTTATAGCTCAACAATATATGCATTAACGTTAAGTTTTTTGACTTCCAATATGGGCAACCCCAAAACCAGTTGAATATTTGAGCCCATAAGCCAAGCGCACGGTCAAAGCTAATATGAACACATCAAATGAACCCCCACCTAATAATCCCAATTTACCGTACCTATCCTTTATTAATATGCAATTCGTGCCTACAGCATGGCTGAAGCGCAATTAGCCGCTGCCATTGACTGCTGCATCAGCCTGAGCACCTAGTTCTTCATCCTCCTGTAGCTCCATATAGGAGCAGGCCAAGGAAAACAGCACATACAATAGCAAAAATTCCAGATAAAAAAGTGGAGACACGAGCCTTAACACTATTCAGAGGTTTGGTCTCAAAACTGGAACGGCTAAATATGGTTACAAAATCAAATGGAATGCAGGCGACTACAGTTAAATATAAACCATAGCTGATTAAGAAAAAAATGGGAAAAAATAATAGCTCATTCATGATATGGCGCTGTTTACTGTATTTGGAGGGCTAAAGCTATTTTAGCGTAAGAATACTCAATGTGGCTGCGACCAAATAGTGAATATTGAGCACGGCGTGTCCATGCTAATGGCTTGCCTTCCGAGTTCCGATAATTATTGCAAATACGAATTCGTCTTAACACTTCATAGCGCCAGTGTAAGTCAACATATATATTGATTGTTAGTCTTACAAAACTCTTGAAAAAAGATAGGGAAGTGATAAGCTAGGCCGCTTAAAAATAACTAAAAATCTACATTGTAGATTCATTCTCGGTGGATGAAATGAGAGCGCGTTAACAATTATTCTTCAGCGCAGCGTGGTATTAACAATTAGAGCGATGTCAATTTTAAGCTTACAACAAAGCCTTTTTCTGTAACTACGCATAATTGGCTATTAAATCTATTCCACAATTATTTACCTTTGATACGGGTTAAGAAATGAAATGCAACAAATTACTATCTATCACCAGCATTGCATTGAGTTCAACCCTGATTCTGGCATCTGGGGATGCTGCTGCAATGGATGATGCGCAAGCTAAGCAACTCGCTACGCAAGCATACCAAGGTAATGCGACTGCCTTACAGCAGTTGCAGCAAGACGCGATCAAGGGTGGTGTTAATGCGGAATTTTGGTATGGCTTACTGTACGTTTACGGCCAAGGTGTGCCACAGGATTTCACCCAAGCCGTAACTTGGTTCAGAAAAGCCGCCGAGCAGGGAAATGCTATTGCGCAATACAGTCTTGGCTTACGATATGATGATGGTCAAGGCGTACCACAGAACTACGCACAGGCCGCAGCCTGGTACAGAAAAGCCGCTGATCAGGGGTTTGCTAACGCGCAAAACAACCTTGGTCTGCTATATAACAACGGCCAAGGTGTAGCACAAGATTATGCCCAAGCCGCATTCTGGTACAGAAAAGCTGCTGATCAAGGTAATGCTGCCTCACAATACGGCCTTGGTTTGCTATGCTACAACGGTCAAGGTGTGCCACAGGATTTCAGCCAAGCCGTAACTTGGTTCAGAAAAGCCGCTGATCAGGATTATGCTATAGCACAGAATAATCTTGGCGTAATGTATGGAAAGGGTCAAAGCGTAATTCAGAATAACATCATTGCCTATGCCCTCTACAATCTATCCGCAAGTCAGGATCATTCGCAAAATAATCCATCTTTATCCAATAGAGATTACTTTGTCTCTAAAATGACAGAAGCAGAAATAGAATCAGGACAAGCGTTGACGAGAAAAATGATTGCAAACGGGGTTACGAAAGCAATTAATGAATATCTTGGCATAAAAAACCTCAACACATCACGCTAAGGAATAACAAGGGTAGAAAACTTAATATCCAATTTGATATGGATATCGCTACGTTTTATGTCTGATTTTGAGTTACTAAACGTGGCTATAGAATCTGCACTGTACACATTTATAAAAGCAGGCGGCGTAAAAACTGCCAATATAGGGAGAGTAAAATAATGAACAAGTTTCTTTTAGCACTTATGGTCAGTTCTACGTGTTTTCTTGGTGGGTGCAACAACACCAGCACGCCGAAACCCGCAGCACCTGCTGCCGATGCGATTGAGCAGAATAATGTTTGTGTCGTGGATAGTATTTCTCTTGATGAAGCCAAAGCCTGTAAGCCTGGGCAAAAGATTGCGTTTTTGCCTGATAGTTGGGGCAATGAGCAGTTTCCAATCCGATTCGTCCTTGGTCATTGTGATATGCGCTATACCGTAGCATTGACCAATGGTGGTGTGGTTTGTATCTTCAAGCCTTTGCAAAACGTGATGGCAGGTAATCAAAAATAGAGAGTTTATCGTTCAGTCTGTTGGTTACAGATGCTTTTCAAAAAATGGTATCGACAAACTCAACTGATCAACAAAAATCCAAATCGGAAATTGAAGAAATGGAAGAAACTAAACCAGTTAAAACTAAAGTTACGTGGGGGTCGTACCATCCGAGAGGATGAGAAACTCTCTTATTCGCTGCCGATATATGTGACTAAGAAGTAATCAATAGAAATGTCGTGCACAAAATTGGCGGCGAAGGGTGTGTTAATAAAGCCACTTTGATCTGAGTAATACGGCAAGCTGCAATATGCGGATAAGCCTTAGCATAAGAATGATTCCGTATTCTAAATCAACCACCATAACAAATAATGGGGAGCATTAATGACTAAAATACTAAGAAGCTGTATTTATGCAATGCTACTGTTGGCGTTTATTAATAACGTATATGCAGATGATAAGTTAGCTGATATATCTAATGCGACAGCTACGCAAAACCAAATCACAGATACCACGCCTGCACCTTATTCAGTCATAGTAGAAAGAACACGATTTACTAAAAAAGCAGCATGGTTTAACGCTTGGGAAGCTAAATGCAATTGGGTGCATCATGCCGATTTATCTGATTTATGCAGTAATGATTTAGCGCTAAATGGTAAGTCAGGCGACAAACATGTTTTTTTTGTTGAGGAAGAATTTATTGGTGATGCACAAAACCTCCATCTTGAAGGAAGCAAGCCGGAACTAACCAGTGCACAAACGACTTCTAATGCGATAGGAACTGCAGTAACGCTTGGCATTTTATGGGCAACTCGTGGTGTTACAACGATCAATACTAATCCATATTTTCCCGAAGATGTAATCACATACGAAGATATTAAAAATGCGCCACCAAATCCGAAGAAAGCAATTTTGACAGAAGTTTACGTCACAATGCCTGCCAGTAATGTCGTTTTGGTGCACAAAAGAGAGCAGTTAACGCTGGTATATACTGATATGAGTAATGATGAATTGCGGAAGATACATTACCAAAACGCCATAAAACAAGAGTTTAGAATGGAATGATGATCGTATCTTGGTATGGCGTGGCAGTAGTTTTATACATCATGTATGCTTGCAACCCGCTAACCATTATCAATCTAGGTTCTATACCCATTTTTCGTTGCACTCATGTGTAAAACATCTTAGTAGGCGCATCACGTCATCTAAACTAAAAACATGAGTGGTTTTTGTATCGCTCGATAAAACACCAAGTAAAGACTATTAGCCATCATCAACCACCTGATACTAGGCATCAATGCATAATCAGGTATTGTGTTTGGATGCTCGGACAGTAAAGCAATATCTGCACGAATGAGTCGAATCGTCATGCGCTACCTAAATTGTATTCACGCACCGACAAGCTCTGAGCCTGCGAATAGGATGGTGGCAATGAAACTTTAACCTTGGCTTCACATAAATAATTACATTATTTTTGTAATTTTTTACAAAAAAGAAGTGAAAAATTTACCAAAAAAATGTATAAAACTTACGGATTTTTTAGTAAAAAATTACTATAACTACATGTTTAAAAAAGATATTTGAAAATTATCGCATTTTGCGTTAGGCTCATGGGATGAGCCCTTTTTCATTATTTTTACGCCATATCCGCGAAAGTCGTAATATCCGCCAAAAAGATGTCGCGGAATTACTCGGCTACGAACAAAGCTATTTGTCGGCACTAGAAAATGGGCTCAAGGGAATTCCTCGCGATGAGTTCATCCAACAATTCACCAAAAAACTCCAATTAAACGAAGATGAAGTCGCTGCAATGCACATCGCTTTGGCTAATTCCCATCGTACATTAAATATACCGATCTCGGCAAGGGTTGCGGAGTTTAGATTAGCGCACCAATTCGAAAGACTTCTTGGCAATTTAAGTGAAAAACAGATTCAATTCCTGGAGCTTGCGCTTGAATTGTCTACAGTCAGTGAGAGTGCGTCAATTGCTAAAACAAAATTATTAAAGGAGAACGAAATGTAAAAAAGGCAAGCCGGAAAGCTTGCCCTTTTTGGTAGTGATAGTGCTGTGTGACTGGACATCATCAGTATCTATCTAAGCCAATAAGGCGTCAAGCAATTTTCCAAAAAGTAGTGCCATCACTGAACGGATTTTAACCGTTCAGCGGGTATTTATTTGCCCGAATTTTGTGATTTTAAAATGCATGCAGAGTCATGTAGGGACTTTTGCACGCCTAAAAAAGGATAGATATGCTAGCCAGGAAAGTTGTAACAAGGAGCGGGCGCAAGATTCGCGGGTATTTTCCCAGCCGAAAAATGGGTCGTATGATCCAGTGGGAGTCGCTTCTAGAACGTGATGCAATACTGCTGCTGGAGTTTTCATCTGGCATTAAAAGCTTCCGGGAGCAGCCAGAAAGGGTGGTCTATTATGCTGGTCAAAAACAGCATGAGTATTATCCGGATTTTGAAATTACCCAAATTGGTGATTCGGTTATCCACCTTGAAGTAAAACCGTTAGCACAAATTAAAACTCGCAAGATTTCAGAAAAGTTCGCTCACATTGCGAATCACTACGATCACCTAGGGCGGCGCTTCTTGGTTTTGACCGATGATCGCATTCGGCGCCAACCGTTACTTAGCAACCTAAATCGGCTTCAATATTTTAACCGACCTGGTTACCAAGTTGAGAGTTTGAGCGATAAATATAAATTGCAGTTTGGTAAGGATATCCCTATCCCTCTTGCCGCGGTGATTGATGAATTGGGCGAGCCATGTGTGATGACGCTGCTTGCATACGGGATACTCAGCTGTAACTTGGAGCAAAAACTTGCCAGTTCGTCTCTGATTTCATGGGTCAAGGAGGATGGCGATGCGTCGATTCTCCTTTAAGAAGGGCCTAGTACTCTTTGACGCGCAGCGGCGCTGGGAGTTGGTTAGACGCCTAGTCACAGGAAAGCTGCAGTTACAGGATGAGTCAGGCGAGTTATTGAATCTTGATGAGGCTGAGCTCCTTAACCGCTGGCTGGAGGGGCTTTGGGTTATTGATCAGGATTCTTTGGGCATTGGGAATGACCTGCTTTACACAACGACGCCAAGGGATTTGGCTACTTTTCCGGAGCGCTGGCAGCAAATTGCGAGGAAGCGGCAAGCATACATCCAGGCGGTTAATCCGGAGCAAAATAAATATAACCCAGCGCGCTGGAGTGAGCTAATTAAAGCCCACGCACTAGTGGAACAAGATGACAATCCACCCTGCCCTTCATCCGTTTACTCGTGGTGGAAACGATTTCGGAACACCCGCTCTTTGGCCGATTTAGTTCCGTTTACGCGGTCAAACAAACCTCGACATGCGGATAGTCGGTTTGCAGTATTCGAACAGGCGGTATCTGAATTGTATCTGTCGCAGCAGCGCTTGCCAAAACTGGATGTGGTCAAACGCGTCCATGAAAAAGTTAGGCAACTGAACCAAGGCAAGCCCGAGACAGAAATAATTAAGGCGCCAACGAAATCAACAATTTATCGTTGGCTGAGTGATTTACAGCAGGATGTTGTCGATCGGGCAAGGTTAGGTGCTGAGGCCGCAAAAGTGAAGTACCGTATGGTGCTGGGATCATTGAATGTCACTTCTGTTCTTGAGCGAATCGAGATTGACCATACGCCCGTGGATTTAATCATAATCGACAAACTCACAGGGCTAAACTTGGGAAGGCCTTGGCTAACCATAGCAAAGGATCGCCACTGTCGCATAGTTTGGGGATACTACCTTTCATTTAATCCACCGTCGACACATTCAGTCTTGCAATGTCTTAAAAATGGAATGTTACCGAAAACAGCGCTGCTCGCAAAATATCCGGACATAGTAGGCGAATGGCCAGCCTGCGGAATTCCAGATCTGATTGCGGTCGACAACGGAATGGACCTGCATTCGGCTGGACTCGAAAAAACCTGTCAGGAACTGGGTATCCAGATTTTATATTGTCCGGCGAAAATACCTTGGTTTAAGGGAGCCGTGGAGCGACACTTTAAAACGATGGCTAATGACTTGATACATCGTATGCCCGGCACAACGTTTTCGAATGTTAAGGATAGAGGGGAGTATCCGGCAGAATCATTGGCTTGTATTGATTTCGATTTATTACATGAAGTCGTAGTCCAATGGATAGTCGACGTATTTAATGTATCACCTCATCGGGGAATCGGTACAACACCATTGCTAAAGTGGAAGGAAGGCGCATCAAAACGCCCCATTGAGTTGCCTGTCTTGCCGCAGCAATTGGACGTGATTACTGGAATACCAGCTGAGCGAGTACTCTTCCATTATGGCCTTGAGCTTGAAGGACTGCATTACAACAGCCGTCGCCTCCAAGAAATCCGACGTCGATCCGGTGACAACATACGCCTCCAGCTGAAGTTCTACGAGAACACTGTCGCGCACATTCAAGTGTTTGACCCGTACGCCAAAGAATACATCGAGGTACCTACGATTCAGGAAGCCTACAGCCAGGGCATATCACGCTCTGTGCACAGACTAGTTCGTGAATACGCTCGTAAAGAATTTGGTGAGAGTTTTTCTAGCGAACAGTTGCAACTGGCGAAGGAAAACATTCAACAAAAGATTGATCGTGCCGCTCGGGACAAAAAAATGGCTAATCGAAAGCAGGCGCAGCGCTTGAATATGACGGATAGCGACCCGCTGACTCCGTCTAAGGACATCATCAACCAACCTAGGAAAGGCAGCAAATCACCATTGAACGAGGTGCCACCCGAGCTCCCCGATGGGCTTAATGACGAATTGCCAAAATTTAAACCGTTGGAGAATCCAGATGAAACCAATTGATATTATTTCGACCTATCGTGGTGCTGAACAGAGTGGTACAGATGCATTGGGGTTTTCGCTTGCGGGCATTACATTTCAGCATGCTCGCTTCAAGTCGATTGTGCTGCAAATTGCTGAAAGACATCACCATTCCAGTATTCACGGCGTGAGTGATGGCTTACTTATCACGGGTTTTTCTGGTGTAGGGAAGAGTAAGATCCTGCGGCACTATCAGTCACTTTTTCCTCGGCGAGTGGAGCGCGGCGTGACCATTATTCCAGCGCTGTTTGCTGAAACGCAAAGCTCCCCAACCGTTAAAAGCTTGGCTCAAACAATCCTGGGGGCAATTGGGGATCCAACCGCACATCGGGGAACTGCTGCCGAGAAGACAGAGCGCATCTATAATTATTTTGCGCGGTGCGGCATTGAAATTTTGTTATTAGACGAGTTCCACCACTTTTACTACACCGCAACTGTTCAGCAGTATCGCGACATTACGGATTGGTTAAAAGGAATCATGAATAATCTGCGTTGCACTTTGGTATTGTGCGGTCTACCAGAAGCTAAAAATGTCGTCAGGAGTAATAGCCAGTTATGGCGACGGTTTTCATCGCAGATTGAGTTGTCACCATTTGCGATGGATGACGCAGAAGATTGGTTGGAGTTCCGTGGGCTTTTGCAAGCTTTTGGCGCACAAATTCCCGTACCCTTTGATGTGCCATTACACGAATCAAATATGGCGCGGCGAGTTTATATTGCGTCTGGTGGCCGGCTCGACTACGTAAAAAAGCTGTTGGAAGGCGCGATTTCTGTTGCTGTCCGTACTGATTTGCCTTCCATAGATTTGGCCGTATTGGCTGCGGGATTCAGGGAGCAAATTTGGTCTGATGTCCCAACCAGGCTTAATCCTTTTCACCCAGAATCACCGCTCAGGCCACTTAATCGAAGTGGAGAACCGTTCGAGCCAGATTCACATGCACAGATGATTGGTTCGCCGATCGCTCGGCGCTTAGGCGGTGTGCTGAGAAAAGCCAAGAGGGATAACGTATGAGTCCATTACTGATACGGCCTGAACCAGAAAACAATGAAGGACCGCGAGGATATTTACTCAGATTGGCTGAAGCTAACTACTTGCAGATGATCGATCTGGAAAAGTTGGGTGTTCTTTTTACTCTCGATTCGTTGCAATCTAATGGGCTGATGCCCAATTCAGCGCTTGATCCAGTTTTATATGATTACCTGACGCGATTGACTGATTTATGGAACCAAAAACCCCGAATTTGGAATTCACAGGCTGCTCGATTCTGTCCACACTGCCTGAAAAACGAGCCGGTTTGGCAAGTTGGGTGGGAGTTGTATTTCTACGATGCCTGTCCGGAGCATGGTGTCTGGTTAATTGATCGATGTAGTTCCTGTGGACAGAATATCAAGTGGGGTCGCGGAGCCCTTCTACGTTGCCAATGTGGTGCAGATTTGCGACAGGAAGTGCCAGTTGCTAGTAGTTCATCAGGTACGGCTTTGGTGAAAGTGCTGCAGAATATTCTGCATGACCGCCCAGATGAGGGAGCATTAATTCCTCTCCAAAAGCTGGATATTACTCAAATGCAACAGCTGACTCGATATATTGGTGCAGGTTTGCGCCCTGGGATGGGAATGCGGGCTCTTAAAATTCGGCATGCTGGAACGATGGCCATATCATGGACAATTACCTCGCATGCTGCGGAAGTATTTGCCAACTGGCCAGCAGCATTTCATGAATTGCTTAATCAATTTGAGAGGCAAGAATCTAGTCGCTCCTTAAAGTTCGTTATAGGGCAGGCATATCGATATCTTTATACGGTTTTGTCTGCACCACAGTTTGACCCTGTGCGGTTTGCATTTGAGGAGTGGTTACTCAGTTCATGGAAAGGTGGTGTCGCGCGACGTAACCGCCGGTTAGTTGAAACAATTATGCATCGTGCAGAATGGATTCCGGCAAAACTGGCCTGTAGCGAACTTGGGATTTCCATGAAGCGTATTCAGTTTTTAGTTCAGTCTGGGATGCTGGAAGGGCAAACGACTGTGTATCAATCGGGTCGGCGTTTTCTGACGGTTAAGAAAACTGGGCTGGATCAAGTTGCTTCATTCCTAAAAACGGGTATCAATCTTAAAACCGCTGCAAAACTGCTAGGATTTTCTAAGAAACGAATACGGGGAATCTTGCTACTGCTGTTCCCTAATGCATCTCGATCTGGCGGAGTATCAACGCCATGGTTTGTGCCGCTAGCTGATATCGACGCGGTGCTATCAATCCGAGAGAATTTACCTGTTGTTGCTCTTCCGGATGAGGGTTGCGTGTCTATTAATCATTTGCTTAGGTACTTTATCTGGACAGAGTCTGAAATGGTTGCACTTATTAAAGAGACCCAGCAGGGAAATATCAAAGCGGTTGGTGTGCAAGCAGATTTAGTTGGTGTTAATGGGGTGTTATACCGGGAAGCAGAAATCAGAGTATGGCGTGACCGGCATAAGCAAGGTCAGGGTTCTTGGCTGACCTTGGCCCAGGTGGCTGAAATTTTGATGATCCATAAAGAAGCTGCTAGTGACTTTATTCATCTTGGTTTTCTCCAGTCAGTGATGTTGCCGAGAATTTTGCCAGGTGGAGGGCATCGGATTTCTAGGGTTGATCTTGAGCATTTTCAGAAAGAGTACGTGACTAGCACAGAGATTGCCAGACGAGTGGAACAGCCTGCACGTAAAATCAGAGTTGCATTGGCCGGAAATGGTATTGCGCCAATTTCTGGTTCAAAAGTGGACTTTGGAAGACAGACGCTATATATTAGAAGCGCTGTTGAGGCGTTTCTAGACTCGTCTGATTTTCTGGATGACAATGTAGGGAAATCTAATTTGATGGGAAATTTGCAGGCTTTGAGTCCCAACGATGATTCGAAACCCCTTGATTTTTAACAACGCAATTTCAATCTAAAATGGGATCCTACAAATTGTGTAGGATCCCATCAGAGTTTAGATTTTTCCCATTCGTTTAGATTTTGTGGGAATTTTGGTGGTTTATCATTTTCGAGTGGCAGAAGTTCCTTAGACCACTTTATTTGTGGGTTTATTGCCTATGACGTACGATTTGTTGTTTCTTAACGAGTCAACACCCAAAGATACGCTCTTAAATCGCACGGTATGGCAATTTAAATATTGCTATACCGGTATAAAGGGTTTGAATCCTAACCATTGAACGCATTGCTTGTGAGTTTGGCTAGCCTCAAGGTTGACCAATTTCAGCAACGAAGAAGCGGCAATTACCCTATTCATTAGCCATGATACTGAATAGGGTAAGTTATACTTTAGAGAAAGTATGAAGCGGTGCTTTTATTATCAGCAAGTCTTCATCTTTGGTCAGAATGCTATCCCAAATGGGCCTTATTTTGTTAAGAAGACACCATAAGGTAATGTAGGGAAATCTGACAAAATGAGAAACGCTTGGCTAGAAATTTCTCATCATGATTTGAAAGTGTATGATTTCACGTTACCGATATCTAAACTCTGATGGGAACCTACAAGATGTTGTAGGTTGTAGTTTCCTAAAGTCGGCAGTTAGGCGAGTTATTTCGCTTAACTGCCGATTGTGATTTCTGGGAATAAAATCACTTATGCTTTATATGCATAAGTGATAATCACGTAAATTAACCGCAATACAGCCCAAGTGTAAAATATGCTCACTAATTTATTTGTTAAAACATTAAGCTGCATACAGGCGTGTGATGTTGATTATAAATTAGAGCAGGTAGCTTCTTTGCGTCGTGCGTGGCTGGCTGATGAAATCAGTTATGCGCATGACGCTACGCCTATTATCCTTATTCCAGACCCAGGCAGGCCATCCAAGCCCGAATTAATCTCGGCGTTACTGGTAGAAAAACGCAAATTATCTACGGTAGATGGTAGGGCCGCATTGATACATGCGCTCGCCCACATCGAATTTAATGCAATTAACTTGGCGTTGGATGCCATATATCGTTTTCGTGATTTACCGCGAGATTACTATGAAGACTGGTTACGAGTAGCAGCCGAAGAAGCATATCATTTTTCCTTATTGCGAGCGCATTTGCAAAGCCTGGGTTATGAATACGGTGATTTCAGCGCGCATAATGGGTTGTGGGACATGGCGGTACAGACAGCGCATGATCCACTGGTTCGTATGGCGCTGGTGCCGCGGGTGCTGGAAGCGCGAGGCTTAGATGCGCTGCCAGCTATCATGCATAAGTTGACATCCGTGGGTGCGGATGACGCAGCAGCAATATTGGCGATTATTCTGCGTGATGAAGTTGGGCATGTCGCAGTAGGCAACCGTTGGTATGCATACTTATGTGCTCAGCAAGGCGTGGAGCCAGTGGCAACATTCCGGCGGCTATTGCGTGAATATAATGCACCCAAGTTACGTAAACCCATCCATATTGAAGCACGTATTGCCGCAGGATTTACGCCAGAAGAAATGGATATGTTTGCAGAACTTGCTAACTAGCTGAATCTACAATATAATGCTCGGTTTCCCCCCTTGCCCTACCGCTTACGCACGGAGGGCTTTAACCAGAAGGAGTTTTGCATGCGTCATTATGAAATCGTGTTTATCGTACACCCTGATCAAAGCGAGCAAGTGCCTGCGATGATCGAGCGTTACCGCACCCAAGTTACTACACGCAATGGTCAAATCCATCGCTTGGAAGACTGGGGTCGTCGCCAAATGGCTTACCCAATTCAAAAAGTTCACAAAGCACACTATGTGTTAATGAACATTGAATGTGATCAAGAAACCCTGGATGAATTAGAGCACGGCTTTAAATTCAACGATGCGGTTTTGCGTCATCTGACTGTTCGTATGGATGAAGCTGTGACTGCACCTTCACCAATGATGAAAGATGAAAAATCACGTTCTTTGACTTCGAACACTGAAGCTGCTCCTGAAGCCGTAGAAGCTGCTTAATTTATTTGCAAGCTAATCAGGTTGAGTTCAGCGGCATACTTATCCAACGCGATGCATTACGTTACACGCCAGCAGGTTTGCCTTTAATTGAATGTAAGATTCTGCATGAATCACAGCAAATTGAAGCAAACATGGCAAGGCAGGTAAAAGTAGAGTTAGCAGCGTTAGCGGTAGGTGATATAGCTAAAAAATTGAGTCAATTAGAATTAGCGCAAACATTAAGCGTCTCTGGATTTCTCGCGCAAAAGAGTCAGAAAAGTTCACATATAGTGCTGCATATTTGCAGCTTAGAAAACATTTAGATAGGAGCGCATCATGCCTCGTCCAACTAATAGCAAGACCAATACCAAACGTCGGGAAGGTTCCCGTCAGTTGTTCAAACGTCGTAAGTTCTGCCGCTTTACCGTTGAAGGTATCGCTTGGGTAGATTACAAAGATGCTGAACTGTTAAAAGACTTTGTGGCTGAAAATGGCAAAATCATTCCTGCACGTATCACAGGAACAAAAACCCGTTTTCAACGTCAGTTGTCAACCGCTATCAAGCGTGCTCGCTTCCTCGCGTTGATGCCTTACACCGACTTGCACTAGGAGATTACCATGCAAATTATTCTTATGGAAAAAGTGGTTAACCTCGGTACTTTAGGTGATGTGGTTAAAGTTAAAGACGGTTACGCACGTAACTTCTTGATCCCTCAAGGTAAAGCTAAGCGTGCAACCGCTGCTAACCTGAAGCATTTTGAAGAGCGTCGTGCTGAATTAGAAAAAGCACAAGCAGCAACATTGGCAGCAGCTCAAGCGCGTGCAGCTAAATTAGTTGAGTACGTTTTAGTCGTATCGCAAAAAGCAGGTATGGATGGTCGTTTGTTTGGTTCTATCACCAACATCGATATTGCTGAAGGCTTGAATGCAGCTGGTATTGAAGTCGCTAAAGCAGAAATTCGTATGCCTAATGGCCCATTAAAGGCTATTGGTGATTTCCCAGTTAGCATTTCATTGCATACTGACGTAGTTGCTGAAATCACGGTTACTGTTCAAGGCGAACGTTAATCGTAGTTTACCGATCGGGATTTAATCCCGATTAGGCTACATAAACAAAAAGGACGGTTTAACCGTCCTTTTTGTTGTCCGCTCGTTTTTTTGCGCGCGGATGAGCTTGATCGTAAGTCATAGCCAAGTGTTGAAAATCGAGTTGCGTGTATATCTGCGTCGTACTGATGCTGGCATGGCCGAGCAATTCTTGCACCGCACGTAAATCCCCAGACGATTGTAATAAGTGCGAAGCAAAAGCATGGCGCAAGACATGCGGGTGTACATTCGCATTCACCCCGGCTATAGCAGCACGTCGTTTCAAACGTAATGCAATTGCACGCTGGCTGAGATGCGTGTTGTTGCGTCCAGGAAAGACAGCATCCGTTTGCGAAGGACGTTGTTCTAGCCATGTTTGCAAAGCAATAAGCGCAACCTCGCCTATCGGCACAATACGCGCTTTGTTGCCCTTCCCGACTATGTGAATTTCGGCTTGTGCAATGTCCAGTTGGCTCATGCGTAAACTGGCGAGTTCGGTCAGTCGCAAACCGGATGAATAAAACAGCTCGAACATTGCACTGTCGCGTACGTCCAGCGCATCATCGGTATGCGTTTCCAGTAGTTGTTGGGTTTGCTCTACTGACAGACTGTGCGGCAAAGCGCGGCGATGCTTGGGTGCGCGTAAGCCATCACAAGGATTATTGCTATAACCGTGACGTAAGTTGAGATAGCGATAAAAACCGCGCCATGAAGATAAGATACGCGCCAGGCTTTTGCCAGATAGCCCTTGTGCGTGCAGACGCGCAACGATACGACGTATATCATGCGCCAGTGCCTGTTCCAGCGTTGTGGAATTAAGATGTAGTAATAAAAGTTTGATGTCACGCTGGTAGTTGTCCAGCGTAAGCGCAGCTAATCCACGTTCAGCACCGATATAATCGAGATACGCGGCTAGCAGCTGATCGTTCATGTCATGCGTTGCACACCTGATGCAATTAACTCGCCCAGACGTTGCAAGTACAAAGTCCCCATTTGCGGGTAAAAACGTTGCGCATCTTCAGATGCAAGTACAAGCACACCTAAGGTCTCATTATGTTTTAATGGGACTGCGGCATAGGAACGCAGCATCGTCGTATCACCAAGCCATGACAGCGCCTCCTCGTGCAGATATGCGCCACATTGAGGGTGGGGCATGTTGTTCACCCAACTAATCAGGTCTTCTGAGCAAGGTGAAAATTCAGCACCCGATCCAGCACCATTCCAAATTCGGATACACGCATGCGGGATGTCGAAAGCTTCACGTAAATTTAAATACAGTGCATGAATAAGTGTATCTAGCTCGCGAGCCGCTATGGTGGCGGTAGCTACATGATGCATTTTTTGAGAAATGACATCGTTTTCTTCACCGAATTGTATTAACTCAGCCAGTTTGTTTTCAAGTAATGATACTTTATCGCGCAAATTCAGGATCTGACGTTCAGCGATAGGTATCGCGCGTCCATCGTGAGGGTGATTAAAACGAATATCCGTTAATAAATGCGGGTACTGGTCAAAGAACTCCGGATGAGCGGCGAGATAACGGGCAATTTCTTCAGTTTTCATAACGAGATTTCGGCTTCAAAAACATTAACAGTAGGGCCAGTCAGCCAAACGGGCGTATTACCACCACCCCATGAAATAGTCAGCGTACCACCATGGGTGCTGACTTCAACTTGCTGATCCAATAAACCTAAGCTTATTCCTGCAACGACTGCCGCACAAGCACCTGTGCCACAGGCGAGGGTTTCACCTGCACCGCGTTCGAATACACGTAAACGGATATGGCTACGGTCAACGATCTGCATAAATCCAGCATTGACTCGATTGGGGAAGCGCGGGTGTATTTCGATAAGCGCACCGCTAGTGGTGACAGGTGCGGTATCAACATCATCAACCAGCAACACTGCATGCGGGTTACCCATGGAAAGTGCACAGATAGTCAGATCTTTACCGGCAACATCAAGCGTATAAGTGAGCGCACGCTCTGTCGCTACAAATGGAATGTCAACGGGTTCAAAACGTGGTGCGCCCATGTTGACGGTAACACGACCATCATTTTCCAGTTTGGGCACGATGATGCCGGACGCCGTTTCGACGCGAATTTCGTGCTGCTGTGTCAGGCTATGGTCATGCACAAAACGTACAAAACAACGGGCACCGTTGCCACATTGTTCAACTTCGCTACCATCAGCATTAAAAATACGATAGCGAAAATCGGCATCATCACGTGTAGGGCGTTCAACCAGCAACAACTGATCACAACCTACGCCCATGTGTCTGTCGGCAATATGGCGAATTTGCTCGGCGCTGAGATTCACGGTCTGGTTGATTGCATCAATGACAACAAAATCATTGCCGGCACCATGCATTTTGGTAAATTTAATATTCATTATTTATACACACTAGTTTCACCTAAAGGGCGTGTTTTGAAACGTTTATGTAACCAGAAGTACTGCTCTGGCATTTCGAGTACACGCTCTTCAATAAAAGCATTCATGCGGGTAATATCGGCCAGCATATTATCGCTAGGGAAATTATCCCAGGCAGGATAAAACTTTAGCACATAGCCTAGTCCGTTTGGTAATTGGCGAGTGACTGCAGGCAATATATTCGCGTGAGAGACTTTTGCCAGGCGCGGCAGCGCATTAATAGTTGCAGCGGGAACGCCAAAGAATGGGGCGAATTCAGCATCTTTTGCACCAAAGTCCTGATCGGGCAGGTAATACAATGCTGCGCCACGCTTGATTTCCCGGATAAGTGGGCGCACACCTTCGTGGCGTGAGATCAGTGTATGTTCGCCAAACCTGTGACGAGCTTTCAGCATCAATGCATCAAACAGAGGATTCTTCAGCCGGCTATACATAGACACCAATTTGTAATGCTTAAGTAGTAGTGGCACGCCACCCATATCTAAACCTACAAAATGGGGTGCTAGCAAAATTACTGGTTCATTCTGTATCGCTTCAAAATGTTCCCATCCTTCAACTTGCACTAATTTTCCTGCGCGTTGATGGCTGGACCAGAACAAAATGCCATGTTCCAGTGCTGCACGACTCAGGACTTGGAAGTGCCGATGCAAGACTTGATTACGTTGCTTTTCAGACCATGCAGGAAAACATAAGGCCAGATTTTTCTCACCAATACGGCGGCGTTTACCCGCCAGATAATAAATGACATAGCCTATGCCCTCCCCCACTCGTCCAAGTACAGATGAGGGTAATAAATGGAGCAGCCATAGCAAGCCGATACCCAGTCGCGTCATAAGTTGCGAAAAGATAGCGGATATCTGCTTGGAAAGTTCTTTGAATAACAATTGGAGAATGCCAATTATGCGTCTGGTGGCGGTTCAACACCACCCGGACGTTTGTAACGGTTATAACTCCATAAATATTGTGTAGGGTATTTACGGATAAGCTGTTCCAGCGCCACATTGAGTGCGATGCTTGCCGCCTGTTTGTCGCCACTCATATCGGCATCTAAGGGCTCGATATGAATAACATAGCCTTGGCCATTGGGCAGTCGTTCACCAAACATCAGCAAGGGTACTGCGCCCGTGGATTGATGTAAGCGTGCAACCAAGGTAGGTGTATAAGCAGGTCGACCAAAGAAATTGGCCCATACACCTTCTCCTCGGCTTGCAACCTGATCCGGTAGCACACCAACCGCCTCACCTTTTTTCAGCGCAGTCAGCAATGCCCGTACACCTTTGACATCAGTGGTGGCAAGGCTAATTTGACCCCGTGCGCGCCCTGCACGCATCATATTCTCTGCCCAAGCTTGTCTTGGCGGTTTATACATGACCGTCATTGGTCGTCGAGCAGCGTAGTAAAGACTCACTATTTCAAAACAGCCCAGATGCGGAGTCATTGCCAGAATACCTTTGCCCGATTGGGCAGCGGCCTCTACATGCTCCCAGCCATGACATGCTTGTACCAATTTCAAAACATCCTGATAAGGACGTAACCAGATAGGCAAAATTTCAGCTGCCCCTCTGCCAATTTCACGCGCTGTCTGTTGTAGTAATCGCTGATAATCTGCGTCATCACTGGCAATCTGACTTTGTGCGAGGTTCTGCTGAATTTTAGCGGCATAGCGTTTGTCGCTGCGATAAGTCAGCCAGCCACCAAAAGCGCCTATGCCATGCCAGAATCGCAGAGGTAACTTTGCCAATAATCGAAGAATAAATAAACGCATGCAGTCAGGAGTGAGCAAACAGTAGCCGCTATTTTAACTCAAGCGTAGTAAATACAAGGGGTAAACATCAAAATTCCAGCAGATATATACACAGATGGAATTGTTAGCTAGAATACGCGCTTGGTTTGAGGAGCGTTGCGACGGGGAAACCCTGCCAGGCTCAAACCGTTCATATAGCAACGACGCTCACGTCTTACTTTTTGGTCATTTAACTACAGAAAGGCGTGTGTGCCATGCAAGATTACATTTTCACCTCAGAATCCGTTTCCGAAGGTCATCCCGACAAAGTCGCTGACCAAATCTCCGATGCAGTCCTCGATGCTATCCTTACCCAGGATCCACACGCGCGTGTTGCTTGTGAAACGCTGGTCACCACCGGCTTAGTCGTTATCGCGGGTGAAATTACTACCCACGCGATGATAGATTACAACCAGATCGCTCGCCAAACAGTGAAGCGTATTGGTTACGATAGCTCTGATATCGGCTTCGATTACAATACCTGCTCTGTGCTTACCACTTTTGGCAAACAGTCAGCTGACATTGCGCAAGGCGTGAATGAAGGTCAGGGCCTGGATCTGGATCAGGGTGCTGGCGATCAAGGCTTGATGTTCGGATATGCCTGCGATGAAACCCCATCGTTAATGCCTATGCCAATTTATCTTGCGCATCGTTTAGTCGAACGTCAGGCTGAATTGCGTAAAGATGGCCGTTTGCCATGGTTGCGTCCAGATGCAAAATCACAAGTATCCATTCGTTATGTTGATGGCAAGCCGCAGCATGTTGATACCGTTGTGCTTTCTACCCAGCATCATCCTGATGTTTCCCACGCGCAAATTCAGGAAGCTGTGATTGAAGAAATCATCAAGCCAGTGATTCCAGCGGATATGCTCAAAACCGACGTGCGCTATCTGGTTAACCCGACTGGCCGTTTCGTTATCGGCGGCCCTATGGGTGACGCGGGTCTGACCGGTCGTAAAATCATAGTGGATACCTATGGTGGTGCTGCGCCTCACGGCGGTGGTGCTTTCTCTGGTAAGGATCCTACTAAAGTCGATCGTTCTGCTGCTTACGCAGGTCGTTATGTTGCGAAAAATATTGTTGCTGCAGGCTTGGCAACCAAATGTCTGGTGCAGGTTGCTTACGCAATTGGTGTGGCTCGCCCAGTCTCATTAATGGTTAATACTTTCGGCACAGGTAAAATCAGTGACGAACGTATTGGCGAATTAGTTGCAGCGCATTTCGATTTGCGTCCTAAGGCCATTATTCAAACATTGAATTTACTGCGCCCTATCTACACTCGCACAGCAAGTTACGGCCACTTCGGCCGCGATGAGCCAGAATTTACATGGGAAGCCACTGATAAAGCAGAAGAATTGAAATCTGCTGCTGGTCTGTAACCCATTTAGTTAACCTATTGAAAGGAGACCGGTATGAATGCCGTTACCTCAACTTGTAATACCACTGATTATGTAATTGCCGATATGTCGCTTGCTTCATGGGGACGTAAGGAACTGAACATTGCTGAAATCGAAATGCCAGGCTTGATGGCAATTCGTGAAGAATTCGCTGCGACCAAACCACTTAAAGGCGCTCGCATCACCGGTAGCTTGCACATGACCATCCAGACCGGCGTGCTGATAGAAACTCTGCAAGCACTCGGCGCTGAAGTGCGTTGGGCTTCATGCAACATTTTCTCTACCCAAGATCACGCTGCTGCTGCGATTGCTGCGACAGGTACACCGGTATTTGCAGTCAAGGGCGAGTCACTGGTTGATTACTGGGATTACACCCACCGTATTTTTGAATGGACGGATGGTGGCTATTCCAACATGATCCTCGATGATGGTGGCGATGCGACTTTATTGCTACATCTGGGTGCTCGTGCAGAAACTGACATCAGCGTGCTGGCACACCCAACCAGCGAAGAAGAGCGTGTACTTTACGCAGCGATTAAAGCCAAATTGGCTGTTGCACCGACCTGGTATTCAGTACGTCTTGCGCACATCAAAGGCGTAACCGAAGAAACCACCACCGGCGTACATCGTTTATATCAAATGCACGAACGCGGCGAATTGAAATTCCCGGCGATTAACGTTAATGATTCTGTTACTAAATCTAAATTCGACAACCTGTATGGCTGCCGTGAATCTTTGGTTGACGGTATCAAACGTGCAACTGACGTGATGGTGGCGGGTAAGATTGCTGTAGTTGCCGGTTATGGCGACGTGGGTAAAGGCTCAGCTCAAGCATTGCGTGCGTTGTCTGCACAAGTGTGGATTACTGAAATCGATCCTATCTGCGCACTGCAGGCAGCGATGGAGGGTTACCGTGTTGTGACTATGGATTACGCTTGCGATAAAGCGGATATCTTTGTTACCGCGACAGGTAACTACCATGTCATTACTCATGACCACATGGCGAAAATGAAAAATCAGGCTATCGTCTGCAATATCGGCCACTTTGACAATGAAATCGACGTTGCCGGCGTGGAAAAATACCAATGGGAAGAAATCAAGCCACAGGTTGACCATATCATTTTCCCGGACGGCAAGCGTATCATCATGCTGGCCAAGGGTCGTTTGGTAAACCTGGGTTGTGGTACAGGTCATCCATCGTATGTCATGAGTTCTTCATTTGCTAACCAGACTATCGCACAGATAGAATTGTTTAGTCGTACAGCAGATTATCCAGTGGGCGTTTATACCCTGCCTAAACATCTGGATGAAAAAGTTGCGCGTTTGCAATTGAAAACATTGAATGCAGTGTTGACCGAGTTGTCGGACCAACAAGCAGCTTACATCGGTGTGGAAAAAACAGGTCCGTACAAAGCAAATCACTACCGTTATTAAGCTAATCTAAGGGAATATTGTCATGACTGCACGCACGTTTAGTTTCGAGTTCTTTCCGCCCAAGACTCCTGAAGGCATGGACAAGCTGCGCGACGTGCGTAGCCAATTGGCAACGTTGCATCCCAAGTTTTTTTCTGTGACATTTGGCGCGGGTGGCTCCACCCGTGACCACTCTCTGGCAACAGTGCTGGATATTCAGCATGCGGGGCTAGAAGCCGCACCGCATCTGTCATGCATAGGCTCCACCCGCGACAATATCCGTGCGATATTGGGCGAATATCAAAGTAACAACATCCGCCATATCGTTGCCCTGCGCGGCGATTTGCCTTCGGGCATGGCCAGTGCTGGCGAGTTTCGCTATGCCAATGAATTAGTAGAATTTATCCGCAATGAAACAGGTGACTGGTTTAATATTGAAGTTGCCGCTTATCCAGAAGTCCATCCACAAGCTAAAAGTGCGCAGGATGACTTGATGAGCTTCAAGCGCAAAATGGACGCAGGCGCGAATGCTGCGATTACCCAGTACTTCTTTAATGCTGACGCCTATTTTGCCTTTGTTGACGACTGCGCCAAGCTGGGTATTACAGCACCTATCGTGCCAGGCATCATGCCTATCGGCAATTTCTCCCAGCTCGCGCGTTTCTCTGATGCCTGTGGCGCAGAAATCCCACGCTGGATGCGTAAAAAACTGGAAGCTTACAATGACGATATCGATTCCATCCGTGCTTACGGACTGGATGTTGTGACTGCGTTATGTGAGCGACTGCTCGCTAACAATGCGCCAGGCTTGCATTTCTACACCATGAATCAATCTGCAGCTACGATGGAGATATGGCGTAGATTAGGGTTGTGAGTTAGTTGGGAGATGGCCTCCCAACTTGGTTTAATCTTCACCCAGCGAGTCTACACCGTTCTCGGTTGTACCCAAAGTCGTCACTGTCTCGCTTGCTAAGGCTAACATCGCTGCACGGCTCTTGGGTGTTTCCAGGCTGATACGCCCTAAAGTACCCAGGCGATAGTCTTGTAATAACGTCATGCACGCTTTTTCAAAATCCACTGCCCCGCCCTTGAGTCGATAACCTCGTTTGGCGGCGATGGCTTCGATGACCGCTACGGCATCCTTGTCAGCTGTATCAAATCCATAACGCAGCTTAATAAGCGGCGCGTAGCTCTGCAACAGGTTTTCCGCTAAAAAGGTGGCAACCTCTTCATCAATCACGGCATTACGTCCTATCGCGTGACTGGCGGCTAGCATCAGGCCGTCACTCTGGTGTGCGATGCGTGGCCACATCATGCCAGGGGTGTCGATCAGTATCATGTGATCGTTCAACTCTAATTTTTGCTGGCTTTTGGTTACCGCTGGCTCATCACCTACTTTAGCAACACGGCGTTTGAGCAGTGCATTCATCAGTGTAGATTTGCCGACGTTGGGGATGCCCATGATCATCATGCGTAAAGGTTTGAGTGTCGTGCCGCGATGTGAGGCTAGGGTCAGACACATGGCGGGAATGCGGGCGACATCGGCAGGTTTTTTACACGACAGCGCAACGGCTTTCACGCCCTTTTGCTTGTTGTAGTATTCCAGCCAGGCTTTGGTGGTGGCGGGGTCAGCCAAGTCTGCCTTGTTTAAGATCTTCAAACACGGGCGTTGGCGGAATACGCGCAGCTCTTCTATCATCGGATTGCTGCTGGCTTCGGGCAGCCGCGCATCCAGCACTTCGATAACGATATCGGTTAATGCCATGGTTTCGGCCGCTTTTTTGCGCGCCGAGGTCATGTGTCCGGGAAACCACTGTATCGCCATGTTGTTATCTGCTTTAATTCAAACGACTATTTTACATGAAAGCTACCAAGAAAATCATTTGGTTAGCATCACCAGCGGCGGTAAAATAGCACTTTGTTGTTCACTTCGCTGTCCACTATGCTGCGTATTACCGAAATTAAACTGCCTTTAGATCATCCAGAATCCGCCTTGTCTGCGGCAATTTGTCAGCGTTTGAAAATCACGGCTGATAAATTAGTGAGTTATACCGTATTCAGACGTGGTCAGGATGCGCGTAAACGGCCGTTGATTCTGTTTGTTTATACCGTCGATGTGGCAGTGCAAAATGAAGCGGCGGTATTAGCTAAACTGAAGCAGGACAAGCATATCAGCATCGCGCCAGACATAGGCTATCATCAGGTTGCCAGCGCACCTGCGAATTTGGCGCACCGTCCTGTGGTTATCGGTTTTGGCCCCGCAGGCATATTTGCTGCGCTGATACTGGCGCAAATGGGTTTTCGCCCGATTGTGCTTGAGCGCGGTAAAGCAGTACGTGAACGCACGCAGGATACTTGGGGCTTGTGGCGCAAACGTAAATTGAACCCCGAGTCCAATGTGCAGTTTGGTGAAGGTGGTGCGGGTACGTTCTCGGACGGCAAGCTCTACAGCCAGATTAAAGATCCTAAGCATTACGGGCGTAAAGTCATAGACGAGTTCATCATCGCAGGTGCGCCGCCGGAGATCGCCTATGTCAGCAAGCCGCATATCGGCACGTTCCGTCTGGTTGGCATGGTGGAAAAAATGCGTGCGACTATCGAATCTTTGGGCGGCGAGATTCGTTTTCAGCAACGTGTCGTTGATATTGTCCGTGAGGGTGATGCAATACAGGGCGTAGTGCTGGCAGATGGCGAACGTGTCATGAGCAATCACATCGTGCTGGCTATCGGACACAGCGCGCGTGATACCTTTAAGATGTTGAATGAGCGTGGCGTATATATCGAGGCCAAGCCATTTGCCATCGGTTTGCGCATAGAGCATCCGCAACACCTTATCGATCAATGTCGCTTTGGCGACAGCGCAGGTCACCCGGAATTGGGCGCGGCAGATTACAAATTGGTTCACCACGCCAGCAATGGGCGTGCGGTGTATAGCTTCTGCATGTGCCCGGGCGGTACAGTGGTCGCGGCGGCATCGGAAGAAGGCTATGTGGTTACTAATGGCATGAGTCAGTATTCACGTAACGAGCGTAACGCCAACAGTGGCATGGTGGTGAATATCAACCCGGAAGATTGCGGCGAGCACCCATTGGCGGGCATGGAATTCCAGCGCCAGTGGGAACGTAGGGCGTTTGAGCTGGGTGGTAGCAACTACAACGCCCCTGCGCAGTTAGTCGGTGACTTCCTGGCGCAACGTCCATCCACACAACTCGGCGAGGTTGTGCCATCTTATACGCCGGGCGTAACTATGTGTGATCTGGCTACCGCCCTGCCTGACTATATCATTACTGCTATGCGTGAAGCGCTGCCCGCATTCGATAAACAGATACGCGGCTTCGCCATGCATGATGCGGTGCTCACCGGTGTAGAAACACGCACCTCCTCGCCTATCCGCATTAAACGCGGTGACGATTATCAAAGCCTGAATACGCGTGGCTTATATCCCACAGGCGAAGGTGCCGGTTATGCAGGTGGTATCTTATCGGCGGCGATAGATGGTATTAAAGTGGCGGAGGCGTTGGCGTTGGATATGGTGTCGTAGGCTGCATTGAGCTTGCCCATCGCCAATGAGCGGTAGTTAAACGCAACTATAGCAATAACGTCACATTTTCCAGTCTATAATTAAGATGACATTATCTGGAGATGGACATGACGCAAGCGCTTACTGCTACAGAACTTGATCTCATCAACCGCTATTGGCGTGCAGCCAATTATCTTGCGGTTGGGCAAATTTATTTGCTCGATAACCCCTTATTAAAACAGCCCATCACCCTTGCCAACATTAAGCCGCGTTTGTTGGGGCATTGGGGAACGACGCCGGGGTTGAATTTCATTTATGCGCATATGAATCGGGTAATACGCCGTGATGATCTGAATATGATCTTCATTGCCGGGCCCGGACACGGTGGTCCTGCAGTAGTGGCGAATACTTATCTGGAAGGGACTTACAGCGAGTTCTATCCAAATATTTCGCAAGATGAGATAGGCATGAAACATCTGTTCCGTCAGTTCTCTTTTCCGGGAGGCATACCCAGCCATGTTGCACCTGAAACACCAGGCTCCATACATGAAGGGGGTGAACTAGGTTATGCGGTATCGCATGCTTATGGCGCGGTGTTTGATAATCCGGATTTGATCGCCTGTTGCGTGGTCGGAGATGGTGAGGCGGAAACCGGACCGCTGGCAACTGCATGGCATTCCAATAAATTTCTGAATCCAAAAAACGACGGCGTAGTGTTGCCGATATTGCATCTTAATGGCTACAAAATTGCCAACCCTGCAGTGTTGGCGCGTATCAGTCATGAGGAGTTGCGGCAATTGTTTGTGGGATATGGCTATCATCCGTATTTTGTTGAAGGTGATAATCCTGCGCTGATGCACGAACAGATGGCGGCAACCATGGATACCGTGCTCGCTGAAATCAAACAGATACAGCATCAGGCCAGGGTTGATGGGAATACCGAGCGTCCGATGTGGCCGATGATTATTTTGCGTTCGCCGAAAGGCTGGACAGGGCCCAAGGAAGTCGATGGTTTGCCAACAGAGGGTTCATGGCGTTCGCATCAGGTGCCTTTATCGGAAATGGCAACCAAGCCTGCGCACGTACAAATTCTGGATGCGTGGATGCGCCATTATCATCCCGAAGAATTATTTGATCAGCAGGGTAAATTGCTGCCCGAACTGGCAGCACTGGCGCCTGTCGGTATGCGACGCATGGGTGCGAATCCGCATGCGAATGGCGGCATATTGTTGCATGACCTGCGTTTGCCAGATTTCCGCGATTACGCTGTGGCAGTGCCGCAACCGGGGGCGGTTGATGGTGAAGCGACGCGCGTGTTAGGGACCTATTTGCGTGATGTCATGCGTCATAACATGGAGAATTTCCGCGTATTTGGCCCAGATGAAACGGCTTCAAATCGGCTGTCTGCGTTATTTGAAGTGACCGATCGCAGCTGGATGGCAGAGCATCTTGTTACCGATGATCATCTAGCACCCGATGGCCGAGTGATGGAAATATTGTCCGAGCACACTTGTCAGGGCTGGCTGGAAGGCTATTTGCTCACGGGTCGACATGGATTCTTTTCCTGTTATGAAGCCTTTATCCATATCATCGATTCCATGTTTAACCAGCATGCCAAGTGGCTGAAAGTGACGAGTCAGGAAATCCCTTGGCGCAGGCCGATAGCCTCGTTAAATTACTTGCTCACTTCGCATGTATGGCGGCAGGATCACAATGGTTTTTCTCACCAAGATCCGGGTTTTATCGACCATGTGGTAAACAAGAAATCCGAAATCATCCGTGTGTATTTGCCGCCCGATGCCAACACCCTGCTCTCAGTAGCCAACCATTGCCTGAACAGTCGTAACTACGTAAACGTCATTGTTGCCGGCAAGCAGCCTGCACCGCAGTGGTTGACTATGGATGCAGCGATCAAGCATTGCACCGCCGGTGCGGGTATCTGGGAATGGGCAAGTAATGATCAGGCTGATACGCCTGACGTAGTACTTGGTTGCTGTGGCGATGTGCCGACGCTGGAAGTATTGGCGGCAGTGGATATATTGCGGCAAGTGGCACCAGAGCTGAAAGTGCGGGTGGTTAATGTGGTTGATTTGATGACCTTGCAGCCTATCGAAGAGCATCCGCATGGTTTGTCGGATAGAGATTTTGACAGTCTGTTTACTATCGATAAGCCCATCATTTTTGCATACCACGGTTATCCTTGGCTCATTCATCGCCTGACCTATCGTCGGACTAATCACGATAATTTGCACGTGCGTGGCTATAAAGAAGAAGGGACGACGACGACACCATTTGACATGGTGGTGCTCAATGACCTGGATAGATTCCATCTGGTCATCGATGTGATGGATCGCGTGCCAAAAATGCAACACCGTGCCGCACACATTAAACAAGCCATGCATGACCGACTGATAGAGCATAAGCAATATATCGAGCAGTATGGCGAAGATATGCCGGCAATTCGTGACTGGAAGTGGTCTTATTAATGCCAATTATTTTAGTCATTAACAGTGGTTCGTCATCGCTCAAGGCCAGTTTGTTCGCTGCTGACGGGATGCGGCAGGATTTTAATTATCCGCATATAGGGCGAGGCAAGCTGCATGATCAGCACGAAGCATTTGCCGCGCTGATACGCGATTTGGGTACAACGCAACCAGATGTCATTGGGCATAGGCTGGTTCATGGTGGTGCGATTACTGATGCTGCGCGTTTGATAGACGCGACTGAGCGTAGCAGGCTGGACAGCATCATTCCGCTCGCGCCATTGCATTTGCCGAGCAATTTACTTGGTGTCGATGTGTGCCTCGAACATTTTGGCGTGCCACAAGTCGCCTGCTTTGATACAGCTTTTCATGCCACCTTACCCCTCTTGGCGCAACGCTTGCCGATACCGCAGGAACTAGGTTATCGGCGTTATGGTTTTCACGGCATCAATTACGCTTACATTGCGCAGCAGTTGCCAGCCATATTGGGTGATGCGGCGAAAGGCAAAATTGTCGTTGCGCATCTGGGCAGTGGCGCGAGCTTGTGTATGCTGGACAATCTCAAATCTGTGGATACCACCATGGCATACACGCCCGCAGGTGGCATCCCTATGGGTACGCGCAGTGGTGACCTTGATCCGGGTGTGATGCTGGCGTTGTCAGAACGTTATACAACCGCGCAACTCAGCGACTTGATTTATCACCACATGGGTTTGATCGCCTTATCCGACGGCTTATCCAGCGATATGTCACAGTTGCTTGCCAGTGATACCGACACCGCGCAATTTGCAGTTGAGTATTTCTGTCAGCAAGTGCGCGGCGCCATTGGTGCATTGGCCGCAAAGGCGGGCGGCATTGATGCGCTGGTATTCACGGCAGGTATCGGTGAGCATGCGGCATTGGTGCGCAGCAAAGTTTGTACTCCCTTGGCATTTTTGGGGCTGGCGCTGGCGGCCGAGCGCAATGCTACCCATCAATCGCAAATTCATGCCACAGGCAGCAAGCCCATATTGATCATACCTGCTGACGAGGAATCCATGATTTGCAGTCTGGTCAGCACGCTGATGTCGTATCAGGTAAACTTATCGTCTTAGTTATTTATAGTCTGTTTGCCTTATGCTCCATCTCACCCTTCGTCAGCTTCAGGTGTTTGAAGCCGTTGCGCGCAATTTGAGCTTTTCCAAAGCTGCGCGCGAGCTGCATCTGTCGCAGCCGGCGGTGTCTATGCAAGTTAAACTGCTGGAAGAAAGTGTGGGTTTGCCTCTGTTTGAACAGCTCGGTAAAAAAATCTTCATGACCGAAGCTGGGCGCGAGATGTTTCACTACAGCAAATCTATTGCCGAGCAATTGCATGAAGCGGAAGCGGTATTCACACAAATGAAGGGGCTGGATAAAGGCGAGCTGCGTATCGCCGTTGCCTCTACTGCCAATTATTTTGCTACGCAGTTGTTAGCGCATTTTTGTCAGGCGCACCCCGATATTGTGGTGCATCTGGATGTGGCCAACCGTGCTGAACTGCTGGCGCAAATGGAACAGAATAGTCTGGATCTTGCGGTAATGGGACAGCCGCCAGAAGGCCATGATCTAGTCGCCGAGTCGTTCATGGAAAATCCGCTGGTAGTCATCGCCCCGCCCACGCATCCCCTGCAAGGACAAACGCAGATACCGGCATCCAAGCTCGCAGGTGAAACCATGATCGCACGCGAAGCAGGCTCAGGTACGCGTAGCGCGTCAGAGCGCTATTTTCAGCAACATCATATCAAGCCGCGTACGGGGCTGGTAATGAATACCAATGAAGCGATTAAACAGGCCGTGCAAGCGGGGATGGGGCTGGCAGTGGTGTCATTGCATACTGTTGCCCTGGAGCTGCAAACGCAGCGTTTGATTACCTTGGATATTGTTGACTTCCCCATTCGCCGCCACTGGTTTGTTGTGCATAGACAAGATAAGCGCCTGTCGACAGCGGCATTGGCGTTCAAGCAGTTTCTGCTGGCGCAAGGGGCGAGTGTACAACCCTGATTGTTCAGCCGTGCTCAGAAGCGTGCCAGATGGAATTCAGATTAACTGATGGCGGTGCGGTAACAGTTTTTGCCATTATGTTTTGCCAAATACATCGCCGCATCAGCAATTTTAATGAGTTGCTCAGCTGTTTTTCCGTGCGTCGGGTAAATGGCGACACCAATACTTGCACTGACAGAGCAGCTTTTTCCATTAATAGTAAATGGCTGGCTGATGGCATCTATGATTTTCTTGGCGACTTGGTCTATGGCATCAGGTGTTTGGAGATTGCAAATGACCATTGCAAACTCATCACCGCCAATTCTCGCCACGGTGTCAGAGTCACGCACACAGCTCACGATGCGTCTGGCTGCTTCGCATAAGAGCGCGTCGCCAGCATTGTGCCCTAGGCTATCATTGATTAGTTTAAAGCCATCAAGATCAAGATAAAGCGTCGCGATGGAGCGCTCTTCCCGGCGCGCCCGTGCTATTGCCTGATTGAGCCGATCATAAAACAGAATGCGATTAGGCAGTCCGGTGAGGCTGTCGTGGTAAGCAAGATTGGTGATTTGTTCATTGCTTTTCTTCAAGCGAGTGAGCAAATTCCAGATGAATCGGGCTTGAAATCCCCCAACTACACTACTCATTCCTAACAGCGCAGCGGCTTCTGAAGTGACGTTGTCATTACCGGTGAGATTGAATGCAAGGCAAGGACGACTAGCTTCAATTGCTTCGGTGATATTAGCAAAAATATTAATATTTGCGCGCTTGGCAATTTGCAACGCAGGTGCCTGCTGGTTGGCATCAACAATACCGACTATCTCAACTAATGGGTCATCAATAAAGATTTCCAGCATCGCTGTTCCACCCAGTCCTGCACCGATAACGAGTATTCTTTGAGGTGTGATTTCCATTAGTAAGCATCGGATAGTATTGAATTATCTGGATATTATAACCAACAAATTGGAATATCCCTAGCTATGGACAGGTTATTGAGTTAGCATGATTTGACCTGAATTTTGCACTACTAGTAAACATTATTTCTTATGTTTAAATACTTGGATAGGCAGTTTCGATGCGGCTGCTGTTGCAGGATAGGATTTATGGGTATTGTGTACCAAGGTCAGGTTAATACTAAAAGTGGAAAATACAGCAGGGGTGAGTAATTTACACTGCATATTCATATTTACCCTTTTAGTCAGGAGTAAAGCTAATGAGATACTGGGGATTATTGATTTTAGTGCTGTTATTGGCGGGCTGCGGTAAAACGCATAAGGCAGTTTATGAGCCTAGTTTTAGCACTAAAGCTCCAACAAATATCAAAGCATATGTAGTCGGTATACACCCTTTGCACAACCCTCGGCGTTTGATGGAGATGTATGGACCGATACTGGAGTATATCAACGCTACTATGCCTAACGTACATTTCAGAATCGAAGCTTCGCGGAATTATGAGGACTTTGAAAAAAAGCTCTACAGTGGACACTTTGATTTTGCGATGCCTAATCCCTATCAAACGGTCTTATCCCTCAAACATGGATACCATGTATTTGGTAAAATGGGTGACGATAATAATTTTCGTGGTGTCATACTTGTACGTAAAGACAGTGGCATACGTACGATGAACGACCTTAAAGGTGGAAAGGTTGCATATCCATCACCTACGGCGTTGGCGGGGAGTATGATGCCCCAGTATTACTTGCATACTCACGGTATAGATGTAAACCATGACATCGAAAACGTTTACGTTGGTTCGCAAGAGTCAGCCATTATGAATGTATATCGAGGTCATGCAGCTGCTGGAGGTACCTGGATGGTGCCATGGTTGGAATATAGTGCCGAGCATGCTAATCAGGCCAGTCAGCTTGAAGTAAAATGGCAGACTGGGTCTTTGCCCAACAATGCTTGGGTAGTGCGTCAGGATGTGCCGGCGGCGTTGACCAGTCAATTTGCAACTGCATTGTTTGGATTAAATAATAGTGTGCAGGGTAGAAAAATGCTTGCGCGGATACCCATCTCTAATTTCGAACCTGCCACCAATGCAACTTATGCTCCCGTGCGTAATTTTCTTGTTGTGTTTTCCAATAGCGTACGCCAAGTTGAACAATGAATACCCCACCCTTCGTTCGCTGGATACCTGAAGCGATTCACGCTTATTGGCAACAGTCCATACGTCGACAGCTAATGCTGGGATTTAGCATTACTTCGCTGATTTTTATCCTTGTTGCCGGATATATTCAGCATGGTCTGCAACGCGATGCACTGTATAAAGAGGAGATGTCAAGTGCCACAGCGTTGGCCCGTGCGCTGGCCAGAAGCAGTTCTTCCTGGGTATTGGCGCGCGATCTGGCGGGACTGCAAGAGGTCGTGGGGGACGTGTCTGGTACGCCTGATTTGAAACGTGCCTTTATTCTGACGCGCGAAGGTCAGGTGCTCGCCTCTACACAAATCAACGAAATTAATCTGTATGTAAACGATACCATCAGCCTTGCTTTGTTGAAATCTCATCCACAAATGCAGGTGTTGGTAGATCGGCCCAATATGCTCGACGTTGCAGTGCCAGTGATGGTAAGTAACCATCATATCGGATGGGTGCGGGTCGAGCTAACACGTGAATCCGAGAATAAGGCATTAAGTCACTTAACTCAGGTGTGGCTGAGTTTTGCGCTGATGGCGGTGCTGCTGGTTATATTCGTCGCGTGGATGCTGACACGTGGTTTGTTAAGGGAGTTAAATCACCTCATGGCCGTTACCAGCGAAGTGAGTCGCGGCGATAAGGAAGCGCGTGCCAGTATTTTAAATGAGAACGAAGTGGGTGTGCTGGCACGTGATTTTAATCACATGTTGGATACAATCGCACATGAAAAGGCATTGTTACGGGGCGTTATCGATGCGACGCCGGATCTGATTTTCTTCAAAGATATAAATGGTGTTTATCTTGGTTGTAATAAAGCCTTCGAGCTATTTGCGGGGCGACCAGAAAATCAGTTAATTGGTCAGACTGATTTTGATTTTTTTGATCATGAGACGGCGGAATTTTTCCACGATAAAGATCAGCTTATGATGAAAAGTGGACATGCTGTCAGAAATGAAGAGTGGGTGACGTATTCGGACGGGCATAAGGTATTACTGGAAACGCTGAAAATCGCTTATCGTGGTACAGATGGTAAGGTGCTGGGGCTGGTTGGAACCAGCCGCGACATCACTGAACGCAAGGAAAATGAAATAAAAATTCAGCGGTTGTCCCGGTTCTATGCTGCTTTGAGTCAAGGTAATCAGGCTATTGTGCACTGTGCTAATAAAGATGAGTTGTTTTTGCAAATTTGCCAGGTGGCTGTGCAATTTGCCGGGCTGAGACTGGCATGGATCGGCCTTGTTGACCATGATAGCCAGATGGTTCATCCAGTAGCCAGTTTTGGTATTGGTGCGAATGAGTATCTGAATGAAATTAAGGTCTCCATCGACGCAGATAGTCCACTAGGACAAGGTCCGACGGGGATAGCCATACGCGAAAAGCAGGCCTATTGGTGTCAGGACTTTCAGCATGATCCAGCTACTGCGAGTTGGCACGAGCGCGGAGCGCATCTGGGGATTAATGCTTCAGCCTCATTACCTTTGACCCAGGATGGCAAAGTTATTGGCGCCTTTACCATATATGCCAGTGAACTAAATGCTTTTGATGAGGATGTGCGCAGGTTGCTGGTTGAAATGACGGGTGATATTTCTTATGCACTAGATAATTTAGCACGTGAAGCCGATCGCCAACAGGCAAACGAAGCACTGAAAAATAACGAGCAGTTATTGAAATCCAGCCTGGAAATCTTACCTGTAGGCGTCTGGATTATGAACGAAAAAGGCGAAATCATATTTGGGAATCCTGAGGGGCAAAAGATCTGGGCAGGAGCGCATTATGTGGGTATAGAACAGTTCGGGGTATATAAAGGCTGGTGGGTATCCAGCGGCAAGCTGATAGAAGCGCATGAGTGGGGAGCAGCTCGTGCCATAGAAAAAGGTGAAACATCTATTGAAGATGAGGTTGAAATAGAATGCTTCGATAGCACGCACAAATTCATCCTCAATTCTGCATTGCCGATGACAGATAGCGACGGGCGCAGAACGGGTGCCATTGTTGTTAATCAGGACATTACTGCACGTAAGGCAGCCGAAGAGCGCATCCAATGGCTGGCACATTTCGATGTGCTGACTGGGTTGCCAAATAGGGCGTTATTCACTGAACGCATTGATTATGCTATTAGCGTGGCGCAGCGCGCAGAAACTCAGCTGGCAGTGCTATTTCTGGATCTGGATCACTTTAAGAATATTAATGATACCTTAGGGCACCTCATTGGCGATGAGTTGCTGATTGAGATGGCAAAACGCCTGCAATCTGTGGTTCGCGATCAAGATACGGTCTCGCGTCAGGGGGGTGATGAATTCATACTGTTGCTGCCGGATGTGAATGTGAATGGCGCGGCTCATGTAGCGGAGAAACTGCTGTCGGCAGTTGCTCAAGTTTGTCAGATTGAAAACCATGAACTGGTTGTGACGGCCTCTATCGGTATCGCCATCTACCCTAATGATGGTGAAAGTTTTGCGGCACTTTCGCAGAGCGCCGATGTTGCCATGTACCGTGCCAAGCAGGAAGGACGTAATGGTTACAGTTTTTATACGCCAGAAATGCAGGCACGCTCGGTTCGTAATCTGCAACTGGAAAATGAGCTGCGGCGAGCCTTAGAACGCAAGCAATTACAGGTTTATTACCAGCCTCAGGTTGCGTTGGAGGATGGTCGTATACTCGGCGCAGAAGCGCTCCTGCGTTGGCAGCATCCTGAGTTTGGGGCGGTTTCACCCGCTGAGTTTATTCCCATAGCAGAAAATAGCGGTTTGATACTCTCTATTGGTGAATGGGTGCTGCGTACTGCGATGAGCCAGTTGAAGATATGGATGGATGCTGGTTTGCCTCCTATGGTCGTTGCGGTTAATCTTTCTGCCATACAGTTCCGCCATCACAATTTACCCGACCTGGTAACGCAGATGCTTGATGAAATTCAGGTGCCAGCACAATATCTGGAACTGGAATTGACGGAAGGTGTTGCCATGGATGATCCAGAAGGCGCTATGGCGATAATGAATGATTTGCACGGTCGTGGTATCCGTATGTCGATAGATGACTTCGGCACGGGTTATTCGTCACTGAGTTATCTGAAGCGTTTTAAGGTCTATAAGCTCAAAATAGACCAGTCTTTTGTGCGCAACATCGTTGAAGATTCGGAAGATAGAGCCATCGTCAGCGCTATTATCAGCCTGGCAAGCAGTCTGGGTATGCAGACGATTGCTGAAGGTGTGGAGACCGGTGGTCAGCTCGCATTTTTACAGGAACAAGGCTGTGATGAAATACAGGGTTATTATTTCAGCAAACCTTTGCCTGCCGAGCAATTTGAGTCATTCGTGCGCGAGGCGCAGGATAACAAACGCTCTTTCTAAAAATTATTTCTCGTTTTTCAATGCCAAGGTTGCTACTTGAACACGGTTTTTCATACCCAGTTTTTGCATGATGTTGGAGAGATGGTTGCGTACGGTGTTTTCCGACAGGTTCAGGCGCGTACTAATAGTTTTGTTGGGCAGGCCTTGCGCGACCAGATCGACTATCTCACGCTCACGGTTAGAGAGCTTGCTTAAGACATCCTGCAGCAATTCACCACGGGCAAGCTTTTGCATGATATGTGTGGGTAACATGCTGTTGCCTTGCGCTACCGAGTGTATGGCATGGATGAGTTGTTCGGGTTCGGTGGTTTTGAGCAGGTAGCCTTCGACGCCGTGGTTGATGGCTTCGGCAATGTCATCGTCGGTGTGTGCACTGGTAAACATGATAACGCGGATGTTGGCACGTTTGAAGCTGTCAATTAAGTCCAGCCCATCACCGTCGGGCAGGCCGCGATCAAGCAGCGCGATATCAGCACGGCCACCTGAACTAAGCCATTCGCGTACCGAAGCCAGATCAGCACATTGCTGGGTAATATGCATGCCTTCAGTATGCTCGAGCAGGCGCGCGGTGCCTAGTCGGGTGAGTGGATGGTCGTCGATGAGTATGATGCTGATAGTCATGTTTTTTCTCGTGATAGTTATAACGGCAATTGGCGCGGCTTATGCGGCGCATGCTTGAATAATCTATCATACAACGGTCTGGGCAGGACGTGCAGTACTTTTGCGACGATAGCCATTTGCCAGGGTAGCGTAGCATAGGCACGGCGCTGGCGGATGACTCGGGCAATTTTGGCTGCGGCAACATCGGCCGTCATGATGAACGGCATGGCATAAGGATTGACTGCGGTCATGGGCGTGACGATATAGCCTGGACTAATGGTAGTCACGGATATGCCACTCGCTTGTAATTCAACCCGCAATGACTCCAGGTAGGTTATCAATGCTGACTTGGAAGCGGAGTAAGCGCTACCTCCAGGCAATCCACGTATGCCTGCAACGCTGGCAATGCCGACCAGGCTGCCATGGCCTTGATTGCGCATGGCGGTAATAAATGGCTGAAATGTGGTGACAGTACC
Source organism: Sulfuriferula nivalis (assembly GCF_009937995.1). Classification (NCBI taxonomy): domain Bacteria; kingdom Pseudomonadati; phylum Pseudomonadota; class Betaproteobacteria; order Nitrosomonadales; family Sulfuricellaceae; genus Sulfuriferula; species Sulfuriferula nivalis. Next base: position 54,008 of record NZ_AP021881.1, read on the forward strand.
CAGTACGTTGGTGTTCATGACGGCCTGAAATACCGCAAGGTCGTCACTGTGTTCGGTGAGTGTGCCGACGCTAATACCTGCGGCGGCAATGACGATGTCTGGCACGCCAAAACGTGAGATAAAGTCATCAGCGGCGGCTTGCATGGCTGCCCTGTCGCATACGTCTAATGGGTAAGTTATTGCACTGGGGAATTGGTTAGATAAGGTGAGTAGAGCATCTGCGCGTCGTGCTACCAGACCTAATGTTGCGCCGAGCGCTGCATAATGGTGGGCAAGTGCGGCACCCAGGCCGCTACTTGCACCGGTGATGAATACGCGCATTACTTTTTGCTGGATTTGCTATGCTCTTTACGGGCTTTAACGATAAGTTCGTTAATCGTGCTGAACAAAGCGGCTTCACTACCCGTCATGGATTCGGAAGTGACATATTTGCCATCAATCACAAATGATGGCACGCCAGTGATTTGCGCATCGCGGATAAGCTGATTGGCGCGCAATACTTTGCTTTGTACGCTGAATGATTGGTAAGCGTTGATAAAGGCTTGTTTGTTCATCCCCACCTTGCCTGCCCAGTCGTATAAATCACTGTCTTTTTCTATGATCATGTTATCCATGTGGATGGCATTGAACAGTGCGTCATGATATTTATTGACGACGCCCATCGCTTCCATAGCGTAATAAGCTTTTGCCAGCGGTACCCAGCTATCGCGCAAGACGGCTGGAATGCGGCGGAAGCTGGTGTCTTTAGGCATGGTTTTCAGCCATTTATTCAGACCAGGCTCCAGGTGAAAACAATGCGGGCAGCTATACCAGAAGAATTCAGCAACTTCGACTTTTTTGTCGCTGTCAGTGCCCATAGGGGCGCTCAACACCTGGTAATCTTTACCTTCAACAGCAGCTGCATGGCTGGATAACGGCATGAAGGCTGCGAAAGTGAGAAGGCTGGCGCTAATGATTTTACGTAACAACATATCAACTCCGTTTAGTTAGTCTTAGTCCCAGCTTTTGCAGGGATCTTGATGAGACTGGCAGTTATTTTGTTTTGTTCCAGCGCATCGTGGGTTTTATTCGCTTCATCAAGTTTGTAAGGGCCTAAGCGAACGCGATGCCAAGTCCCTTTGTCAGGGATTTCAGTGGCTTGTATGGAAGCTTCAAAACCCATGAGCGCCAGGCGTGCTTTAAGATTGTCGGCATCTTCAGGGTTAGGAAATGCACCTGCCTGGACGAAATATAGCGTATCAGGGGCGACAGTTTTAGCTGTGTCTGCATTGGGTGCAGGATTATCTTTGCCAGGCAATATTTTATAAAAATCAAATTCTGGCTTGTCCGGCGTATTCGTGGCTTTGGCGAGCGGGTCAATAACGGTGCCCGTGGCCTTTTTATCATGTGCTTGTTCATCAACGGCTTTGGCTGCAGTCGCTTTTTCACGCGCATCAAATGGGTTGCTGCGCCCTACCCAGTATGCGACGGCGACAGCAGCAATCAAGCCTACTGCCAGGCCTATCAGTATTCCAGACCAGACTGATGAGCCGCCTGATCGGCGGTCGCTGGATTTGCGTTCGTTAGTGCGGGATTTGTAATCGCGTGCCATGTTGTCTCCTACATTTGTGTCGGGCTGGTTACGCCCAACAATGCTAAACCACGTTGCAATACAAAGCGTGTTGCCGTAATCAATGCCATACGGGCGTGACGCAGTGCTTCATCCTCAACCAGGAATTGCTCTGCATTGTAGTAACCATGCAACGCAGCGGCGATATCTTTGAGGGCGTAAGCGATAGCATGCGGCGCGAGGTCGCGTGCAGCCATTTCCAGTACCGCAGGGTAAGACGCCAATTGCTGCATGAGCTCAAGCTCGGAGCGCGTGGTGAGTACGCTGCAGTCTATATTTGCCAGTGCGTTGGCATCACCGCCCCACTGTGTTAGCACGCTGCAGATACGCGCATGGGCATACTGGATGTAATACACAGGATTATCGCTGGTCTGGGATTTAGCCAAGTCCAGATCGAAATCAAGATGCTGATCGGATTTGCGCAATACATAGAAGAAACGCGCCGCATCATTGCCGACTTCCTTGCGCAATTCACGCAAGGTGACAAATTCGCCAGAGCGCGTCGACATCGACGCTTTTTTGCCGTCACGATAAAGGATGGCGAATTGCACCAGCGCGACAACTAGCTTGTCCGGATCCAGATTCAGTGCTTGTAGTGCGCCTTTTACCCGAGGAATGTAGCCGTGGTGGTCTGCGCCCCACACGTCTATCATGATGTCGAAGCCGCGTTCCAGTTTGTTGATATGGTAAGCAATATCCGACGCGAAATAAGTGTACTGGCCATTATCACGCAACACGACACGGTCTTTTTCATCGCCAAAATGAGTGGAGCGGAACCATTTCGCACCGTCTTGTTCGTAAATATGACCATTCGCTTCGAGCTGGGCAACGATACGCTGTACCACACCTGAGTCATACAATGACTGTTCAGAAAACCATTCGTCGAACTCTACGCCAAATTCTTGCAAATCATTGCGACCGTCACCGAGTTGCTCAGTCAGCACTAAATCATGCACATAGTGATAATCCGCACCCAGCAGCGCTTTGGCGTTAATGATCAGACCGTCGAGGTGTGCATCAGGTAGCGTTTCGATGTCAGGTACTTTCGCAAACACATCGGCAGCAGGGCGCAGGTAGCGCGTGCCATGCTGGTCGAACATGATGCGTGCCATATCATTGACGTAATCGCCCTTGTAGGCGTTAACCGGGAAAGTGACATTTTCACCGCACAGGGTCAAATAGCGTATCCAGGTAGAAATGGTCAGGATATCCATTTGCCGCCCGGCATCGTTTACATAATATTCGCGTTCTACAGTGTAACCTGCTGCTGCCAGTACATTGGCCAGGCTGGCGCCATAGGCTGCGCCACGGCCGTGACCAACGTGCAATGGACCAGTGGGATTGGCAGAGACGAATTCAACTTGCACTTTTTTCCCTGCGCCCATTTGGCTATTGCCAAAATTCGCGCCCAGGCTGAGTGCATACGGCACAATTTGCTGATGTGCTGCGGGATGTAGATAGACGTTGATAAAGCCCGCGCCAGCAATTTCGGTCTTGGCAACCATTGCCGAGGCTGGCAATGCCGCATGTATCAGCGTGGCTAGTTCGCGTGGGTTACGGCGCAAGGTTTTAGCGAGTTTCATGGCGATGCTGCAGGCATAATCACCATGCGCTGCATCACGTGGGCGTTCCATTTCTACACTGACATCAGTCGGCTCAGGACAAACTTGTTGTACCGCTGCGGTAAACAATTCGACTAGGTGGGATTTAATCTCTATGTAAGGACTCAACATGACGCAACCAATTGAAAAAGATGCGCTATTATAGCCGTGCATGGCGTAGTTACCAATGATAAGGAGAAATCTAACATGGAATGGGCTTGCACATTGACCCCTGAAATCCCCGTCACCGAGCTATTGGCGCGGTGTACTCTGGCAAATTTACCTGCTTTGTGTGCAGACGTTTATAGCGTCGAGCATGTCACCACCGATGGCGCATACGCGCATGTGGGTTGCGTGTGGGGTGAATTTGAAATGGAACGCCGCCCGATCAAGAACGGGGTACGTTTTGCGCTGATTAGTTGCCCGAATGCGTTTCAATGGTCGATTACCAGTCGTCATGGCGCGACGGTCGTACATGGCAGTATCAATCAGATGCAGCCTGATCCTGAGTTTGCTGAATCTATCGTCGATTTTATGCAGAATTTTTGCACAGGCTTGCGGCAGACGACGACATGATAGCGCGCGGTGCCGCTGCGGAACAGGCGGCTGCGGATTATCTGGCGCAACAAGGGCTGGCATTGGTGACACGGAATTTCCGATGTCGTCTGGGTGAGATAGATATCATTATGCGTGATGGCAAGACGCTGGTGTTTGTTGAAGTTCGCGCCCGTGCCAGCCGTGAATTTGGCGGTGCGGCAGCGAGTATCGATGGTCGTAAACAGCAAAAGCTTATCGCCGCTGCGCAAATGTATTTAACTCAGGTATCCCCCACTCCGCCATGTCGATTTGATGCGGTGCTCATAGAAAACGGTGCGCTACGCTGGGTGCAGAACGCTTTTCAGACCTAGTGCGGGTATAATTTGCAGCTTAACTAAAACAGACTTTTGAATATGGATTTAACCGAACATATCGCCGAACATTTTAACGCCAGTGCGCAATTAAAGTCAGAGTGCGCATTTAGCCTTGCCCCACAAATCGCCGCAGCCATAGAGTTATTGAGTCAGTCACTATTGAGTGACGGCAAAATTCTGGCCTGTGGCAATGGCGGCTCTGCAGCTGATGCACAACACTTTTCTTCCGAATTGATTAATCGTTTTGAAATGGAACGTCCAGGTCTGGCGGCGATTGCGCTGACCACGGATAGTTCAGCGTTGACATCTATCGCCAATGATTACGATTTCAGTGTTATTTTTTCCAAGCAGGTGACTGCGCTAGGGCATGCGGGTGATGTGCTGCTGGCTATATCCACCAGTGGTAATTCACGCAATGTGGTTGAAGCCATTGCCGCAGCGCAACAGCGTGACATGCATGTTGTGGCGTTGACGGGTAACTCTGGTGGACTGATGAGTGAATTACTTACTGAAGATGATGTCCTAATTTGTGTGCCGTCGACCAGTACGGCACGGATACAGGAAGTACATTTGCTGGTGATACATTGTTTATGCGATGGCATAGATAAAATAATTTTAGGAGTCGAATAATGCGTAAAGCGATATTAGTAAGTGTGTTGGGTTTGTCACTGTTGCAATTACAGGGTTGCGTACCGCTGGTAGCAACAGGTGCAGGTGCTGGTGTGATGATGGCGACGGACAGACGGAGTTCAGGTATTTATATTGAAGATCAGGAAATTGAATTGCGTGCTGCAAACCGTACACGTGAAGCTTATCCGGCTGATAACGTTCACGTTAATTTCACCAGTTACAATCAACTGGTATTGATTACGGGTGAAGTGCCCGATGAAGCCACCAAGCAGAAAATCAATACCATCGTGCTGGGTGTTGGCAACGTGAAATCCACCTATAACGAATTGCGTATCTCTACACCTACGCTGTTAAGCGCACGGAGTAATGATGCCTATATCACGACCATGGTTAAAACGCGATTCTTTGATGACAAACGTTTCCCTGCTACAGCGGTGAAAATAGTCACTGAAAATGGCGTAGTCTATTTAATGGGTATGGTTACGCAACAAGAAGGTGCTGATGCTGCGCAAATAGCCAGTACCACTTCAGGTGTAGCTAAAGTGGTCAAGTTGTTTGAATACATAGTTAAGGTGCCGAATGCCTGAACATGCAACGCCTGATTTTGAATCTAAAATAGTAACGCCAGCAAACCTGACTGAACATCTGGTGCAACTGCAGGTGCCATTGGTATTTACCAATGGCTGCTTTGATATATTACATCGCGGTCACGTGACTTATCTTGCGCAAGCACGTGCACTGGGTGGAAGTCTGGTCGTGGGTGTGAACAGCGATGCCTCTGTGCGTCGTCAGGGCAAAGGAGATGACCGGCCTATTAATTCGTTAGCCAACCGTATGGCCGTATTGGCGGCGCTGGCGTCAGTGGATTTAGTGATCGCTTTTGATGAAGATACGCCGCTTAATCTGATACGTGCTGTTCGTCCGGATTTGCTGGTCAAAGGTGGCGACTGGGCGGTAGCGGATATGGTGGGTAGTGAAGATGTGCTGAGCTGGGGTGGCAGTGTTTTTTCCATCCCATTTTTGTACGAGACCTCTACTACCGCGATGCTCAAGCAAATAAGGAAATAAATGAAATACCACGACTTGCGCGACTTCATCGCCCAGCTGGAAAAAATCGGCGAACTCAAACGCATTAAAACGCCTGTCGATCCGGTGCTGGAAATGACGGAGATTTGTGATCGCGTGCTAAAAGCGGGCGGCCCGGCAATATTGTTTGAAAATCCCATAGGTCACAACATGCCCGTGCTCGCCAATTTGTTCGGCACGCCGCATCGGGTAGCGCTGGGCATGGGCGAGGATAATGTCAGCGCATTGCGTGAGGTAGGTAAGTTATTGGCATTTCTGAAAGAGCCTGAACCTCCCAAAGGCTTAAAGGATGCATGGGATAAATTCCCGCTGTTCAAGCAAGTGCTGAATATGGCACCGAAAGTCGTCAGCCGCGCACCGTGTCAGGATATCGTCTGGGAAGGCAAGGATGTTGATTTATCTCGTCTGCCGATACAAACCTGCTGGCCAGGTGATGCAGGACCGTTAATTACCTGGGGTTTAGTCGTCACGCGCGGGCCGCACAAATCGCGGCAGAATCTGGGCATCTATCGTCAACAAGTGATTGCACCTAACAAAGTCATCATGCGCTGGTTGGCACATCGCGGCGGCGCACTGGATTTTCGTGAATTTCAGCAGTTGAATCCAGGCAAGCCTTATCCTGTTGCGGTTGCTCTCGGCGCCGATCCGGCTACCATACTTGGTGCGGTCACGCCGGTACCGGATTCGCTGTCAGAATATCAATTTGCAGGGCTGTTGCGTGGCGCAAAAACTGAAATCGTTAAATGTCTGGGTAGCGATTTGCATGTTCCTGCCAGTGCCGAGATAGTGCTTGAGGGCTTCATCTATCCCGACGATATGGCTGTCGAAGGTCCATTCGGCGACCATACCGGCTATTACAACGAAACCGACAGTTTCCCTGTTTTCACCATTGAGCGCATCACCATGCGCCGTGACCCGATTTATCACAGTACCTACACGGGCAAACCGCCTGATGAGCCCGCGGTGCTGGGCGTGGCGTTGAATGAAGTGTTTGTGCCGTTGCTGCAAAAGCAATTTACCGAAATTGTCGATTTTTATTTGCCGCCCGAAGGCTGTTCATATCGAATGGCCATCGTCAGTATCAAAAAATCCTATCCGGGTCATGCCAAGCGCGTGATGTTCGGTATCTGGAGTTTCCTGCGCCAGTTTATGTACACCAAGTTCATTATCGTCGTTGATGATGACGTCAACATCCGTGACTGGCAGGAAGTGATCTGGGCGATCACCACGCGCATGGATCCCGTGCGCGACACGCTGCTGGTGGAAAACACCCCGATAGACTATCTCGACTTCGCCAGTCCGGTGTCAGGACTGGGTGGCAAAATGGGTATGGACGCGACCAACAAATGGCCAGGTGAAACCAACCGTGAATGGGGCACGCCTATCGTCATGAGCGATGAGGTAAAACAGCGCGTGGACGCGATGTGGGATGAGCTGGGGCTGTGAGTTTAAATGCCGTCATCAACTATCCCCTCCCCCTGCATCCGTAATTGTTGTCTGAATGAGGAGGATGTATGCCTGGGATGTTTTCGGCATATTGACGAAATCGTAAACTGGGGAGCGGCGGGGGATGATGAGCGGCGACAGGTTTTGTTGAACACTGTACAGCGGCGTAATGCGTATCAGCTAAAGTACCCTGATTCGGCCTGGATGTACGCTAGGGTTATAAACCCAGATATTGAGTAAGCAGTTTAAACGGCCATACCTTTTCCCAAAGAAAATGCTCTATCGGAAAGCCCAGGGTCAAACCTAGCCAGAAACCGCCAGATAACAGCGCGGATTTGGATTTGTGATAGCACTTCACCATCAAACCATTTTCATCTACATGCGTATGCGACATTGCTTAACCTTATTGTGTTTATGCCAAATGAAGAGTGTCTCATAATTTTAGACTATGCATGTCAGAAGTTGTTGTCACCAAAAGGTCAAAAAAACTTCATGGAATTCCACTATTCAAGACTTGCAGTTCTCGTTTATGCTCAGTGCTTTTTGAGGTGAGCTCTGTGGAAGAATCTCCATTCAAAGGCAAGACAGGTCCCAAGCGCGTAATCAATGCATTTTTCTATTCTGTCGATGGCCTGAAAGCTGCTCTGCAACATGAAGATGCATTCCGTCAAGAAATGTTACTGGCGTTAGTCCTCATCCCATTGGCGTTATATCTGGAGCCATCAGCGATCGGGCGTGTGCTGATGATAGCGGCGGTCTTGCTGGTGCTTATCGTCGAGTTGCTCAATTCTGCGGTTGAGGCTGCGGTAGACAGAATCTCGTTTGAGCATCATCACCTGATCAAGCGTGCCAAGGACATGGGTAGTGCTGCGGTATTAGTATCGCTGTTGAATGTTGTGGTTACTTGGGGATTAATCTTGCTGGGCTAAGTTATGCATCATGTTATATTTACATGATGCATACTCTACAACAATTACAAAACGGCGAATTAGCGGGGATTAAGCGACTGGATTTATCGTGCGGCTTGCGTGAATTTCCCGCTGAAATTTTCAACCTTGCGGACAGTCTGGAAATTCTTAATCTGTCTGGCAATGCATTGTCTACGCTACCCGATGACCTGCCGCGTTTGCACAAGTTACGGGTAATATTTTGCTCGGATAATCTGTTTACTCATGTGCCCGAAGTATTGGGTAAATGTACGCAGTTGCAAATGATAGGTTTCAAGGCCAACCAGATTCAGCACTTGCCAGCCGCTGCCCTGCCCCCGGCTTTGCGCTGGCTGATACTCACCGATAATCAATTGCGCGAGCTTCCTGACGCGCTGGGGAATTGCACACATCTGGAAAAACTCATGCTCGCGGGCAACCAGTTATCGGCGCTGCCTGATAGTCTGGCGGGGCTGCAGCAACTCGCATTATTACGTATTTCGGCAAATCAATTTACTGAATTGCCGGACTGGCTATTTCAGCTTCCTCGTCTTGCATGGCTGGCCTATGCTGGAAATCCAGTAAGTAGGCGCTCACACTTTCCGTCATGTGATACGGTTGCATGGGATGACTTGCAACTGGGTGAGCTGTTAGGTGAAGGCGCATCAGGGAAAATCTATCAGGCACAATGGCGTGATAATCAGCCCGTGGCGGTGAAGTTATATAAAGGCAGCGTGACCAGCGATGGCTTGCCGAGTTGCGAGCTGGCCGCGTGCGTGACTGTGGGGGCGCATCCGCAATTGATGCCGTCGCTGGGCATTATCGCCGACCATCCAGAAGCCACAGCGGGTTTAATCATGCCCATGATTGCCACCCACTACATCAATCTTGCCGCACCACCCAGCCTGGAAAGCTGCACGCGAGATGTTTATGCACCCGATATACAGTTCAGTCTGACCAGCGCTTTGCTGATGGCATCCCGTTTGGCCAGCGCAGTGCAGCATTTGCATGAATGTGGACTGACGCATGGCGACTTGTATGCGCATAACGTGCTGTGGGATGGCGTGGATGATGTGTTGCTGGGAGATTTTGGCGCAGCCACGTTGAGTGACGATGTAAGGGCGCAACGACTGGAAGTATTGGCATTTGCGCATTTGTTTGCAGAATTGCTGGAACGCACGGTGGATACCGATAAGTGTGTGCTCGCAGCCGCATGGCAACTACAGCAGCAGTGCGCGCAAACCGACATGACTCAGCGCCCATTGTTTGCGGCGATTGCAGCGCAGCTGACGGAACTATGTCAGTTATGCGCCAGTCACACTGGACATAATTAAGGAGCCACCATGTTAATCCGCCGCGCCAATGATATTGCCTCATCAGAAATTACGCCCGAAGCGATTTATCGGCAACGTCGCCAGTTTATGCAAGCGAGTGCGTTGTTTGCTACCGGCGCACTGCTACCTGGTATTAGTGAAGCGAATGTGCGACTGGCAGCGGCGGCGAATGCGCGTTACAGCACCACCGAAACTCCTACACCCTACAAAAGTGTAACGACGTACAACAACTACTACGAATTTGGCACAGATAAATCAGACCCCGCTGAAAACGCGCAGAATTTCAGAACTCATCCGTGGACAGTCAGCATAGAAGGTGAAGTCAAACACCCCAAAGTGTGGGATATCGACGCGCTGATCAAGGCGTTCCCGCTGGAAGACCGTACTTACCGGTTACGCTGCGTCGAGGGCTGGTCTATGGTGATCCCGTGGGTAGGATTTCCGTTGGCGAGCCTGATTAAGCAAGTTGAGCCGACAGGCAATGCCAAATATGTAGAATTCACCACGCTGCACGACCCTGCGCAAATGGCAGGGCAGCGTATCGGTGTACTGGATTGGCCATACACCGAAGGCTTGCGTCTGGATGAGGCCATGCACCCGCTGACGCTGATGGCGGTGGGTTTATATGGACAAACATTGCCTAATCAGAATGGCGCGCCGATACGTCTGGTGGTGCCGTGGAAATATGGTTTTAAAAGCGCAAAAGCTATCGTCCGCATCCGCTTTACCGACAAGCAGCCGCAAACCGCGTGGGGTCGTGCTGCGCCGAGTGAATATGGCTTCTATTCCAATGTGAATCCCGCTGTCGATCACCCACGCTGGAGTCAGGCCAAGGAGCGCCGCATTGGTGAATTCTTCAAGCGTGATACGTTGGCATTCAACGGCTACGGCGATCAAGTTGCGCAAATGTATCGTGGTATGGATTTGCGCAAATATTATTGATGAATGTCACCCGCCTGAAAATCGCCACTTTTCTGCTGGCGTTATATCCGTTAATTCGTTTATTAGTCTTTGCCGCAACTGATAATCTGGGCGCAAATCCCATAGAGTTCATTACCCGCTCAACGGGAACATGGACGCTGGTGGGCTTGATGTTAACACTCACTATCACGCCATTGCGTAAGATGACGGGCTGGAACAGCCTGTTGCGGGTAAGGCGCATGCTGGGGCTATTCAGTTTCTTTTACGCTAGTCTGCATTTCATTACCTATATCTGGCTGGATCAGTTTTTTGATCTGGGTGCGATTATTCATGATGTATACAAACGCCCATTCATCACCGTAGGATTCAGTGCGTTCATCTTGCTCATCCCGCTGGCACTGACTTCCAGCAATGCCATGATACGGCGCCTGGGTGCAAAACGCTGGCAGCAACTGCATAAGCTGGTTTACCTCATCGCCATCCTCGGCGTGCTGCATTACGTGTGGTTGGTGAAAAAAGACCTTACCCAGCCGTTGATCTACGCAGGCGTATTGACGTTGTTGCTGGGCTGGCGGCTATGGCATGCGAGGGAGACCAAATGAATACCGCAATAGTCTGGCTGCGTCGTGATTTACGTTTGTATGATCATGCGGCTTTGTACCATGCCACCAGGCAAGCAACACGGGTGGTCGTCGTGTTCATTTTTGATACCGATATTCTCGCTGATTTACCCCGCACAGATCGTCGAGTGGAATTCATCTGGGTGAGCTTGGTTGCGCTCAAATCCGAGCTGGAAGCGCACGGCAGCAGCCTGATAGTACGCCATGGACGCGCAGTCGAGCTGATTCCGCAATTAGCGGCTGAATTTCAGGCCGATGCCGTGTTCTGCAACCGCGATTACGAGCCGCAGGCGATAGCGCGTGATGCGCAGGTGGGTAACCAGTTACAGCAAGATGGCCGTGCACTGCACAGCTACAAAGATCAGGTGATATTTGAATGTGATGAGGTGCTGACTCAGGCTGGCAAACCCTTTGGCGTATTCACTCCCTATAAAAATGCATGGCTCAAACGCCTCACACCATTCTACCTGCAAGCGTATCCCGTACGCACCGAAACATATGCAAGCATGCCCGCACAACCCATGCCCAGTCTGGCTGAACTCGGCTTTGTCCGAACCAATTTAACCCAACTGCCTGTTAAACACGGCAGTGAAGGCGCGGCGCAAACCTGGCAGGATTTCCAGACACGGATAGACAGTTACCAGGATGCACGTAATTTCCCCGCGATCAAAGGTCCATCGTATTTATCCGTGCATATCCGCTTCGGCACGCTGTCCATACGGCAATTGGCGAATTACGCCTATCATCACGGCGGAGCTGGTGCCGAGACCTGGCTGTCCGAGCTGATCTGGCGGGAATTCTATCAACAAGTGCTATGGCATCACCCGCAACTCGCCGCTGGTCAGACCTATAAAGCCGATTTTAATGACATAGACTGGCCCAATCCAGACGGCCATTTTGCCGCATGGTGCGAGGCGCGCACAGGCTATCCGCTGGTTGACGCGGCGATGCGGCAGCTGAACAAGACCGGCTACATGCACAACCGCCTACGCATGGTGGCCGCCGCATTTCTGGTGAAAGACCTGCACGTCGATTGGCGTTTGGGTGAAGCGTATTTTGCCCAGCACCTGATAGATTTCGACCTTGCGGCAAACAACGGCGGCTGGCAATGGAGCGCATCCACAGGCTGCGATGCCCAGCCCTGGTTTCGTATCTTCAATCCCATCACCCAATCAGAGAAATTTGACCCAGAAGGTAAGTTTATTAAACGCTATCTGCCTGAACTGGCAGCCCTCCCCGCCAAATACATCCACGCTCCCTGGCTGCTCACGTCGGCACAGCAGCAAATGTACCATGTGCGCATTGGTGTCGATTATCCCCCGCCGATAGTCGATCATTCCGTAGCACGTGGAGTGACGCTGGTGTTGTTTAAGTCGGTAACGGGTGGTTAATTATTTGGATTTATTGCGCATAGCCATTTCCTAATGGGTTTTTTTGATGGGTATGAAAGTTAGGGTTGTGCTAGGAACGGTCAGTCATAGGCATGACCTTGAAGGTCTGTTGCTCGGCCAATCCGGACGGTCATAATCTCATCATTAAAGATCCGTATTACGCTCAACAGCAGCCACCAGATTGATGAATTTCCCCTGTTCCATTCCAGTCAGGCGAGCGTCATTGATTTACCGTATTATATCTTGTACGGACAGGGAAATTGATTGAGTTAATATAAATCAACAACTTACCAATAAACAACAAGCATCATTATTAACAATATTACTGACCGTTGGGTCCGTCTAATTACCGTTAGGGGAAAAACGCATGAAAGAATCTATCACGCCTCTTCGTTACACAAAGCGGTGGTTTGCGTACTTCGATCTGCTTGGGTTTTCTAATTTTGTAAGACACCATGAAATAGAGCACGTGCTACCTATATATGAGGAAGTGCTCAATATAATAAGCCAGAAGGCGGAACCCAAAAGAAGTCAAGGTATCTCGTATAGTTGGTTCTCGGATACCTTTATTATTTTTTCTCGTGGATCATCAGAAAGCGAGTTTGCATTAGTAGAACAAGCATCAAGATTATTTTTTCAAAAACTAATAATGCGTGAAATACCTGTTAGGGGTTCCCTCACTGTAGGAAAATTCTATACTCAACAAAAGAAAAATATTTTTCTTGGTGAAGCATTAATCGACGCCTATGAATACGGAGAAAAACAGAATTGGCTAGGCTTCATTTTGACGCCTAGTGTTTATCATCACCTGAAAGAAAGTACGCTTCATTTAGAAAGAAGAGCGCATTACCGGCCCGTTACAATCCCTAGCGTAATTAGCCATCATAATCCAGATAATGTATATGCGTTCGCTTTCAATAATGTTAGGTTGAATGGTGAAAATCTATATTTAAATGCGATTTCAGCCATGAGAGCTAGAGCCGGTATTAAATATGAAGAAAAGTACAAAAATACAGAACAGTTTATCCGGCTTCATGATGTGTAATGCCGTCTGGTTTGGCCGAATTCATGACTATCGCCGTTATTGATGCAACCGTCCGAATCTCGGCCATTGCGATCATTTCACATTGATATGTACAATGACTGCTGAGTGCCACAAACGTTCATCTGGTCATTTCGCCCACAGCAGGCATTCGGTCCGTTGCATCATTACATATGCGGACAGGCACCTCGACGAAACTACCGTGATGAATCGATCAGTTACGGCACATCAGCATGTTTCTGCGAATTTCAATAATACGGGCGGATCGGTCTGGTAAATAACTGTTGGGCGCTGGGGGAGCGATATGACTTCTATGAGCACGCTATCCATCGTAGGTCTTCAATAATGGCTAACCTTGACGGGGAATAGGTATGTTTAGTTTTATCAAGAAACTTTTTTCGGGCAACGTTAAACGGCTAGCGAACTACGGCGACGGGTTGGCCCAAGTCGCACAAATCACGTTGTACATGATCCTAATGGAACAGCTTTCAAACCAGAACTCCAACAAGGACAAGGACGCGATTCGCTCGGTCGCCTCGTCTTGGTCAAATTACCTGTTTGGAAGGCCGCCATCAGACCAACATAAGAACCTAGACCTTGATGCAGAACACGCCAAGGCTATTCGGTGGCTAGACAATGAGGGGGCGCCCTACCAAAAACTAGTAATTCAAGGTTTGCGAATAATAGCAACCGCCAACTATGCGAGAAGTGGAACGGCAAAGTCGATCGGTATTGAAATTCTGGAACGGTATGGAAAGAACTTTCCGGACTCGCCTGACTTGGATAGCTATGGGGCATCGCTAGTACTTATCATAGTAGGAGACCTTGACGAGGAAAGCCGTAATAACGTGTATCACTACATCTGGACGGGGCCATATGCCCCTTATTTCAAGACATCCAAAGCATTGGGGTGGAATTAGCAATGACTTTGCAGAACACCACTAAAGCAACCATAGACGGATTGGATCTTGAACCGCTGTCTCCCTGTTTTCGAAGTAACGGCAAAATCAGATAAGGCAATGCGATGAAATATAAATTCGCCACAAAGTCATTGGCCAGCGTTAGAGAGGCGCGAACAAATAGCACCATTAATTTGGTGGCTCTTTACCAACAACACACTTACAAAACCGTGCTTGAAGGCCTGCCGGATGCAAGAATGAATAAAGAAATACTAAATGAACTAGAAACCATCCCTAAGCAGAAACATCAGGGACAGGTCTAGATATGTAGTGCATTTATGCATATTTTCTCAAGCAGGCCTCAGGTTTCTTAGCTTCTTGGGGCTGGAAAATAGGCATGTATGGGTTACGAATCAAGATTTTGTATTTCCCGCCCGAGTTTTCTTGTATCCCCGCGGAGAAAAACGCCATCAATCACCGCAATAATGGCGGCGAATAATTTGCATCTGCGGAGAATGTGGAACATAATCTCCGCATGAATAGCGGTGATTACACATATATATGGCAAGCCAGTGATTGGCCGAACTGGCATTATGATCTGGCTGCGCTGGCTGGATCTATGGCTGAGGCCAGTCGCGCCCAGGGTTTGTTGATGGGGCGTTTGGCTGATGTGGGCATGGCATTGCGCGATCAGGCTAGCCTTGCTGCGCTAACTGAAGACGTGGTCAAGACCAGCGAGATTGAGGGTGAGATAGTTAGTGTCGATTCCGTGCGCTCTTCCATCGCTCGGCGTCTGGGTGTGGACATCGGTGCCTTGGTTCCGGCGGATCGTCACGTTGAAGGTGTGGTTGAGATGGTGATGGATGCTACTGTTAACTGTATGGCACTAGTCACCCAGGAGCGCCTGTTCGGCTGGCACGCGGCACTTTTTCCTACTGGCTACTCGGGTCTTGCTCAGATCAACGTGGGTGCCTGGCGTGACGATGGTAGTGGTCCTATGCAAGTGGTGTCTGGACCTATCGGGCGGCAGCGAGTGCATTTCGAAGCGCCGCCTGCTGAAAACTTGAATATCGAAACAGAACGATTTGTGGACTGGATCAATGGCTCATCTAATGAATCCCCGCTGATCAAGGCTGGCCTGGCTCACCTGTGGTTCGTGACTTTGCATCCATTCGACGATGGTAATGGACGTATCGCCCGCGCCATTGGTGACCTGTTGCTGGCTCGCGCTGATGGCAGTCCGCAGCGCTTTTACAGTTTGTCGGCGCAAATTCAGCGGCAGCGCAAAGTCTATTACGAAATTCTGGAGCGGACTCAGAAGGGGGCTATGGATGTTACTGAGTGGCTGGCCTGGTTTCTCGACACTTTGCATCAGGCTGTCAATCAAGCACAACTTACACTGGATGCTGTGCTAATAAAAACTCGCTTCTGGCAGCATTGGGCGACAACGCCGCTGAATGAGCGGCAAGTGAAGTTGCTCAATCGGCTGCTTGATGGTTTTGACGGTAAACTCACCAGCAGCAAGTGGGCGGCAATCGCCAAGTGCTCACCAGATACTGCCCTGCGCGATATTAATGATTTACTGGTGCGCGGCATTTTGTTAAAAACGGATGCAGGTGGGCGCAGTACCAGCTACGAGTTGAATAATCCAGGTCGAACAGAGCTGAGTTGACTCGTGGATGGAGCTAGATGTTAAATAAGTGATGACGCATCGTGAGTAAGATGAATGGTGTAAGCGCTATCGAAAAGGAAAGATCTAATCATGCAATCAGCTCAAGTTAATTTCGATATTCAAGCCATCCAGTCTTCCTGGGCGGTGTTCGATGCTATCGCGCACCTGCGTCCTATTCATGACGAGGTAGATTACGATCAGATGATAGCCCTCATGAATTCGCTGCTGGATGAGGTTGGCGACGATGAGGATCATGAGCTTGCTGGTTTGCTGGAATTACTTGGCGATATCGTATCCAAGTATGAACAGGAACACTATCCCATAGAAGCCGCGGCACCAAACGATGCGTTGCGATTTTTAATGGAAGCTCGGGGTCTGAACCAAGATGACCTGAGCGCTATCGTGCCGCAGAGCAATCTTTCTGCAATCCTGGCTGGAAAGCGAAAAATCAGTGCGACATTGGCAGGAAAGCTGGGTAAGTTCTTCGGCACCAGCCCAGCGCTTTTTGTGCCAAGGTAACTCTTCCTGTAACATTTATGAACGGTCAGTTAAGATTTTAGTTCATGTATTCTCAATGTTCACGTTACATGTACATCTTAAATGTATGAACAGATGCTGCCCTACTCCCCAAAATAAGCCTGCTTAATATCATGATCCTGCGCAAGCTGGGCGGCGTTGCCGTGCTGGGTGATCTGGCCGTTGGCGATGATGTAGGCGCGGTCGCTGTGGGCGAGGGCGAGGTGGGCGTTTTGTTCGACTAGCAGGATAGCTACGCCTTGTTGATGGGCTGCTGCCAGTGTTTCGAATATGGCTTTGACCATTAGCGGCGCCAGTCCCATGCTCGGTTCATCTAGCAGCAGTAAACGCGGGCGTGACAACAAGGCGCGGTTGATGGCGAGTAGTTGCTGTTCGCCGCCTGATAGCTGCCCGGCTGGCTGTTGGTGGCGCTCTCCCAGGCGCGGATAGCGTTGGTAGATAGTGTCGATTTCACTGGCGACTACAGCTTTGTCTTTGCGTATATAGGCACCCATGGCCAGGTTTTCAGCGACGGTCATGCGGGTAAAGATGCCGCGTCCTTCGGGAACCAGAGTGATGCCTAGCGGCACGATGTTATGTGATGGCAGGTGTGTGATGTTGTGTCCTGCGAACTGTACGCTGCCACCTGCGTGCGGGAGCATGCCAGCGATGGCTTTGAGTAGCGAGGTCTTGCCCGCGCCATTGGCACCGATCAGGCATACGCGCTCATTTTCTGCGACAGTCAGACTGACATCCTGCACTGCATGAATTTGCCCGTAAGCGACACGAAGGTTGTTGACGCTGAGTAACTCGCTCATGCGCCGTCTCCAAGGTAGGCGCTGATAACGCGCGGGTGTATGCGAATTTGATCGGGTGTGTCTTCGGCGATTTTTTCACCAAAATCCAGCACGGCGATGCGGTCACACAAGCTCATCATCCATTTCACATCGTGTTCTATGACTAACAGCGTTAGCCCCAGCTTATCACGTAAGTCACGAATCAGTTGTTTCAAGGTGTCGCGTTCTGCTGGGTTCATGCCTGCGGCAGGCTCGTCCAGCGCCAATACCTGCGGGTCGCTGGCGAGGGCGCGGGCGATTTCGAGTCGGCGCTGGTCGCCGTAGGACAGATTTTTTGCCAGTGTGTTGCTGTGGCGGCTAATGCCGACCAGATGCAGTAATTCATGTGAGCGGGTGCGGATGGCGGCTTCTTCTTCGCGGCTGCGACGATGGCGCAATATTGCACCGATTACGCCAGTACGCGTGCGGCTATGGCGACCAACCATGACGTTTTCCAGTACGCTCATGTTGGCGAATAATCTGATATTCTGAAACGTGCGGGCGATGCCGTGCTGCACTACTTGATGCGGCTGCAGGCCGAGCATGGATACATCATTGAACCATAGCTCGCCTCTGCTAGGTGTGTAAAAGCCAGTCAGAATATTGAACAGTGTGGTTTTGCCCGCGCCATTGGGGCCTATCAGTCCGAGTATCTCGCCTTTGTGTACACTGAGCGACACATCGTTAAGCGCACGTATGCCGCCGAACTGCTTACTCACATTTGTTACTCTGATCAGTTCAGTCATGCTTGAACTCATTTTTTCGCTGACGTGAGGGTAATAATCCCGCCGGGCGGAACAGCATCATCAGGATGAGGGCGAAGCCGAACATCAGCATGCGCAAGTCATCGGGTGCCACCACCACGTGACCTAACAGGCTGCGTTGCAAATCGCCGACGTAGCGCAGCGCTTCGGGTAACACGGTAAGCATGACTGCACCCAGTACCACGCCAGGAATATTGCCCATCCCGCCCAGCACTATCATGCACAGTATCATGATTGATTCCATCAGGTTAAAGCTCTCGGGGCTAATGAAGCCCTGGAATCCGGCAAATAATCCACCTGCCAGTCCACCAAAAGTCGCGCCCATGGCAAAGGCGAGCAATTTGGTATTGCGCAGATTGATACCACTGGCTTGCGCAGCCAATTCATCCTCACGTATCGCCGCCCATGCTCGTCCTATGCGTGAATCCTGCAAGCGCAAGGCAACAAAAATAGCGACCAGGGTGAGTATCAGGAAAAAATAATAATAAAGCTGGGGTGAGGAGACCGTGAACCCTAATATATGATGGGTTTTGCCTAATGAGAACCCTGCTATTCGGATAGGGTCAATCAGGTTTACCCCTTGCGGGCCATTGGTCAGGTTGAAGGGCGCGTTCAGGTTGTTGAGGAATATGCGTATGATTTCACCAAAGCCCAGCGTGACAATGGCCAAATAATCTCCACGCAGACGCAATGTCGGTGCGCCCAGTAGTAAGCCGAATAAACCTGCCAGTGCCGCGCCCATGGGCAGTAACAGCCAGAACGGCAGGTGCAAGCCAAAGTGTGGCGAAGCCAGCAGTGCGTAACAATATGCGCCCACTGCATAAAAAGCGATGTAGCCCAAATCCAGTAGTCCTGCATAGCCGACGACAATGTTTAGTCCCACGGCCAGCATCACGTAGAGCAGCGCCAGATCCATGATGCGTACCCAGGAGCGACCCAAGCCTGCTTCTACCAGAAAGGGTAACAGCGCTAAGCCTATCGCCAGGGCGACAAAGGTGAGCCAGGCGGACTTACGCGCGGTCATGGCTGGCTTGCCCTAATAATCCGGATGGACGTACGATGAGGACGACGATGAGAACGAAAAAGGCAAACACGTCCTGGTAATTACTACCGAGGAATCCACCGGTAATGTCACCGATGTAACCTGCACCCAGACTTTCAATCACGCCCAGCAATAATCCGCCCAGCATGGCGCCAGCCAGATTGCCGATGCCGCCGAGAACAGCGGCCGAGAATGCCTTTAATCCTAATAGAAAACCCATATAGTAATGGGCTAATCCATAGTAAGCACTCACAAGCACACCTGCAACTGCGGCGATACCAGAACCGATGATGAAGGTAAGCGAGATGACATGATTGGCATTCACACCCATTAAACCCGCCAGCTGTGGTGACTGCGCGGTGGCACGCATGGCGCGGCCGAGCTGAGTACGTTTGACTAGTAAGGTCAGCGCGATCATTAATACGACTGAGGTGATGAGGATAAGGATTTGCACATCGGTGATGCGTGCACCGAGTAAATTATGATGTCCTTGCGGCAAAATCGGGGGGAATGAAATATACTGCCGTCCCCAAATCAGCATGGCGATGTTTTGCAATACGATGGATACACCGATAGCGGTAATCAGCGGTGCGAGTCGTGGTGCGTTGCGCAGTGGCCGGTAAGCCAAGCGTTCTATGCCGTAGCCCAGCAACATACAGGCAGGTATGGCAGTGAGCAGCCCAAGCAGCGCAATGACTACCCCGGGTAAATCTACCCCCGCACCCATCAGTGCAGAAATCACTGCTAACGCAATCATTGCACCGAACATGGTAACTTCGCCGTGGGCAAAATTAATCAGTTCCAATATGCCGTAAACCATGGTGTAACCTAATGCCACCAACGCATAAACGCTGCCCAGCACCAATCCGTTAATCAACTGCTGTACTAAAATGTCCATGTGTTATTTGCTGTTGATGGTTTGCAGCGGCTGCCACTGTCCTGCCTTAACTTGATACAAAGTAACAGCGCCACCGGTCAGATCGCCTTTGCTGTCAAAGCGGATATGTCCTGTTACGCCCTGATAATCGGTCTTGGGCAGTTCTGCCAGATATTTCACAGGGTCAGATGATTTGGCGCGCTTCATTGCTTCCACCATGACATAGACTGCATCATAGGCGTAAGGTGAGTAATTCTGTATCTCACCAAAGCGTGCGTTGAATTTCTGCTTGAATGCTTCACCACCCGGCATTTTTGCTAATGGTAAACCTGGATTAGAGGCAATTGCACCTTCTGCGTCTGCACCCGCAAGGTCAATGAATTTAGGTGTTTGCATGCCATCGCCACCCAGGAACTGGGCATTGACTCCCAGCTGCTTCATTTGCTTGATCATAGGGGCGGCTTGCGGGTCCATACCCGCAAAGAATACCACTTGAGGATCATGAGATTTGATGGAGGTCAGTATCGCCATAAAGTCTGTGGATTTGTCCGTGGTGTACTCGCGCGCTACAACATCTGCGCCCGCTGCTTTGGCTGCACGTTCGAACTCATCGGCTAACCCTTGGCCATACGCGGTACGGTCATCAACGATGGCGATCCTTTTTGCACCTAATTGGCTGATTGCATATTCAGCAAGCGCTGAGCCTTGTTGCTTGTCGTTGGTCATGACGCGATATGCGGTATTAAAGCCCGACGCAGTGTAGGCAATAGCAGTCGCGGAAGGAGATATCTGCGGTATGCCTGCATCGAAGTAAATTTTTGATGCAGGAATAGTTGCGCCAGAGTTTAAGTGGCCGATTACGCCAACTATGCCTTCATCAACCAATTTTTGTGCAACGGTGGTTGCAGCTTTGGGATCCGCCTGGTCATCTTCAGCGATCAGGTCAATTTGGACTTTTTTACCATCTAAAGTCAGTCCCGCTGCATTAATTTCATCTACCGCTAAACGCGCACCATTTTCATTATCTTTGCCTAAGTGTGCTTGGGGTCCTGTGAGTGGAGAGGCTGAGCCGATTTTAACGATGTTGTCATCGGTACCGCTTTTGCTGCAACCAGTTAATAAAGTGGCACCTATCAGTGCTGTTAGTAAACTAAGGCGAAAAGTGGTTGGCACAGCGAGCTCCATGACAAAAATAATGAATGCTTTGTTATACCACAAAGCCTAATCAAGTTGAATGCAATACGCAAAAAAGCCAGCACTAGGCTGGCTTTTAGCTGGATTAGATCGATTTATTTGAGGCTAAGTATCCATTTAACGATAACATGCAAGTCGCCAACTTTAGCTTGTGGGTGAGGTGGCATAGGAATTTCGCCCCATACACCGGAACCACCCTTTTGCACTTTTTCTACCAGCTTGTCTTCAATGGCATTTTCTGCAGTTACTTTATCAGCAGGTTTTTTAAATACCATGGAGGATAGTTCGGTGCGATATTTGGAAGAAACATCCATAAATGCTGGTCCGACTATCTTTTTCTCAACACTGTGACAGGTCATACATGCATTTTTTTGTGCCATGGACATACCTGTTTCTGCATGAGCATTCAAGCTAAGTGTCAAGCATGTTGCAGCTATGATTTTGAAAGTCATTTTCATTGGATGTACCTATAGATTAATGAATACTTAATGGGCATCGTAGCAGATAGACTCATCTATTTGCTATGGTAAATAACTACTGCGCTGCGTTTAGCCAATTTAATAACGGTAACCATTGCTCACGTTCTCGCTGGGTTTGGTAGCTGGGTAGATCGAATACACTTTTGCCGTCAAACGCAGCATTGACGTAGGCTTGGGTATCCTGAATGTGGGTGAGCACAGGTAATTCGTGCTGCTCCAAAAAGCTTTCCAGTACTTGTGCCACACGCGTCCTCGGCGTGACGCGCATACCCACCATGCCGACAAAAGCACGTTCTTTGCGGATAGCTTTTTCGGTTTTGAGGGCATCCAGAAAAGTGCGGCTGGCTTCCATGTCGAACAGGGATGGCGCTATTGGCACAATGACACGCTCAACCATTTTCAATGCACGTTCCAGATTTTTGCCATGTAAACCGGCGGGTGAATCAATAATCAACCAGCCTGACTTATCTACGGTAGGCTGATCTTGCTGAAAAGGCCAGATTGCAGGTAAATCGGCAGTTCGACGCGCTAACCACGCGTTCGCTGACTGCTGTTTATCCAAATCCAGCAGACGTACGTTCTGCCCCGTTGCAGCTAATGCACCTGCAAGACTAACGGCCAGGGTGGATTTGCCACTGCCGCCTTTTGGATTGGCAATCAGTATTGCACGCAGGTTATTTTTACTCGCCAAGATTAACGCTTGCGCTCGACTTGGGTGACATCACGAATTGCACCAGTTGCCGCCGAGGTCGTCATTGCCGCATAGGCGCGTAACGCTACGGAAACTGCACGGTTGCGATTGACGGGTTGCCAGGCTTTATGACCTCGGTTATCCATATCAATACGACGCGCTGCCAGCACTTCATCGCTCACGGCCAAATGGATGCTGCGTTTGGGGATATCGATTTCTATGATATCGCCCTCTTCCACCAGACCGATGGTGCCACCTTCAGCTGCTTCGGGAGAAACGTGGCCTATGCTCAAGCCTGAGGTGCCACCAGAGAAGCGTCCGTCGGTAATCAGTGCGCAGGCTTTACCCAGTCCTTTGGATTTGATGTACGAGGTTGGGTAAAGCATTTCTTGCATACCAGGGCCGCCTTTAGGACCTTCATAGCGGATCAGTACGATGTCGCCAGCAACAATCTGGTCAGCCAGAATTGCTTCAACAGCGCTATCTTGCGATTCAAAAATACGTGCAGGACCGCTGAATTTAAATATGCTTTCATCCACGCCTGCGGTTTTGACGATACAGCCGTCCTTGGCAATGTTGCCATGCAATACTGCCAGGCCACCTTCTTTGTTGTATGCATGTTCCAGACTGCGGATGCAGCCAGCAGCACGGTCAGTGTCCAAGGTCGCCCAACGTTTATCCTGACTGAATGCGACTTGAGTAGGTACGCCACCTGGACCAGCACGGAAGAATTTCTGCACCGCTTCGTCACTGGTTTGCATGATGTCATATTTGGCTAATGCTGCTGCCATAGACGGGCTATGTACCGTCGGTAAGTCACGATGCAGCAGCCCGGCACGATCCAATTCGCCCAGTATGCCCATCACGCCACCGGCACGGTGCACATCTTCCATATGGAATTGTTGCGTCGCTGGTGCAACTTTGCACAGGTTAGGCACGCGGCGGCTCATGCGGTCGATATCCTGCATGGTAAATGGTACGCCTCCTTCATATGCAGCAGCCAGCAGGTGCAGCACAGTGTTGGTCGATCCGCCCATGGCGATGTCGAGTGCGATCGCATTTTCGAATGCGCCAAATGAAGCGATGCTGCGTGGCAACACTGTGTAATCGTCCTGCTCATAGTGGCGTTTTGCCAAATCCACGATCAGGCGCCCTGCTTCCAGGAATAGTTGTTCGCGGTCAGCGTGCGTCGCCAGAGTCGAGCCATTGCCTGGCAGGCTCAATCCCAGTGCCTCGGTCAGGCAATTCATCGAGTTGGCGGTAAACATGCCCGAGCAGGAGCCGCAGGTTGGGCAGGCGGAGCGTTCTATCTGCTCGACTTCAGCATCAGTTTCTTTGGTATCTGCGGCTGATACCATGGCATCAACCAGATCCAGCTTCATTACTTTGCCGTGGATAGTGGTTTTGCCTGATTCCATCGGGCCACCAGAAACAAATACCACCGGAATGTTCAATCGCATTGCTGCCATTAACATGCCCGGGGTGATTTTGTCGCAGTTGGAAATACACACCAACGCGTCAGCGCAGTGGGCATTGACCATGTATTCCACACTGTCGGCTATCAACTCGCGTGACGGCAGTGAGTAAAGCATGCCGCCGTGCCCCATGGCGATACCGTCATCGACAGCGATGGTATTAAATTCTTTGGCAACACCGCCTGCTTTTTCAATTTCACGTGCAACCAGTTGGCCCATGTCCTTGAGGTGGACGTGTCCTGGTACGAACTGGGTAAATGAGTTAGCAACGGCGATGATAGGCTTTTCGAAATCACCGTCTTTCATGCCGGTGGCGCGCCATAATGCGCGGGCTCCAGCCATGTTGCGACCTTGGGTAGTAGTGCGTGAACGATAAGTGGGCATGTGCAACCTTTAATCTAATGCGATAATAGCCTCAATTTTATCTCATTCCGCCCTGCTATGCTTATACATCCTCAATTTGACCCTGTTGCGATTGCTATTGGCCCTCTTTCCATACGCTGGTATGGACTGATGTATTTACTGGCTTTTGTCTTGTTGCTGGTACTTGGACGTGTACGTATTAAGCAACGTCCAAATTCGGGTTGGGATATAAAACAGCTCGACGATGTGTTGTTTTACGGGGTGCTGGGTGTGGTGCTGGGTGGCCGACTGGGATATGTGCTGTTTTATAAATTCAGCTATTATTTGGCGCATCCGATAGAAGTTTTCTATGTGTGGCAAGGTGGCATGTCTTTCCACGGCGGCTTTCTCGGTGTGGCGTTTGCCATGTGGTTATTTTCCCGTAAAGAGCACAAACCCTGGCTGGCAATTACTGATTTTATCGCGCCACTGGTGCCGCTAGGTTTAGGTGCGGGACGTATTGGCAATTTTATTAATGGCGAATTATGGGGTCGTCCGACTGACTTGCCGTGGGGTATGGTTTTCCCGCAGGTTGATTCAGTGCCGCGTCATCCTTCGCAATTGTATGAGTTTGGTCTGGAAGGCTTGGTATTATTTGCGCTGGTCTGGTTTTACTCTGCACGGCCTCGTCCAGTTGGCGCGGTTTCGGGATTGTTTCTGGTAGGCTATGGGACGTTCCGCTTTCTGGTTGAATTTTCGCGTGAGCCTGATGATTTTCTTGGCTTGCTGGCGATGGGTCTGAGCATGGGTCAATGGCTGTCGTTGCCGATGATAGTGGCGGGTGTATTCATGATGATATGGGCATATCGTAAAAAATGACTTTAACTGAGTTGCGTTATATTGTGGCCGTTGCGCGTGAACGGCATTTCGGGCGTGCGGCCGAAGCCTGTTTTGTATCGCAACCTACACTGAGCGTGGCGATTAAAAAACTGGAGGATGAACTTGGTGTAGCGCTGTTTGAGCGTGGTAATAATGAAATCAGCGTTACCCCGGTGGGTGAACGTATTGTCGATCAGGCGGCGCAGATACTGGAACAGACGCAATCACTCAAGCTATTGGCGCAACAGGGTAAAAACCCGCTGGTAGGAACATTTAAAATAGGCTCGCTGTACACAATAGCGCCGTACTTGCTACCCTATCTTATACCCGCACTGCAAGAAATTGCGCCGCAGATGCCGCTGCAACTGGAAGAAAATTTCACCCGTAAACTGGCCGAAAAGCTGCGGTTGGGCGAGCTGGATGTGATTATCGTATCGTTGCCGTTTGATGAGCCCGGTATGGAAACCTTGATGCTGTATCATGAACCATTCAATGTGGTATTACCTGTGCATCATCCGTGGGCAAATAAATCCAGTATTGCCGCGGTTGAACTGAGTGGTGAGAACATGTTGTTGCTGGGAGATGGACATTGTTTCCGCGATCAGGTGTTGCAGGCATGTCCAGCATTGAATCGTTCGGCGGCATCTTCGGGTACGATACAAAAGACACTGGAATCCAGTAGTCTGGAAACCATACGTTATATGGTGGCTTCTGGCACCGGAATCACTATCATGCCGTGCACGGCGGCCACTAGTGCGACGGTCAATCAGGGGCTGCTTAAATTTATTCCATTTGCGCACCCTGTTCCCACCCGTCCCGTGGTGCTGGCATGGCGTAAAAGCTACCCGCGTATGGCCGCTATTGAAGCCTTGCGTCGTGCTATTTTGCAATGCCCGCTGAGTTGTGTTGATTTTGTACCCAGTGCAGCGCTTGATAGTTAATTGCTATTAACATTATTGTGACAATCAATTAGATATATCAAATTGCCTTGCGTATTATGTGAACTGTGAGCACGCGCTCTCAGATTAATTAACCACAAGGAGATTTATCATGGCAAACACAGATTCAGTCACAGTTAAAAATATAGAAGCCGCATTTGCAGGCGAATCGATGGCGCATATTAAATATATGTATTTTGCAAAAATGTGTCGTGCTGTCGGCGATGAAGCCACAGCAAAAGTATTTGAAGAAACGGCAGCACAAGAAGTGATGCACGCTTTTGGTCATTTGGATCTGCTCTACCCTAAAGACACGATGAGCCCGGCCCGTTGTCTGGATATGGCGATAGCAGGTGAGACCTACGAGTACACCGAAATGTATCCTAATTTCCGTCATGCTGCGGTAGAAGAAGGCAATCAGGCGGCAGTAGCTGAAATGGACGAACAAATTGCAGAATCCAAAGAGCATGCAGCGCGTTTCCAGGCTATGCTGGAAAAGGCCGCTAAACGTTTTGCCGCATTGGCAAAAGTTGAAGAAAAACATGCGAATCATTATCGCGACACCTTGGCTAAAGTCCAGGCTGCGTAAAAATTACTGATTAATTATTTAGGAGTATGAACATGAAAACTTGGCAATGTGTAGTATGTGGCTTTATTTACAACGAAGCAGCGGGCTTACCTGAAGAAGGTATTGCAGCGGGTACAGCGTGGACGGATATTCCAGAAGACTGGGCTTGTCCTGACTGTGGTGTAGCCAAAGCTGATTTTGACATGATAGAGGTTTAATTATGAATACGTCCCCCATTATCATTATTGGTAGCGGCATGGCAGCTTATACCCTGGCACGCGAATTTCGCAAACTGGATGCTGATACTGCCTTAACCATCATCACCGCTGATGCGGGGGACGCTTACAGCAAACCTATGTTGTCCACTGCCTATACGCAAGGTAAATCAGCCGCACAGCTGGTGACTATGTCCGCAGATAAAATGCGTGAACAGCTCAAAGCTACGATCTTGACCCATACTCGGGTGATCGCAATTAATGTTGCCGCTAAACAAGTTCAGCTGGCCAGTGAAACGCTGGATTACAGTAAGTTAGTACTCGCACTTGGTGCAGATACTGTGAAACCTAAGCTGGAGGGTGATGCGACTGATGCAATCTACTCGGTTAATGATCTGGAAGATTATGCACGTTTTCGCACAGCCGCAGAGGGTAAGAAGCGCGTCACTATCTTTGGTGGTGGCTTGATAGGTTGCGAATTCGCCAATGATTTGGTCAATGCAGGCTACAGCGTTGATATTGCACATCCGCATCACTACCCTCTGGAAAGGTTAATGCCAGAAGTGCCGGGTATGGCGATTAAAAATGGTTTGGCACAATTGGGCGTGCGCTGGCATTTGGGTTTTGCCAGTGCAGTTAATCACGGTACTGATGGTTTAGTGGTTACCTTGAATGATGGCACTACGATAAATGCGGATGTCGTGTTGTCAGCAATTGGTTTGCGCCCACGCATACAGATGGCGCAAGCGGCGGGTATTAACGTTCAACGCGGTATCGTAACTGACAGGCAGTTGCGCACCAATGCGCCAGATGTATACGCATTAGGTGATTGTGCGGAAGTTGCGGGACATGTGCTGCCATATGTTTTGCCACTCATGGCTCAAGCCCGTGCACTCGCAGCAACCTTGTCCGGTACAGCTACCGAAGTCGCTTATCCCGCCATGCCCGTCGTGGTTAAAACGCCCGCCTGCCCCACCGCTGTTGCCACAGCGAACCCGCTGGATGGCGCTACCTGGCAAGTCAATTGCACTGAAGATGGTGTGTGTGCGCTGTATCAGGATGCAGAGGGTAAATTACTGGGCTTCGCGTTGACTGGCAAAGAAACCGCGCAACGGCAGACGCTTGCAAAACAGCTGCCACCAATATTGAATTAGTTCATGTTGTTATATAACTGAATGTTATTGCGGCCTTGGGATTTAGCGAAAAATAACGCCTTATCCGCATGCTGCAATAAATTATGACTGGTATCTGCATCATCGGGGAAAATTGCGGCCCCTATGCTGAGGGTGACTAATTTACTGATATCGTCGTCCATATTTTCTATTGCGCGCATTAATTTCTCGGCAATGTTGCAGATTTCACTCACCTGCTGCATTCCTTGCAATAGCACTACAAACTCATCGCCACCCCAGCGTGCCAATGTGTCACTGGTGCGTAAATTTGACTTCAAAATATTGCTGATGGCGATAAGAAGTTGATCTCCCGCCTCGTGACCATGAACATCATTAACCTGTTTGAAATTATCAAGATCAATAAACAATAGTGCAACTTTAAACTCCGTACGTCTGGCCTGATTAATGGCTTGTTCCATTCGTTCTTCCAACAATATGCGGTTAGGCAAGTTGGTTAATGCATCGTGCATCGCCAAATGAGCAATACGTTTTTCTTGTAAATTTGATTCGGTTACATCCCTTAAAACGCCGCGAATTACCGATTGCTCATGGTTATTAACAAATAATGTAAATTTACCTTCCACCCAATTCTCAGCAAGGTCTGCTCGCAACATGCGGAACCGTAATGTGCTGATTTCATTTTGTTTTAGTTGGCTGAGCAGCTGACTCAAAGCAGTGCGATCTTCAACTTCTACGAAGTCGGTAAAGGGCTTGCCCAGACAGGGGCAGCTGGTTATGTTGAAAATTTCTACACCCAATAATTTATTCCAGCTTTCAGTCAGCCGTATTAATTTGCCATCAGTGGAGAGTTTAATCACCACCTCACTCAGCATGTTTAAGGTCGCAAGATGGGCTGCATTAATTTTATTTAAACTCTTGATTTCATCCATCTCACTGCGAAACCCGAATTGTTTAAGGACTTTTTCCATTAAGCAAAAACGGGTAAAACTGGACTGAAGCAAATTTATACTGACAAAAAACAAGATCGTAAGCCAAATAAATTTCAAATCTGGACTCACATACAACAACACAACCGAGGCAGTGACGAGGCCACCTGCAATGGAGCGAATAGTTGGTTCGATGTAGGGAAGTTTAGCCATGAGACAAATTTTAAGAGTCGCGTGGGACTAATAATACGTCAATCAATTTTACTTTAATAGGCACAGCGCAAGATATTACTTAGAGTAATTGCATTAGCTGAAGCACGTATTTCAACAGGGCATGCTTGCTATTATGTGCGGTAGCGCACAGATAGTCATAGCAAATTAATCCACAGTACTCTTGTGGAAATTAAATGTTGGGATAAGCTTAAGTTTGTATTTGGTACTTAACTTATTGTTCAAAGTCAGCATGTATGATGTTTGCCCAATTTATCAGGTGTTGTCTTTATGCGCCATCATCCTGATGGTCGCTAGTAAATTAAGTCTGGAGGATAAAAATGCGTTTCAAAACTATTGCATTATCATTGTTGATTGTTCCGCTAGTGGCAACCGTAGCAGATGCTTCTGGGAGTCGCCCCACTCAAGTATCCGTTGGCATCAATTATCCTGGCGTCAGTCTCGGTATTAACATGCCAGCGTATCCGCGACTTGTCCCAGTGCCGGGCTATCCCGTCTATTATGACCCAAATGCAAATTCAAATTACTTCTTCTATGATGGGTTGTACTGGGTATTTCAGGGCGATAACTGGTATGCCAGCAGCTGGTATAACGGACCGTGGGATATGATCGGTTACGATTATGTGCCGCTATATGTGCTACGAGTGCCCGTGCGTTATTACCGCCAGCCACCGACCTATTTCCGCGGCTGGCGTGATGATGCGCCTCCACACTGGGGTGAGCATTGGGGACGTGACTGGGAGCAACGTCGTAGTGGCTGGGATCAATGGGATCACCATGCTACGCCTGCACCTGCGCCATTGCCGGCCTACCAGCGTGAATACTCGGGAGATCGCTACCCTCGTGCAGCAGAGCAACAACGTTCTATAGAGTCTGAGCACTACCGTTATCAGCCGCGTGAGCCTGTAACGCAGCAGTATATACAACGTCAGGGACAGCCAAATCAACAAAGGCAGCAAGAGCAGCAACGCTTGCAGGAACAGCAGGGTCAGCAACGCCAGTCAGATCAACAACATCAACAGGATCAGCAACGTCAGCAACAGCAACAGCAGGATAAGCAACAACAACAAAAACAGCAGGATCAGCAGCGCCAGCAGGAACAACAGCGCTCGCAAGATCAGCAACGTCAGCAACAGCAACAACAGCAGGATAAGCAACAGCAACAAAAACAGCAGGACCAGCAGCGCCAGCAGGAACAACAGCGCTCGCAAGATCAGCAACGGCAACAACAGCAGCAAGTACAACAGCGAAAGTTGGAGCAGGAACGACAACAGAACCAGCAACACTCACAAGGTCAGCAGCAACAACAGGATCAACAACGTCAACAGGATCAGCAGCGTCAGCAAGGTCAACAGCAGCAGGATAAGCAACAGCAACAAAAACAGCAGGCTCAGCAACGTCAGAAAGATGAACAGCATCAACAGAACCAGCAACACCCAGATCAGGGTAGTCAGGGTGGGTCGCAAGACCGAGGCGGGAAGCCCCAGAATGACGATCACAATCAGTATCGTTAATCATCATGGCTATTTGAATTAATCAGGAAGGTCGGTTTTAACGACTTATTATTGCGGTGTTAAATTGACCTTCTCATTCCGTTACCAAAAAATGGATTTAATGTGCGCGCAATATATGAATAACAGTACTCGCATCATTTTTAAATATTCATGGCGCTAAGACTATTCCCGACGCCTAAGCGTACACTTAGTTAAATCCATTTTTTATACTTGAAGAATAGATACATTCCCACGCCAGTCACCAGCATTAGCAGCAATGTGCCTTGCAGGCCATGGGGCCAGTCTAGCTCGGGAAAGTTACGGAAATTCATGCCAAATATACCGACGATGAAGGTGAGTGGCAGAAAGATGCTGGAAAATAATGTCAGTACTTTCATGATCTCATTAGTGCGGTTGCTGATGGTGGACAGGTACACGTCCTGCATGCTCGATAGCATGTCGCGGTATGTGTCGATACTGTCGGTAACGCGCAGCACATGGTCGTGCAAGTCGCGCAGGAATAGCTCGGTACTGTCGCGTATCAGCGGCGATTCGGCACGCTGCATGGAGGCAACTACGTCACGCAAAGGCCATACGGATTTGCGTAGAAAAATCAGCTCCTGACGCAGCTTGTGGATGTTGCGCAAAGTGTCCGGCTTAGGGTGTTTTGCCAATATCGTTTCCAGCGCTACGATACGGTCGCCGAATTTTTCAAGCACATCGAAATAACGGTCAACGACTAAATCCATTAAAGCGTAGGCGGTGTAATCGGCTTTCGATTTGCGAATACGGCTGGCATTCTTACGTATGCGCTCACGCAGGGCATCGAACATATCGCCAGGACGTTCCTGAAACGAAATTATGTAATTCTCGCCGAGCACCAGACTTAATTGCTCAACGACGATTTCATTTTTGCCGCTGTCGAAATCCAGCATTTTGACTACGAGGTACAGGTAATCACCGTAATCTTCATATTTTGGACGTTGATCGGTATGCAGGATGTCTTCCAGCATGAGCGGATGAAACCCCAATATTTTACCAAAGCTTTCCAGCAATCCAGGTGTTTGTACATCATCGACATTAACCCAGGTCACAGTCTGTGCGTTGATAAACGGCAGACATTCAGCAATCTCATGAATAGCATTTTCAACTACAAGCTGCTCATCGAAATCGAATAGGGTAACTCCTGCATCCCGAGTTGTGGGCTGATCTGTAGCATAGACCAAGGTGCCAGGTGGCATGCCAGATTTGTGGATATTCTTCTTGTGTCGCATAACATCAGCTTGCCAGGTCAGAATTGTTTATCCTAGCACAGACTTGTGCCCAGCAAAATTTACAGGGAGCAGGGGTTGCTGATTCTCAGCCAGTTCTCGCCGACTGCCCGCCTTGCCTGCCGCTACAGAATGGCGCAAAGCGGGGTGACTCCATTACAGCGCGACAAAGCGCCCAAGCGCTCCGCCCATGCTCAACATGGCACCTAAAACAAAGTTAGTGAGTATAAGCTTACGCACAAAATCCAGTTTCTTGGCGGCGGCAGCGTTATTTCCTGCCAGCAATTCAGTATTGAATTGGCGGAATGGCACAAAATAGGCGAATAGAAAAATAGCGAACATGGTGTTGCCAAATATCAGCATCATTTTGACATGCCATGGCAGACCGTCCATCTGACTGACTACAAAATAGCCGCTGGTGGCCAGGGTGATAACCAATATCCAGACCACTTTAAAAAATCGTTCCATAACGCCCCGCATCAACTTGATACGGAAAGGTCCCTCGAGATTTTCAATACAGGCCGGTCGCAAGATAAACAGAGAAAAAAACATACCCCCTATCCAGATAATGGCAGCAAATAAATGTAATGGAATGATCATGCTCATAGTGGTTTCCTTTGATGTTAAAGCGTTAAGGGGGTGATTTAGTAATCCAGACGGAATATCCAGTCGGGTACGCGGATTTCATCCTGTTCCGTACAGTCATACTGTGGTGTGACTGGTTTGATATCGATAATAGGCGTTTCATGCACGGCATCCAGCCCCTGTAGCGTGAGGATATTGTCTTTGATTTCCAGCAATCGTACGGTCGTGCAGCCAACAGGATTAGGGCGTGCAGGACAGCGGCAGGCAAAAATACCCACTTCGGGTACTAGTTCCTTGGCTTGCGGTACATGGACTGATTTGCTATAACAGACATAATGCATCCAGAAAACAACCATGACGTGCGAATAAGTTAATAGCCCCTGTAACGAAGCGGCGTGGGCTGGGTCAAGTACGATCTGGGAGATATGGTCTCGCCAGCCGCCGAAAATGGGCTCGATAATTTCACTGCGTACATGACCAATGGGCTGTACCGTAATTTCTTCTTGCATTATGTATGCATGGTTAGAATCGACTGTTTGTGCTACAGCGTTCATGACGTATCTCCTTTATTAATTATTTAATCGGCACATCAGGTGATGTGTGACGAGGAGCTAGCTTAACTAACAAAGTTGAATTTGAAACTGGCTGCGAGGCTATTTTTTCACGCTATCTTATTAGACAAATGGCTAGGTTATAACGCCTTAAAACTAGACCATTGGGGTATTTCATTAATGGTATTTTTCTACTATAAATATATACTTGGAAAATAATAACCTTTCGGGGATCAGGAGAATGTATTGTGGAGACATTAGCAGAGCAGCCAAAAAGTACGCAGGTGCAGATTAATCCAGTCCGGGTATTGGTATTGGCAAATCATGACTTTTACGTAGAAGGCATTTTGGGTATCTTGTCGCGTTCGTCAGAAATTGGTCTGGCGCGTTGTGAACGCCCGAATGGCGATTGTAAAAAAATACTGGCACAGTTTCGACCTGATGTATTGCTGGTGGACAGGCGTGTCGTACCCGATGAGCCGGGGTCATTAATCAAACAGTTCAGAGAAGGTGCGCCTGATGGTGGCGCGATAGTGTTTGGTCAGGGTATGCAGGATTTTTTATTGATCAAACTGGTACGTGCTGGTTTTGATGGGTATTTGCGCGACAGCATGACCGCGGAGGATGTGGTTAACTCGATATTGGCAGTAAGTCGTGGCGAAATTTGGGTAGAACGGCATATAGCCGCACGTCTGGTGCGTAATTCACGCCAGATTGAAGACATCATTCAGGAATCTATCGACGCAATCAAAAAAATACTGACCTCCCGGGAGGCAGAAGTATTTCGTTATGTACTGGATGGTTTATCCACTAAGGAAATCGCCAATGAAATGCATTTGTCAGAGCAGAGCGTCAAATTGTACCTGTCCAATTTATTCAAGAAATTTGATGTCAACAACCGTGCACAGTTGATTTTGCTGGCATTTCAGCGGGTTTGCCCAGTGAATAACGTGTTGAAACTGTTTCGGATGTCTATGGATAAGCATCGTATAGACCGGGGTGAGACCGCAATTATTCCAGATCCGTTAGATGTATTGTTTGATGCTGCCAAGGAAGAAAGTTGATACTTGGTATTTTGATGATTGTAGTACCTAATATTACTACCTGACTTTTACTTAATCAATCAAGGCGTGCCTGCTGCTCATCACCATCCAAAAAAAACTCGCGCCAAGTGACGCGAGTTTGTGTGGTGTTGCTGACTGGATTAAGCCTTGTCAGCTTTTGCCTGCTCTTCAGCGATTTCCTTGTGGACTTCTGCCATGTCCAGTTCGCGGACTTTGCCGATTAATTCATCCAGGCCTGATGCTGGCAATGAGCCTGCTTCCGAATAAATAATGACTTTTTCGCGGAATATCATCAAGGTTGGAATTGAACGGATTTGAAAGCTGCCTGCGATACCTTGTTCTACCTCGGTGTTTACCTTGGCAAAAACGATGTCGGGGTGCTTTTCAGCTGCGGCTTCAAAGGTTGGCGCAAAAGCACGGCAAGGACCACACCATGGTGCCCAAAAATCAACAATAACGAAGTCGTTGTCGAGGACGGTAGATTCAAAATTCTCTTCGTTTAAGTCTAAAACAGCCATGAGTTGCTCCTGATAAAAAGTGACATAACAATATCACGAGATTTACACGGTGTCACTTTGTGGTGACAGGCATTCTATGCCGTTTTCACTGGCTTGCAGCCAATGACCATCGCGGATGCGCTGTACGCTTACGATAGGCATGACCCAGATTAAGCCATCGCCTATCTGGCTGGTGCGACATTCGTCCATAATAACCTTGGTGATGACATCGACCATTTCATCCCGCGCGATAACGGAGACTAATACTTTATCAGTGAAGTCAGTCAGTTCCGCACGCAGGCTACTGCGGTCGGCTGATTCTGGTGCGGTGAAGCCTTCGCCGCGAAAAACGGTTACGCCGGGAAAGTGAGAAATATCCCGTAGCGCCTCGCGTAATTGCGACAGGCGTTTGGGGCGGATAACGGCACGGATTTCTTTCATGGTATTTTCCTATTCAAAATCAGGCTTCAATTGGTGGCTCATCGAACCATTTATAGAGCGAAGGCAACACTACCAACGTTAGCAATGTTGAGGTAATCAGCCCACCGATAACGACGATAGCTAATGGGCGTTGTATTTCAGAGCCGGGTCCGGTTGAAAACAGGAAGGGTACCAGCCCCAGCATCGCCACCGTCGCGGTCATCATCACCGGGCGGAAACGGGCAGTTGCGCCCTCGACCACGGCATCCGCGATAGATTTTCCCTGTTCGCGGAGTGAGCGTATATAGGTCACGAGTACTACACCGTTAAGCACCGCCATCCCCCACAGCGCGATAAAGCCGACGGATGCAGGCACGGAGAGATACTCACCCGTCACAAACAAGCCGATGACACCGCCGATAGAGGCGAATGGCAGCACCAGTATGATCAGGCTGGCTAAACGCAATGAGCCAAACAGCAAGAACAGTAAGAAGAAAATAGCGCCTATGGTAATCGGGATAATTAACATCAGGTGACCCATGGCGCGTTCCATGTTCTGAAACTGACCACCCCACTCCAGATAATAACCCTCTGGTAACTTGATCTGGCTGTCGACTTTTTGTTGCAGCTCGGTCACAAAGCCACCGAGGTCACGATCTTTGACGTTGACGCCCACTACGATGCGGCGTTTGCCCATTTCGCGGCTGATTTGCGCCGGGCCTTCGACTATATTGATTTTGGCCAGGCTGCTCAGATTAACTTGTGCGCCTGACGGAGTACTCATCAAGATATTGCGGATGGATTCGATATTGTCGCGGAAGCCTTCTGGTAAGCGCACAGTGGCCTGGAAGCGCCGCTCGCCTTCAAAAATTTCCGTGGCAACTTTACCACCGATAGCCGTTTCGATAAGGTCTTGTACATCGGCAACGTTGAGTCCATAACGCGCAATCGCGGAGCGATCAATATCAATTACCAGATATTGCTGTCCGGTGACGCGTTCTACCCGGATGTCCTGTGCACCGTTGACGGTGCGTGCGACTTTGGCAATGGCATCAGCTTTGCGTTTGAGTTCATCCAGATCATCACCAAATACTTTGATCGCGACGTCTGAGCGCACCCCTGTGAGCAGTTCATCCACTCGATCAGAAATCGGCTGCGCCATCACGATTTGTACGCCGGGTAACACTGATAACTTACTGCTGATAGCATCTGCAATGGTGTCCTGAGTCCAGCCTTTAGGCCACTCATCGCGCGGCTTAAGACTGACAATAGGGGTGGACTCATTAGGGCCTTGCGCATCAGCCGGGCTTTCACCACGACCAACGCCTGACACCACTGATTTTACGCCCGGCACTTGCATGACGAGTTTCATACCCTCCTGTTCCATGCGCAATGATTCTTCCAGCGAGATATTGGGCACGCGGTTAATCGCTGGCACGATAGAGCCTTCTTTCATTTCCGGGATGAAGCTGCTGCCCAGAAATGGTACGAGCAAGACTGCGCCGATAAACGCACTGGTGCTGATGATGAGGGTTTTGCGTCTGTGCAACAATGCGGTGTTGAGCAAATGCAGATAAGGTCGCTTGATCGCAGCAATCAGCCGTGTGTCATGCTCTGCGCCACCTTTGAGCAGGTAAGAGGACAGCACTGGGGTGAGTGTAAGCGACAGTACCAGCGAAATCGCCAGCGCGATGGAAATAGTGAAAGCTAAAGGCGCAAACATCTTGCCTTCCATGCCTTCCAGCGTCATCAGCGGCAGGAATACCAGGATGATGATGCCCACGCCAAAGATGACCGGAGTTGCCACCTCCGTTGCCGCGCCGAGGATAATCCGCGCTTTGCTGTCATGGGGCTTGGCATGGCCGAGCTTGCCAAAGGCATTTTCTACCATTACCACCGAGCCATCGACCATTAAACCAATAGCAATGGCAAGACCACCTAATGACATTAAATTAGCGGAGATGCCGAGCTGATTCATTGCCAGAAATGTCAGTAATGGGGTCAGTACCAGAGTTGCCACGACAATGAGCGACGAGCGCACATCACCCAGGAACAGGAACAACACGATGACGACGAGGATAACACCCTCTATCAGCACTTTTGTCACCGTATGCAAAGCGGCATCGACCAGTTCGGAACGGTCGTAATAAGGTACGATTTTAATTCCGCCCGGCAACATGCCTTTGGCGTTAATTTCCGCTACTCGGGCTTTGATGCGCGTGACCACTTCTTTGGCATTACCACCTCGCGCCATCATGACAATACCGCCGACGGATTCAGTGACGCCATTCTTGACGACAGCACCATAGCGGACTTCGTGGCCTATCTGCACATCCGCGACGTCACGCAGGAAGATAGGAACATCTTCTTTTTCTTTGACCACGATGGCGCGGATATCATCCAGATTTTTTACCAGACCGATACCACGGATTAAGTATTGTTCGGTACGTTGCGGCAAAATACCGCCGCTGGCATTGGCGTTGTTACGCTCTACCGCCTGATAAATATCGGCTATGCTGAGTTTGTAGTGGCGTAATTTATCTGGGTTAACCAGAATTTGATATTCTTTGACATAGCCACCCTGAGAGTTGATTTCGGCCACGCCGGGAATAGACCGTAACAGTGGGCGCACGACCCAGTCTTGCGCAATACGACGGTCGGTAAGCTCAGTTTGGGTCAATTCACGATTGCCGTCATCAGGTCGGTCGAGTGTGTATTGATAAACCTCGCCTAGCCCTGTCGAAACAGGCCCTAGCACGGGGGTGATGCCTTGCGGCATTTTGGGCTGTACCTCCAGCAAGCGCTCCATTACCAGCTGACGCGCAAAGAACACATCGGTTTGTTCGGTAAATACCAGCGTAATCAATGATAAGCCGGGTTTGTTTAACGAACGCATTTCAACCAGACCCGGCAGGCCGGTCATAATCACTTCCAGCGGTACAGTGATACCGCGCTCTACTTCTTCAGGTGATCGTCCCGAGGCATCGGTCGCGATTTGTACCTGGACGTTGGTGACATCAGGGAATGCATCTACGGACAGTTTGCGTGCTGCGTCCAGCCCAAAAAGCAGCATGGCAACAGCGACAACGACAATAATCAGGCGTTGAGCGAGCGCATTTCTAATTAATCCAGCAATCACGACTATGCTCCTTCCAGCGCTTGGCGATTGCGTTCGTTATTGAGGTGGAATGCACCGTCAATCACTACGTTATCACCCAGCTTCACGCCTGACAGCACTGGGCGTAAGCCATTCACTTCAGGCGCCAGACGCACTTCTGTCAGTTTGAATTGCCCCGGTTTGATTTGTAAAAATACATAGTCCAGGTTGTTTTCTCTAACCACTGCGGTGACTGGAACTGCCAGGCGTGGTACGGCTTCAGTCGCAATCAGCATAGTGGACAACATGGCGGGTTTTAATCGGCCATCAGTATTGTTTACTACTGTGCGTACCAATACGGTTCGTGTTTCAGGGTTGACGGTATTGCTGATGTAAACCAGATGGCCAGCCACGTGCTCACCATTTAATGCCGGGATTTCGATGGCGACTTCCTGGCCAATTTTGACATTGGCAGTCTGCTGCTCAGGCACTTCGGCAATCACCCATAAATGGGACAGATCAGCGATCGTGAACATAGGGTCAGAAGGTGCAACAACCTGACCCTGAGTTACATTGCGCTCCACGACTATACCTGACCTGGTTGCCGTTACTGGTTTTACGGAATCGATGCTGCCGGTTCGCGCAATACGTTGCAGACCGGCGCTGCTCATGCCCAATACTTTCAATTGATCAGCGGCGGCACGCATTTCCGCCTGTGCCATTTCCAGTGCATTTTCACGGCGTTGCAGTTCGGCAGTACCTATCACGTCAGCGGATAATAATAATTTTGCCCGTTCTACGTTACGCTGCTCCAGTGCAGACTGGGATCGGGCTTTGAGATACGCTAATTGCGCCTGACCCAATTCAGCGCTGTTTAATATGGCCAGTACATCACCTTCTTTGACGGTATTGCCCAAGTGCTGGCGAACTTCCACTACTCGTCCAGCGACGGTAGAACCAATGCGTTCGATACGCTGCTCATCAAAATCTACCTGCCCTGCCACGCGCAGCATGTCGGCTATTGGATGTTCGGTCAGTGGTGCGACTTTAATTCGGGCAACTACAGTAGCAGGCGGTGTAACCAGAGTAGGGTCAACCTCAACAGCAGCGGGCGCCGGAGCTGGTTTTTTTTCTTCGCCACAGCCAGTCAGGCCGAATGTTAGCGCACTGGCTACGCACAAACTGATAATTTTGGATGATGTATTCATGGTGCGGGGCTTTCTAAATTAAGGGCTGTGTAGCGTTCTAGTTCGACTAGTGCGGCGCCTTGTTCATAACGGGCTGCGATCAGATCATTGCGGGTAGTACGATATACACGCTGTGCATCCAGATAATCGAGGATGCCGCGTTCACCAAAACGGTATGCGGCTTCGGCAACTTTTAATGCGGCTTCAGCCTGGCGCATGACGCCTTCTTCCAGCGCAGATACCTGAGTGGTAGCAATTTCATATTCGTTTAATGCGGTAATCAGGCTTTGTTTGACGTTGTAATCCACTGCGTCATAACGATTGCGCGCTTGTGCCAGCTGCGCCGCGGCCACATCGATAGGGCCCTGACGCTGGTTCCAGATCGGCAGTGTGACTTGTATGCCGATACGTGAGGCATTGATGTCTGGTTCTCTATCCCAGTCTGCGCGTAAGCTGATGTCAGGCGTGCGCAAGTTGCGTTCAAGCGTGAGTTGTTGTTGTGCGCGTACCAGATCGGCTTGTGACTGACGCAAATAGGGGTTGTTGGCGATGGCTGCTTTCAAGTCAGCACCTGCTAACACCAGGCGTTTCACGCTGTAGTCTGCCACATTAAATTCAGGTGGTAATGCGCCACCGACCT
Source organism: Sulfuriferula nivalis (assembly GCF_009937995.1). Classification (NCBI taxonomy): domain Bacteria; kingdom Pseudomonadati; phylum Pseudomonadota; class Betaproteobacteria; order Nitrosomonadales; family Sulfuricellaceae; genus Sulfuriferula; species Sulfuriferula nivalis. Next base: position 94,007 of record NZ_AP021881.1, read on the forward strand.
CACGGCTGAGAGCCGTTTTGGCCTGGGTGACGCGTAAGGTTGCGGCTTGTAATGTGCGTTGGGTGTTGAGTAATTCGGTTTCAGCCTTAATCAATTCATAGCGTGGCGCTTCACCAGTATCTACCCTGACTTTTACGCGATTGAATATTTCCTGCACCAGTCTGTTGTTTTCTTGCGCTGCTTTTAGTTCTTCCTGGCGGCGTAGTACATTGAAATAGGCCAGCTTGATGCGTGCTCGCACTTCACTGGTGACTACAGTTTTCTCGCTGCTTGCATAGGCGACATTGGATTGCGCTACATCCACGCGGGCATTACGGACGTTGGGCAGATCCAGCCGCTGGATCAAGCCCATGGTCACTGTATTGCCTTCGGTTGCACCTGGCTGACGCGCGCGAATTTTGCCTGTGGTGGCTTCCAGCTCAGGGTTGGGGAAAGCGCGTGCACTTGTTATTCCTGCCTGTGCTGCCACGACGCCAGATTCGGCTGCCTGCACGTTTTGATTATTAGCCATACCCAGAGCGATCAGCTGTTCTACGCTATAAGTGGGTAAATCTGCCGCCCACGTTGATAGCGGCAGTAACAGTGCGGCTATTGTGACCTGCTTGAGCAAATTCAATGCTGCATTATCCTTGGCGTAAAGCATTTATGCGTTCCTCCAACGGTGGGTGAGTCATGAATAAGCGACGTAAGCCTGATGTGCCATTGCCACCAGCGATACCAAAAGCGGCCATTTTCTCTGGCAATGCAGCAGGTTCGTGGGCGCGTTGTAACGCTTGTAATGCAGCTATCATGTTTTGACGACCAGCCAGTTGTGCGCCGCCTGCGTCAGCACGGAACTCACGCTGGCGTGAAAACCACATGACGATAGTCGAGGCCAGAATCCCCAATACCATTTCTGCAATGAAATAAGTTACAAAATAGGCGGTGCCCTGTTCATTCTCGTTTTTAAACACCAATTTATCCACAGCATAACCAATTATTCGCGCCAAGAAAATCACAAAGGTATTCACTACGCCTTGTATCAAGGCCAGCGTTACCATGTCGCCATTAGCAACGTGGGCGATTTCGTGACCAATCACGGCCTCGGCTTCTTCGCGGCGCAATTGCTGCAACAGTCCCGTTGAAACGGCAACGAGTGCGCTATTGCGGTTCATCCCTGTGGCAAATGCGTTAATTTCAGGGGAATCATAAATTGCCACTTGCGGCATGCCTATACCGGCTTCTTTTGCGTACATCTGCACCGTGGCAAATAACCAGGCTTCCTGATTGTTTTGTGGCGAGGTAATCACCTGCCCACCGACCATACGTAATGCGCTCCACTTAGAAATCGCCAGTGAAATAAATGCACCACCCATACCCATCAGCGCCGCAAATCCGAGCAAGCTACTGAGGTGCAAGCCATTGGCGTCTAAATAACGATTCAGTCCGAACACTTGGGCGGTCACTGACAGCACTAAAATAATGCCCAAGTTGGTTAATAAAAATAAAAAGGTACGTTTCATGTTAAATGCTCCTGAAGTAGAGAGAGTTGATAACACCCATTTTACGCATCAACATTGCACATGAATAATCGAATATAATTGAATAATTGTTCGTAAAAAACTTACTATCATGAGTCAGATTAACTATAAACATTTGCATTATTTCTGGGTTGTCGCCAAAGCTGGCGGTGTTGGTAAAGCCGCTCAGCAATTGCATCTCACGCCCCAATCTATTAGTGGGCAACTCGGTATATTGGAAGAATCACTAGGTGTACAACTGTTTCGTAAGAGCGGGCGAAAGCTGGAACTGACCGAGACGGGGCGTTTAGTGCTTGGTTATGCAGAAGCAATTTTCGTGCTAGGTGAGGAAATGCAGGACGCGTTGCGTCAGCATCCGAGTAAACGCGCGTTGCAATTCAAGGTGGGTATTGCTGATGTCGTACCTAAAACCATGGCTTACCAGCTACTCGAACCCGCTATTCACATGGACGAGCAACCAAAAATGTTGTGTCGTGAGGGACGACTGGCAAGTTTGTTAGGCGACTTGGCGGTGCATAAACTGGATTTAGTCATTGCCGACAGAGCCATGCCCAGCAATCTGAATGTGCGTGGCTTTAGTCATTTACTGGGCGAATGTGGCATCAGCTTTCTCGCGAGCACCAGCCTTGCCGAGCAATATCAGGGGCTGGCTTTTCCTGCATTATTGGCCGAGGTGCCGTTGCTGCTGCCTGGGGAAGACGCGTCTATGCGACCGCGTTTGATGCGCTGGTTCGATAGTTTGCACATACGCCCTAATATCGTCGGTGAATTTGACGATAGTGCGTTGCTGAATGCATTTGGGCAAGAGGGTGTGGGCGTTTACCCTGTGCCGACTGCGGTAGTTAAACTGGTACAGCAGCAATCAGGCAGTGTCCTGCTGGGCGCCACCACGGCGGTTACCGAACAGTTTTATGCGATTTCTACCGAGCGGCGATTGACTCACCCCGCCGTGCTGGCAATCAGCCAGGCGGCACGGCAGGTGATGGTGGCGGGAACGAAGTTAAATACCGAAGTTCACACCAAATGAAGCATTCCAGCGCGGTGCGAGTTGCAAGCCTTCTACATATTGATAAACAGGCAATTGCACGAAGCCATAGACCTTAACTTGATCGCTGACTTTGATGGTAACGCCAGGGCTAAGGTAAGCCAGTTTGCCACCAGTGTTCATTGGGTCGCTTAAATTACCACTATCGCTCTGACGTTGCTGCGCGTTGATTTGCAATTGCGGCATGATGTTACCAAATCCCGTGTAGCGCATACCCAGATTGAGGTTGATGGCATTGCCGGGGCGATAATCATTACGCGCACTCATCGCTGTCTGGTACAGGCCTTGTGCAAACCAGTCTACAGTCGGGGTGAGCCTGTCAAAATGGTATGCTCCGATGATTAAATCAGTACTGCCCGTGCCTGGCTGCAGGCTGGCATCCAATGCGCCACCTGCTCCAGGGCCGCTGTTGAAGGTGTAGTCCTGCTTACCCGTGGCAAATTTCATCCCCAGCATCAGCCCGGTTTTGGCATCAGGAAACAGTCCTTGGTAGCGCCCTATCAGCTTGATGTCACCCAGACTTTGCGTGTGTGAAGATGTGACATCAGTTTCGCTTGCACCCAGCGTGCCATGTTCGCGATCCATGTAAGGCACTTGCAGATTCACACCCCAGTTACGGTTAATCAGATAATCCAGCCCTAAAGTGTAGTAATTGTTTTTGGTGTATTGCTCAGTTTCACCCGCGCTACCATTAGCTAGTGCGTTGGCGACATCTGCGCTACTGGCAACACCACTGCCATGCCGTAATTGATCCTGATTGATATAGTCATAACGCAAGTCCACGCGTAAACCTTCCTGAGTGGTCATGCCCTGGTTTTCCCCAGACAGGGCTTAGTGTGCAGCCGCAACTGGAGCATGCAAAAGCCGGAGTAGTAAGTAGCAAGCTGCTGAGTATGAGTAAATGTTGAGTTTTCATGTTGTTTTTGTAAATTGAGAAAAACAACATTATAAATAAAGGTATTACACACAAACCGCGTCAAATTGTCGCAGTCGGGTGTGTTTGCAGATTTGAGTGGGTAATAAATTTGCCCGAGAGGGCCAGATAGTTTTGTGTGGGTGCAGGCCAGTAACCGTCACCCTGAACTGATAGCTTAAATCAATTACGCTTTGATGTTAATGACGCCACCCACTGCAGAACCGATAGTTGGTTGATTCTGACTCGGAGGAACGCTGTTAGCCTGTTGTGCAATCTGTTTTTGCACTTCCTGAACTTGCGTATTCTGTTGCGCACTGTTGTTTTGCTGCGCTTGCATTAACTGTTGATAGGCCTGTAGTGAATTGGAACCACTACCTGATTGGCAAGAAGCACATCCGCTGGTACTCATCATAACCTCCTGTGTCACGGTACAACTAAAACAAATAAACTACTTCGTGTTCTGTTAACGGCAGCATTTCATGAATATTTAGCCCTGTTTAGTTAAGAATAGTATATTTTTTGCAAATAGGTAGATCATTCAGGCCGCCAGCGTTTCAATAAAAGCGCATTGCTCACCACGCTGACACTGCTCATTGCCATGGCTGCACCGGCAATGACGGGGTTCAGCATGCCTGCTGCCGCGAGGGGAATGCCGATGAGGTTGTAAACAAATGCCCAGAATAAATTTTGCCGTATCTTGTTATAAGTGCGGCGCGAAATATCCAGCGTGGCGGGGATGAGCATAGGGTCGCCGCGCATCAGTGTTACCCCCGCGGCATGCATGGCGACGTCGGTGCCTGTGGACATGGCGATACCGACGTCGGCTGCAGCAAGTGCGGGTGCGTCGTTGATGCCGTCACCGACCATGGCGACGATGGCTTTATTCTGTTTGAGCGCCAGCACCTGCGCGGCTTTGTCGACAGGCATCACTTCGGCGTGATATTCGTCTATGCCTAATGCCTGCGCGACGGCGGCTGCACTGGCGTGGTTGTCACCCGTGAGCATGACGCTGCGCACGCCCAAATCGCGCAATGCGCTTATTGCTGCGGCAGCGTTGGGTTTAATTTCGTCGCCAAATACCAGCATGCCCAGTAATTCGGATTTATCACCCTGCTGCCGTGCCAGCCATGAAATCGTGTGTCCTGCTGCGACATCGGTTGTGAGTAAAGCTGACAGGGTTGCCTCGTTAATCTGCAATTCCTGCATTAAGCGTGCATTGCCAAGATACAGCGTGGCGTCGTTGATTTGTGCGGATACGCCCAGTCCAGGCCGCGCAGTGGTGAGTGTAGTCGCTGTCGGCTGAATGCTGTGTTCCTTCGCCGTTTGCAGAACGGCACGTGCAAGTGGGTGCTCACTACCTTGCTGTACGCTGGCGGTCAGCTGCAATAATTCATCTGCGCTGATTTGATAGGGAATGTATGCTACCAGGCTGGGGCGACCTTGCGTGAGCGTGCCGGTTTTGTCGAAAGCGATGCAGGTTACGCTGTGTGCAATTTCCAGTGCTTCGGCATCTTTAATCAATATGCCGTAACGTGCTGCTACGCCTGTGCCTGCCATGATGGCGGTAGGCGTGGCTAAACCCAGCGCGCATGGGCAGGCAATGACCAGCACCGCGACGGCGTTTAATATCGCCACTTGCCAGTCACCACCGAGCAAGCCCCAGCCTAATAAGGTGATGAGTGCAATCACCAGCACCACGGGAACGAACACCGCACTGACTTTATCGACCAGATGTTGTATCGGTGCTTTGGCGGCCTGGGCGGATTCGACCAGCTGGATAATGCGCGCCAGCAGGGTATCGTGGCCGATAGCGGTGGTGCGGATAACTAATACGCCATCGTAATTCACTGTGCCACCGATGACTTTATCGTCCAACGCTTTATGCACGGGCACGCTTTCGCCTGTCATCATGGATTCATCAACCAGACTCTGCCCTTCTATGACTATCCCATCCACCGCAACACGCTCACCCGGGCGTGTGACGACGATGTCATCGATATGCACACTGGCTAACGGGATTTCGCTATCCACGCCATCACGCCGCACCCGTGCAATGTCAGGACGCAGCGCAATCAGCGCACGGATAGCCGCAGCCGTCTCCCGCTTGGCACGAGATTCCAGCCATTTGCCGAGCAGTACCAAGGTGATGACCGCAGCAGACGCTTCAAAATATAAATGCTGATCTTGCCCCTGCGTGAGTAAATACAGTGACAAACCATAGGCTGCGGAGGTGCCGATAGCGACCAGCAAATCCATATTGCCCGCGCCGGCCTTGACTGCTTTCCAGCCCGCCCGATAAAAGCGTCCGCCCAGCCAGAACTGTACTGGTGTCGCCAGCAGCCATTGCAGCCAGCCGGGCAAGTTGAATTCGGCACCGAACAGCATCGCAAACATAGGCAGCGTTAGTGGTATCGTTAATATTGCTGCGAAAGCAACCGGCAGCCAGTCGGGTGTACGTGGTGCTGGTGCGGGTTCGTCGGTCAGCGCCGTTAATTCAAACCCTGCCGCTGTCACGGCCGCTTGCAATTCGCCGAATATGACAGGTGTGAGGCTCACTACATGCGCGCGCTCAGTCGCCAGATTGACCGCAACTTCGGTCACGCCCTCCACCTTGCGCAGCGCCTTTTCCACTCGCGCCACACATGAGGCGCAGGTCATGCCTTTGATAGCGACATCCATGCTGAATTTGGCGACTTCGAAACCCGCAGCAACAACACCAGCCTCAAGCGTAGCGATGGAAGTGCCTGCCTGAGTATGCAGCGTCGCCTGTTCGGTAGCCAGATTGACACTGCATTCCACCACCCCGTCGACTTTCCCCAGCGTCTTTTCCAGCCGGGCGACGCAGGAGGCGCAAGTCATGCCTTTGATGGCGAGCTGATGGGTGCTGTATTGTGGTTTCATGATAGACCTGCTTATGGGTGTTTAACTGAGACAAGTACAGGAAGGAAAAATTCGTCCTGTGTCACCAGACGTATTAATTATCTTGCTGTTCGTCATTCGAGGTGCATCCAATCCGCATTTCTGCATCATTTGACGAACATTCCCCGTCTCGCATCATACGTCCAATAGAATTCTTTCCAGGCCCAACCCAGGCCTCTTTGTAATAAATCAAATTCATACACGAGGTGTTGGAATACCGCCCAGATGTCGGCGCGTGAAGAATAAAGTGGTATTCGGGCTGAACAAAACTACCGTTGAGTTTCTGAATCCCCTCTGGCGTAATGGGCGACTGGCTGGTCAAGTCGTCTTCATTACCCTGTATCACTAAATTAATCCGGGTTAAGTCAGCCGGGAATTCAGATAACGGAATGCGTTGCCATGCATTACTGTCGTATTTAAAAAATACATAAGGCGGATTGGGTCTGCCCCATTTGTTATAAGAAAGACAAAGATTGGGCGAAGTCACCAGATAGGGTGTGCCGTTTTCTACGTGCAAAGCCAACAAATCAAAATTGGCATGCCCAATGGCCTCAGTCGCCTTGTCTTCCCAGCTGATGGTTTTGTCTGTGCCAGGCAAAGTAAAACTCAGGGATTGTTTCTTTATAGGCGGCGACTGGCCAATTTCGTGACGGCCGCCATAACTTTGTGATCGGCTAACCAGTATCGTACTGCCATCATTTTGCAACGCCTCTTCCTTCCAGCTTGTGCCACCGAACCCGAATAATCCTGCATGGGCGTTCAGGCTTAACCCCACGGCCAACACCAGCCCGATTATTTGGAATATCCCCAACCACGATTGTTTGTTATTCATCTTGCCCTCTTGATTATGTTTGTATGTTTTATTTATTGATGTGGACTTAGTCTAGTCATTGCATCAGTTGATTACGCTACTTATCCAGTGCCCTATTATTTTACTTGCACTGATGACGGCTACGGCTACCAGCAGGTGTTTAATGATTTCCGGCAGCAGTTTTACCTTGCGCTCCCATGCCACCATGCTGGTGATGCTAGCCAGAAGCAGCATACCCCAGATGATGGATAATTGGTCTATATGTGTGAGCGGGAAGTATGCGATCAGGGGGATAAAGCTGATGCACAGCAGTAATCGGGTGATGAAGTTGGTGATGGTGCCGATGAATGCGGATTTTTGATCTAGTTGCGCTGATTCCTGAAAGACGTGGATGCTGAGTGCGTCGGTGAGGTTGTCAGCAAACGCGGCGATTAGCAGTGCGCTGATGATAATGGGTTTGGTGGCGTCAGCAGAATGGAGGCCAGTAATCAATGCCATGCTGGTAACGACAGCGGCTGTTCCGCCATAACTTATGCGGCTGGTCTTGAACATGGGTATGCCTCACGGAAATACAGAAGTTGATTGTATCTGGTTGGGACGCGTTATGGTTGTAGATGACAGGATTATGGAAATTCAGTCTCGGTACCCGCCCAGGTTGCATTGAGGTTAATCGCGTTCTCCGCAACTGACATGCCGCGTTCGGCGATGAAGCCTTTGCCTGCGGCAGTGAGTTTCAGGTGAAAGTTATCGGGAAACTCGGTGAGCATCCAGTGGATTTCGGAGGGATGGACGGGCATGTCGTTGCGCACCAGATGGCGTACCCAGAGCTGATTGTCGATGACTTTGACAATAAATGGTGTCGGAATATGGTGGGTGAGCAAGTGCTGATGCACGACCCATTCGATGGGCGTGGGGCGGCGTGAGGGTGGACGGCGGGCGTCAATGCGGAAATGACTGCCACCGCCCGCCTCTTTTACCAATTCACCTACCCAGCCTATGGTTAATCCGGTGTGGACGATAATTGTGCGTCCTGCAAACCGACTTAAAAAGCGTTCGCGTAATACTGTGGGATTGGGGCGGAATACCGCTATAATCTTATTTATCATTCAATGTCTAGAATAACTATGCAGTCTGCATCATCAACTCAAAATATGGTCGTCGCCGCACAAACTGCGCATTTCGACACCCCGCTGACGCTGAAAAGCGGCGCGGTGCTGGATAGCTACGACCTCGTTTATGAAACTTATGGCACGCTCAATGCGGATGCCAGTAATGCTATTTTGGTATGTCATGCTTTATCTGGCAACCATCATGTTGCTGGTGTGTATGAAGCAAGCGATAAAAAGCCGGGCTGGTGGGATAACATGGTGGGCGCGGGCAAGCCTATCGACACTGATCGCTTCTTTGTCATCGGCTTGAATAATCTGGGTGGTTGTCATGGTTCGACCGGACCTAAATCCATTAATCCTGCTACAGGTCATGCTTATGGCGCGGCTTTCCCACTGGTGACGGTGGAAGACTGGGTTGCCAGTCAGGCACGGCTGGCGGATAAGTTGGGCATACGCCAGTTTGCTGCGATTATGGGTGGCTCATTGGGTGGCATGCAGGTGTTGCACTGGAGTATTGCTTATCCCGAGCGTGTGCGGCATTGTCTGGTAATTGCGTCTGCACCCAAGTTGACGGCGCAAAATATTGCTTTTAATGATGTGGCACGGCAAGCGATTTTGACTGACCCTGATTTTCACGGTGGTGATTATTATCAGCATGACACTTATCCACGACGTGGCTTGCGGCTGGCGCGGATGCTGGGGCATATCACTTATCTGTCCGATGATGTGATGGGCAGTAAATTTGGGCGTATTTTGCGTCAGGGCGGGTTTAATTATGGCTACGATGTGGACTTCGAGATTGAGTCCTACTTGCGCTATCAGGGCGATAAATTCGCCGACAGCTTTGATGCCAATACCTATTTGCTGATGACCAAGGCGCTGGACTACTTTGACCCTACGCACACTGCGCCTGAAGCGGGCTTGTCAGCAGCACTGGCGCCTGCGCAGGCGGCGTTTCTGGTGATTTCGTTTACCACTGACTGGCGTTTCGCGCCGGAGCGTTCACGTGAGATAGTCAAGGCATTGCTGGATAACGGCCAGCAAGTAAGCTACGCCGAGATTGTTTCTAAGCACGGCCATGATGCATTCCTGATGCCTGACGCACATTACCATGCCCTGGTGCGTGCCTATATGGAAAGGGTGAGCGGATGATACGGCAAGATTTTAAAACCATCGCTGACTGGGTACCTGTGCGCGCGAAAGTGCTGGATCTGGGTTGCGGTGATGGCAAGTTATTAAAGCATTTGCAAGACACTAAACAGGCGCATGCCTATGGCGTGGAGCTGTCTGATGCCAATGTGCTGGCGTGCGTGCAAAATGGCGTGAATGTGATCCAGCGCGATCTGGAAGCAGGTCTGTCTGAGTTTGCGAACGATAGTTTTGACTATGTGGTGCTGTCGCAAACCTTGCAGGCCATGCATCACACTGAGGCCATATTGCGCGAAATGCTGCGCGTGGCGCATGCGGGCATTGTCACTTTTCCCAATTTTGGCTACTGGAAAAACCGCCTGCAAGTCATCCGTGGTCACATGCCGGTATCTACGGATATTCCCTATCAATGGTATGACACGCCTAACGTGCACCTGTGTACGATGCATGACTTTGAGGCCTTGTGTGCCAAACTGGACATCCGTATCTGCGAACGGGTGGTGATGACGGCGGGCAAGCGAGTGCATTTCATGCAAAACCTCGCTGGCAGTCTCGCCGTTTACCGGTTTGAACGCAACTAATCATGCTCCCCACGCTGCATGCTACCTCGACGGATAAGGCCATACGCCTGGAAGTTGCAGGGGCGTGGCGTTTAAGTACATTCAATCAGCTGATACCACTGGACTCACCTGCTGCTATTTTGCCTGTCGAGGTAGATGGTAGTGCCATTACTTATTTAGATACCAGCGGTGCCTGGGCACTGTTGCGTGCGCTGCATGATGGTGGGCTGGCACCAGATACAGCCACATTTTCTGGATTCAGTACTGAGCATCTGGCGATACTGGATTTGGTAAAACAGAATTTTGATGCCAGCTTGATCAGCAACCGTCACAGACAGCATTCTGCGTTAGCCGGTCTAGGTAAGTTAGCCACCACCGGCTGGCAACGCGCACATGGGCTGCTGGCATTTATCGGGGTGTTGAGCACAGAATTCATGCAGCTGCTCCGTTATCCCCAACGTTTTCGCACCAAAGAATTTACCAATCAAATCGAAGTGATACTGGTGTATGCCATTCCTTTGGCATTTGCCATGATGTTTCTGCTTGGCCTGGTGTTCAGTTATCTGTTGGGCATACAGGCCAAACAATATGGCGCAAATATCTTTGTGGTTGATGGCGCGGCATTAGCCGTGTGCCGTGAGCTTGCGCCAGTGATTGTGGCGATACTGGTGGCGGGGCGTTCAGGGGCTGCGATTACGGCACAACTGGGCACGATGAAAGTGTATGAAGAAATTGATGCGATTAGTGTGCTCGGATTGTCACCCTACGCTGTCTTGGTGATCCCCCGCATTCTTGCGCTGATCATCGCGCTGCCTTTGCTGGTATTTGTCGGTGATGTGGCGGGCTTGTTGGGGAGCATGCTGGTCGCGGCGCAACAGCTGGATATTACCCCTGCCAGTTTTATGAGTCGTCTGGATCAGGTGCTGGAAATAAAAACCGTATTGATAGGTTTGCTGAAAGCGCCAGTATTCGCGGCCTTTATCGGCGTGATTGCCTGCTATATGGGCTTTAATGTTGCCAGAGATGCACGCAGTATCGGCTTGAATACGACGGCGACGGTGGTGGAAAGCATCGTTTCAGTCATACTGTTAAATGCGATTTTCGCCATTTTATTAGTGAAGCTGGGTATTTGAGATGAGCGACGATACCCTTATCGCAGTTGAAAATATTGTGACGCGATTCGGCGTTAATACCATACACGATGGTGTCAGTATGTCGGTGCGGCGTGGTGAAGTGGTTGCGTTGATCGGCGGTAGCGGTACTGGTAAGTCAGTGCTGTTGAAAGAAATGATAGGCTTGCTGCGGCCAACAGCTGGGCAGGTGCAATTGTTTGGTGAGTCGGTGTGGACGTCGAGTGAGGCTGAGTTACGCAGCCTGCGCCAGCGTTTTGGCGTGCTGTTTCAGGATGGCGCTCTGTTTTCGTCCATCAATGTCGCACGTAATGTGGCCACGCCATTGTTTGAGCATACTGATCTGGCACAAGCCGATTGTTTGCAACTGGCGCAGCTTAAACTGGCACTAGCAGGATTGTCGCCTGATGCCGCAACGAAGATGCCAAATGAGTTATCTGGCGGTATGCGCAAGCGCGTTGCGCTGGCACGGGCGCTGGCGCTGGATCCGGAACTGCTGTTTCTGGATGAGCCGACGTCGGGACTGGATCCTATTTCAGCGCGGGCTTTTGATCATTTAATACGTACACTGGCGGATAATCTAGGGTTAACGGTATTGCTGGTAACGCACGACCTGGATACTTTACTGAGCATCATAGATCGGGTGATAGTGCTGTCTAACGGCAAGGTGCTGGGTTCGGGCACGGTCGCGGAAATTAAGCAAATTGATGATGATTGGCTGCAAGCGTATTTCGCAGCGCGTGCCAACACGGAGGATGGTAATGGAAAATGATGCGCGTTATACCTTAATCGGTAGCATAGTGCTGGCTATGGTGTTGTTGCTAGCCGCGAGTCTGGTGTGGCTGATGGGCGGCAGCGATAAACAGGATTATCAGCATTACAGCATTTATTTCCATGATCAGTCCATGGATGGGCTGGATGTGAATAGCGCGGTCAAATTGCGGGGGGTGAAAGTAGGTGAAGTAACTGATTATGGTTTTGTTGCTGGGACGAATGAAGCTGTACGTGTGAATATCAAGCTGCAAAGCAATACGCCTATTCATGTGGACAGTCTGGCATTCATCAAGCGTAATGTGGTTACAGGTATCGCTACGGTAGAAATCAGCAATCCCCATGCGGATACCGAATTGCTTACTCTACGGCTGCCGGGTGAACGTTATCCGGTCATTGCTGAAGGTCGTTCAGATATAGATAAAGTCACCACAGATCTTTCCAAAATGGCAGAAAATGGCGCACAGTTGCTGGATAAGGTTAATTTGCTGTTAAGTGTAGAAAACCGTGATGCAATGACCAGAACATTAAGTAATGTACAAGCGATAACGGGGCAATTGGCGGGTCACAAACATGCACTGGATGGCGCGATTAATGATTTTGCTGCGGCAGCGCAAGAAATGAAATTAACTGCACAAAACCTGAATCAGGTAAGTACGCATGCAGATATTGAATTACAAAATCTGAGTCATAAAGCCAGTCTTACGCTGGATCAGGCAACAACGGGAATGGCTGAGGTACAACAACAATCAGTGATTATTTCCAGGCAGTTACAGTTGCTGACTAATACCGCAAATTATCAAATCAAGCAGATAGGTCGAGATGTCCGTGATGGCAGTGATGCGATTACCGAGACCAGTCAGCGCTACGCAAATCCACGAGACCTGTTGTTTAATGCCGGCAAATCTGATGCCGCGCCAGGGGAAGAAAAATGAAGTCATTGATATTGGTACTGATGTTGGCTGGGTGCGTCAATTTAGGTGGTGAAACCAGACCGAGTACGACTTATATTTTGCTGGATGCTCACAGTGCGTCTGCGGCAAGCGCGCAGCAGTCGCAGACCTTGATGGTTGCGCCGATACGGACCAGTAGCTTTGATGACAATGATAAGTTGGTCTTTGCGCGCACTGCGAATACGCGTGCAGTCTATCAATTGGCACGTTGGAGTGAGCGACCCAGCAGTCGATTGAATGAATTGCTGTTCAGTCGTTTAAGCAATAGTGGGGTTTATGCCAATATTGTGCCTGATGACAGTGATGTGATTGCCGATAGATTGCTCACGGCAGATTTGCTGAGCTTTTATCATGATGCCAGTACGCAACCGGGTCAGGTATACGTGCGTATGCGTTTCACCTTGTACGATAATCAACAGCATATGCTGATTTCACAGCGGATATTTGAACAAACTGCAGCGGTGAAAACGTATGACGCAGCAGGTGCCGCGACTGCGTTTGATCAGGCTACTACGGCGTTATTGGATGATGTCGTGAACTGGTTAGCGCAGCCCGCTGTTACGCATGGCCATTAATCTGTCAACACGTTCAGCTGTGGCGGGGTGAGTACGAAACAGGCCTTGCACACCTTCACTACTGAGCGGGTTGATTATCATCATTTGCGCCGTTTCAGGATGCAGTACGGCTGTTTCCATGGGTGTGCCATGAGCATAGGCTTCGATTTTTTGTAATGCCATAGCCAGTGCTTCCGGGTCACCTGATATCGCTGCACCGCCAGCATCGGCACCAAATTCCCGCGCACGAGAAATCGCCATTTGTATCAACATCGCAGCTATCGGTGCAAGCAGCATAATCAGGATTGCTACTACTGGGTGTACGTTACGCTCACCCTGGCTGTTACTGCCACCACCAAATAACATGCCAAATTGAGCAATAGCGGAAATCGCACCGGCTATGGTCGCTGATATGGTGGAAATGAGCGTATCACGGTTTTTTACATGGGTGAGCTCATGTGCCATTACACCGCGTAATTCCCGTGGGCTGAGCATGCGGATAATGCCTGTGGTCGCTGCGACGGCAGCGTGTTCAGGATTGCGCCCTGTGGCAAAGGCATTGGGTTGAGCTTCGTCGATGATATAAACCGCTGGCATAGGCAGGCCAGCACGTTGAGCCAGTTCGGCTATCATGCCGTAAAACTCAGGCGCGGTAGATGCATCCACAGGTTGCGCATTGTACATTTTCAAGACGGCCTAGTCGGAGAACCAGTAAGCATAGATATTCATTGCGCCTGCAAATGCCAGCGCGATTAACATGCCACTTTTGCCACCCAGCAACATGCCCACCGTCGCAAATAAAACGACGATGCCTGCCATTAAAACAGTGGTCTTGAACCAGTTATCTAACATGTTTTCTCCTGTATGGAAGCGTTCCAGGGCAAAAACAGCATGCCCTGAACTAGGTGCTTGAAACTGGTAATTAGATGATGGTGTTTTTCAGAAATTCAACGCCAGGCCCAGCGATAAATTGTGCGGCAGATAACCGCTTGCCACCAGCTGGCTGTAATTCAGTGATACACAGGGCTTGCTGCTGGCAGGCTATGGTGATGCCGTGCGCGTCAGCGCTGATTAATTTGGCAGGGGTGCCGGATTGGTCTACTACGTGGGCTTGCCATACTTTGATGATTTTTTCCTGCGCAAGGAAATAGGCACCTGGGGCGGGGTTAAAGGCGCGAATGTTACGAGCTAATTGCTGTGCTGGCAGATTGAAATCCAGCAGTGCTTCGGCTTTGGTGATTTTTGCGGCATAAGTGACACCTGCTTCTGGCTGCGGCACTGGGGTAAGCTCAGTGATCTGTCCTAGCGTTTCCACTATCATGGTGCCGCCCAGTGTCGCTAGCTTGTCATGCAGGCTGCCTGTGCTGTCGTCATCAGCGATGGCGATAGTTTCGGTGGTTAACATTGCACCCGTATCCAGACCTGCATCCATTTGCATAATGGTGATGCCTGTAGTGCTGTCTCCAGCCAGTATGGCGCGATGTATGGGCGCCGCACCGCGCCAGCGCGGGAGCAGGGATGCGTGAATATTGAGGCAGCCGTATTTGGGCATATCCAGTACGGCTTGCGGCAAGATCAAACCATATGCAGCAACCACCATAACATCGGCGTTGAGTGTGATGAGTTGCTGTTGTATGTCACTGCTTTTTAACGTCAATGGTTGCAATACGGGAATGTTAAGGTGTATCGCTTCCTGTTTTACAGCGCTAGGTGTCAGCTTCATGCCGCGTCCTGCGGGACGGTCAGGCTGGGTCAGCACAGCAACTATTTCGTGACCCGCATTGTGTATGGCGGTGAGTGCAACACGAGCAAACTCAGGCGTGCCTGCAAAAATTACTCGCATTACATGGTCTCAAGTACACGCTTTTTAAGCTTGTTCTTGATGCGGCTTTGCTTGAGTGGCGAGAGGTATTGGACAAATACTTTGCCCAGCAAGTGATCCATTTCGTGCTGTATGCATACACCCATCAGGCCGTCAGCTTCTAGGGTAAAGGTTTTGCCGTCCAGATCCATGGCTTCTACTGTGATTTTTTCAGCACGAGTTACTTTGTCGTAGATGCCGGGCACAGATAAGCAGCCTTCTTCATGCACAGCACTACCGTCAGCAGTGAGGATTTTAGGGTTGATAAATACGCGTAAATCATCATGTTCTTCGCTGATATCGATGATCAGCAGTTGTATATGCTCATCGACTTGTGTAGCAGCCAGGCCTATGCCCGGCGCGTCATACATAGTCTCAGCCATGTCAGCAACCAGCTGCTTAATTCGCGCATCTATTTTAGCAACGGGTTGTGCTACCGTGTATAAACGGTAGTCTGGGTAACGTAAAATCGAGAGTTTAGCCATAAGTGCTTGCCTGCAAAGATAATTAGATGCAGAATTGGAAAAATGTATAGCTATTATACGATGGTTGCGGGTAGAGTTAAAATATAGTGTCAAATCATAATCAATTAAGCGCGAGGGGAAATAATGTATAAATTAGGGATTTCAGTTTTATTGGCAGGTCTGATGAGTATGACCAGTTATGCTGATGAATTGCAGCTGCAGAAAGACGCGCCTAGCCGTTATACCGTTGTCAAAGGCGATACGCTGTGGGATATTTCAGGAAAATTTCTGAAAGACCCGTGGAAATGGCCGCAGATCTGGGGCATGAATAAAGCTGAAATAAAAAATCCGCATTGGATATATCCCGGTGATATTGTTATTTTGGATCTCAGTGGCAAAACCCCAAGATTATCCCTGCAGTCTTCAGGCATGCTACAGACTGTGAAGCTCAGCCCGACTATGCGTGCTACCAGCATAGATGAAATGGGGATTCCCCCTATCCCTGCATCAGCGATTAATGCTTTTATTAAACAGCCGTTCGTGATGGGCGAGGGTGCGTTGGATAAAGCACCGCGTATATTGGCGGCGCAAGAAGACCGGATGATGCTGGGTGCGGGTGATTTGGCCTATGCAACGAATGACGGTAGTGACACAACGGACTGGAAAATATTGCGTCCGGGTAATGCATTAATTGACCCGGATACTAAAGAGGTGTTGGGATATGAGGTGAAATACCTCGGTGAAGCGCGTACACAGGTGAAAGGTGATCCGCAACGGGTATTGATTACTGCTGCAGTACAAGAAGTCCAGGCCAGAGACAGGTTGATTCCTGCGGATGATAATTATTCTTTCCGTTATGTACCACATGTATCTGGCAGTAATATTAACGGGAAAGTGATTTCCGTTTCTGGTGGTATGACTGAAGCGGGGCAGTTTGCCACCATAATTATTAACAAAGGTTCGCGCGATGGTGTCGATGAAGGTACGGTGTTAGCTGCTTATAAAAATGGCGGCAACTTGAAAAATGAACTCAGCGTGGCTAATGCACGGCTTAACTGTACTGTATCTGGCGGGGATTCCTGTGGCAAAGTAGAAGATATTACATTACCTGATGCGCGCTCTGGCCTGGTGATGGTGTATCGTGTGTTTGATAAGGTTTCGTATGCGTTAATTATGCAAACCACTCGTCCTATCAGCAAATTAGATTTTGTGCGCAATCCTTGAGTAAAGTTTGAACGACGCAGAACGTAACGCCTGGCTTGGCCTGTCACTGACAGCCGGGCTGGGTGCACTTTCATATCGCAAGTTGCTCACCGCTTTGGGCGGTCCCGAGCAGATTTATGCCGCTACAGTCAGCACACTGAAACTATATGTGCCTGTCGCCTTGGCGCAACGTATTGCCCTTGGCGTTGATACCGATGCTATTGCGCCGACATTGGACTGGCTGGCGCAGTCTGATAATTATTTGGTCACTTTGGCGGATAGTGATTACCCACAACGACTGTTAGAAATCCCCGATCCCCCGCCGCTTCTGTATGTTAAAGGGCGGCGGGAATTATTGAACAAACCGAGCTTGGCTATTATCGGTAGCCGTAGTACGACACCACAAGGTCGGCTTAATGCGGAAAATTTTGCGCATAGTTTGGCTGATGCGGGTTTGACTATCGTGAGTGGATTGGCATTGGGTGTGGATACGGCGGCGCATCAAGGTGGTTTGCTAGGCGCTGCAAGTACAGTGGCGGTCGTGGGTACGGGTTTGGATATTGTTTATCCGGCCAGCAACAAAGCGCTGGCGCATCAAATCGTCGCACAAGGTGCAATAATTTCCGAGTTTCCACTAGGTACGCCATCAATTGCAGGTAATTTTCCCCGTCGAAATCGGATTATTAGCGGTATGGGATTAGGTTGTCTGGTGGTTGAGGCAGCGTTGAAAAGTGGCTCGCTGATTACTGCGCGACTGGCTTCTGAACAAGGGCGTGAAGTGTTTGCGATCCCCGGTTCTATACATTCACCTGTGGCGCGTGGCTGCCATTATTTAATCAAGCAAGGCGCAAAGCTGGTAGAAAGTGCGCAGGATATTCTGGATGAGCTACGCTGGCAAACGGATGCTGTTCCTAGTGTTGTGCAGGCGGAAGTAAGCGACCCTCTATTTGATGCAATGGGGTTTGAGCCCTGCCATATTGACACACTCATTATGCGTAGCGGGTTGACGGCGCAAACGCTTTCCGCCATGCTGTTAGAAAAAGAGCTGATGGGGCAAGTGGCAACACACCCTGGCGGCATGTACCAACGAATATTTTAAATGACTATGCTAGAAATTCTGATTTTTTTATTTGAGAGCTACCCACAGATCGAGCTGGCACCCGACAGGGACGCGCTTACGGTAAAATTGCATGCAGCTGGTTTTAATGGGCTGGAGGTCAATCAGGCATTAGACTGGTTCGCTGATTTAGGTGCGCTTAATTCGTCACAGTACCCTACCAGTCTGGCGCAGCACTCGGGTGTGCGCATTTACGCTGAGGAAGAGCTGGCTCGTATAGATACCGCCAGCCGTGGTTTTTTGATGTTTCTGGAACAGGCAGGCATACTGAATCCGTTACAGCGTGAGTGGGTGATAGATCGTATCCTTGCGCTTGATGAAGATGAAGTGAGTCTGGAAAAAATCAAATGGATAGCGCTCATGGTGTTGTGGAGTCAAAACCCCAATCAAGATTACTCACTTTTAGAAGATATGCTGTTTAACGACGGTACTGGTCTTCCTGTACATTAAACCCATGTCCACGCTCGTTATTGTAGAATCGCCTTCCAAGGCAAAAACGCTTAATAAATACTTAGGTGCCGATTACGTAATCCTTGCTAGTTATGGTCACGTTCGTGATCTCGTGCCGAAAACGGGTGCGGTAGATACGGATAACGAATTCGCCATGAAATATCAGCTCATAGAACGTAATGAGCGGCATGTCGACGCCATATTGCGCGCAGCAAAAAAAGCTGACCGCATCTTGCTTGCAACCGATCCGGATAGAGAGGGTGAAGCGATTGCTTGGCATCTGGCAGAGATACTGGCGGAGAAAAAAATCACGCCGAAGAAGCCTGTCTCTCGGATAGAGTTCCACGAAATCACTCAAAGTGCGATACAGCATGCGGTGGATAATCCGCGTGAAATTGCTATGCCGCTGGTTGATGCACAACAGGCACGGCGGGCATTGGATTATCTGGTCGGGTTTAATTTGTCACCGCTACTATGGCGCAAAATCAGCCCGGGGCTATCCGCAGGACGCGTACAAAGTCCTGCGTTGCGGCTGATAGTCGAGCGGGAACTTGAGATTGAGAAATTTATTGCGCGTGAATACTGGAGTATCCACCTCGATAGTCACAAAGCCAGCCAGCCGTTTTCTGCGCGTCTGGTACAGTTCGCGGGTGAGAAACTGGAGCAATTCAGCGTGCCCACTGTGGACGCGCAACAGAACATACTTGACCAACTGGCACCGTTTAACACCGGTACAGTCACTCGCGTCGAAAAGAAACGCAAATCACGCAATGCCGCGGCGCCATTCACGACCTCTACGTTGCAGCAGGAAGCCGTGCGCAAGCTGGGTATGACCACTGATCGTGCCATGCGTACCGCGCAACAGCTCTATGAAGGTATAGATACCGGTAGTGGTGCTGTGGGTTTAATTACCTATATGCGTACTGACTCGGTGAATTTGGCACGTGAAGCGATAGAAGATGTGCGTGGCTATATTCAGAAGAATTTCAGCGCGGATTACTTGCCAGCTGCACCTGTGTATTTCCGTAACAAATCTAAGAATGCGCAAGAAGCACACGAGGCGATACGTCCGACAGCGATTGCACGTACGCCTGATTCTGTACGTCAGTTCCTGACTTTAGATCAGGCGCGGCTGTATGAAATGATATGGAAGCGTACCCTCGCCTGCCAAATGGCGCCTGCACAATTTGATACTGTAAGTCTGGATATTGCAGTAGGTAGTCCTGCCAACTTGTTCCGTGCCAACGGGCAAACCTTGGTGTTTCCGGGTTTTATTGCGGTCTATCAAGAACATCAGGATGATGCAGCGGAAGAAGATGAGGCGAAACTGCCTGTGTTGGTTGAGGGTGAAACGATATCGGTTGATAATTTAAGCGGCGAGCAGCATTTTACCCAGCCACCACCGCGTTACACAGAAGCCAGTCTGGTAAAGACCTTGGAAGAATATGGTATTGGTCGCCCTTCAACTTACGCCAGCATTATCTCTACCTTGCAAGACCGAGAATATGTTGAGCTGGATAAGAAACGTTTCACGCCTACGCCCACAGGCCGGTTGGTCAATTGTTTCTTAACTACGCATTTTACATCTTACGTAGATTATGATTTCACCGCAAAACTGGAAGATAAGCTAGATGATGTGGCGAATGGTGAGATGAAGTATCTGCCTCTGCTACATGAGTTCTGGGACGGCTTTTCCAGCACGCTGACTGCCAAAGCGGATGTAGAGCGTGGCTGTCCGATAGAAGATGAGCCCTGCCCTAAGTGTGGCGCAAAATTATTTCTGCAAGCCAGCAAGCGCGGCTTGTTTATCGGTTGTTCTGGCTATCCTACTTGCGACTATACGCGGCCATTACATGGCGGCAATGAAGAAGGTCCTGTGGTGCTGGGCAGCGATCCTGCCACTGGCGAAGATATCTTATTGCTGAACGGGCGTTATGGTTGGTACGTTCAGGTAGGTGCAACGCCAGAAGATAAAAAAATCAAGCCACGTCGCGCATCCTGGCCAAAAACTGTGCCGCACGAAGCAGCGGATTTACCTACCGCATTGCGACTGTTATCGCTGCCGCGTGAGGTGGGTACGCATCCAGATACCGGGTTGACTATTGTTGCCAATATTGGACGATTTGGCCCTTATTTGCAGCATGACGGCAAATTCAAGTCCGTCCCTAAAGATGACGATGTTTACACTATCGCTTTACCTAGAGCATTGGAAGTATTGCTGATGGAGCGTGCACCTCGTGCAGGCGCGCCTGTAGGTAAGCCATTAGGTAATCATCCTGAAGATGGCAAGGCAGTTACCTTGAACGAAGGTCGTTATGGCTGGTACGTCAAACATGGTAGTGTAAATGCCACCATACCTAAAGATACCAAGCCAGATGAAGTAACTCTGGAAATCGCATTACCTTTACTTGCGGATCGCGCCAGTAAAGGTAAACCAGCGCGCAGGAAAGCGGCCAGCAAAACGACAGCAGCGAAGAAGCCCGCAGCAACTAAAAAAGTCGCTGCTAAAAAGCCAGCTGCTAAAACCAGTGCAGCTAAGAAACCTGCTGTCAAGAAAACCGCAACTAAAAAAGCAGTCGCCTGATTATTAACCTCAATGCTCAATCAGCTCTGCCATAATCTCCAAGCAGCATTCAGCGATGATGGCAGAGCTGTGATTTTTACTTGGTGTTGTTTTTGAGATTATTAAGGGCGTATTTTATGGTGGATTTCGCGTAAAATTACGTTTTTATTACTCGCCTTACTGAACACGCTATGTCCGCAATTGCCGCAACTGTATTAGACCAACCCCAAATCTGGGAAGCTCAAGCTGATTTCAAAGAATATATGTCGGCGGTCAATCCGTCCATGCCTAAAATCGAGGTGGTTGGTTATCCCAATACCCTGCACGCGGATGGCCCAACACGGCTGATTCCATTTGATTTGTCCGCAAGTTTGCAAACCCGATATGCTGCGACTACACCTAATCTTTATGCGGGCTATCTTCGTATTTGTGCTGGCGAGCAATTGCAAACTGATTTTATTGCTGCGTCACAGATGTACTTTGTTATTAGCGGCGCAGGTAGTACCGAGATGGATTTTGGCACGATATTTTGGAAGACTGGTGACTTGTTCACTCTGCCCTCGATCAAGTCTGCCTTGCATCAAGCCAGCACAGATACCGTGCTGTTTTGGGTGAATGATGCGCCATTGATGCGCTATCTGGGCGTGACACCAACTGAGCAACGTTTTGAGCCTGTACTTTACACACAAGAGCGCATTACTGAGGAGCTCAATAAAGTTCGTGCTATGGGTGAGGATAGAAATCGTGTTGGCATATTGTTGTCTAACCCACATTTCCCCTCGACGATGACATTGACTCATACTTTGTGGTCGCTTTATAACATTTTGCCGAAAGGTGTAGTGCAAAAGCCACATAGACATAACTCGATAGCAATTGATCATTGTGTATCCGCAGGTGAAGATACTTATACGCTCATAGGTAAAGATGTGGATGCTGATGGCAATATTGTGAACCCTATCAAAGCCATGTGGGTTCCTGGCGCTACATTTATCACGCCGCCAGGCTGGTGGCATTCACACCACAATCATTCTGGACAGGATGCTATCGTTTTGCCTATACAGGATGCAGGTTTGGTGATGAATATGCAGGTGCTGGATTTTCAGTTGGTGAAATAATGTTGGGTCAAGCGCGGCTTAACTTAATGTGTGAATCTGCTTGTTAAATTGTATACAATTATCTTTAATTTGTATGAAATTAGTGGTAATCTTTCATTCACCATTACAAAAAAGTGGTTATTGTGGTGGTCATAACTGATTCGTTTTTTACGGCTCATGTTTTGGGAAAAATTATTAATAAAACAGCTAATTTTAATTTGCGAGAGGGATGATCATGGATTTGACGAGTGCAGTTGGTAAGCATGCTGAATGGAAAACAAAATTCCGTAGTGCGATTACTAAAAAAGAAGAGATGGATGCCGCAACAATCGCCAAAGATAATTGTTGTGAATTAGGTAAGTGGTTGCATGGCGAAGCCAAGGCACAATTTGGAGCGTTAACGAGTTATAAAGAATGTATTCAAAAGCATGCGGCGTTTCATACTGAGGCGGCTAAAGTTGCTGCGGCGATTAATGCGAAAAAATTTACTGAAGCAGAGGCAATGCTGGGTAATGGCACAGGATATACAAAAGTGTCGGGTGAAGTAGGTGTTGCAATTATGCATCTAAAAAAAGAAGCGGGTTTGTAATTAAAGATTTCCTGTAGATTCTCGCTACTGACCCAATTAACACCTAAGAGCCGTTGGTTTTTAGGTGTTTTTTATTACAAATGGGTAGTTTGGCAATTGCTAGATATGGCGCAGCGCATGTGATCTGTATGCAAATTGATCATGCGTATGTAGGCGGTATGGAAATATAAATTGTTCAGGGTGGTGGGATGGGCGGAATCGAACCGCCGACCTATGGGTTATGAATCCATCGCTCTACTAAATATAACCTTACTATTCAATTGGTTAGACATTAACCAACAGCCAATTATAACCTAATGAATGATGTTAGTGTGAACAGAATGTGAATGAAATAGGTAACACTAGTTGTTCCAAGGTAGGGCTATCGGCAAGGGAATGAAGGGGTGGGTAGGGGCAAATGTGCACCTGCTTATTATCTACATAAGGCACCTTGATATTTTTTATAATATTTTTAGATTTCTCAAAAGATATAACTTTGTAAGTTATTGATTTGTATAGGTTGCTCTTTGTTATGTAATATAACTTATTGATTTGTATTGTTATTTATTTCGCTTTTTAGCTTTTCATTTTCAAGGCGCAACTTTTCCATTTCTAACTCTCTCATTTGTATTAATTGCTGATTCTGTGCTGCTGTTTGTTGGTTCTCAAATTGCTGTTGCTGAAGTTTTTGATAGGCTGTACTTGAATAGACCATACCTTGTAAGCCTTGAGCATTATTATTATTGTAGGAACATGCCTGCTGGCAATACTGATATGTTGAGCCTTGCCCAATACAATTATTCTGGCATGTGTAATCCACATCGGCATAACAAATGGAAGAGATGAACAATGCCGCAAATAGAATTAGGGTGCTTTTGGTGGTCATGATGTGTCCTTCATATTTTACATGTGATAAAGGTTAACAATTTAATTTATAAATGTTATTTGCTGGTATTGTCTTTTAAAAACTGCATGTGAGTTGTCCCAATTTCCCCTGTGTCATCTAGCACATCCATTTCTTCCCATGCGCTTGGTTTTCCTGGTAAATCGCTAAATTGGGTTTGTTGCCATATCCGACCTTTTTGAGTATCTATTAAAAATGTATCAGCCCTCATCTGTGGATTAAATACTATTTGGAATCTTCCAATTCCAGTTGATGTAGTGGTGGTTGGTAAAGTAGGGGTTATTGGTAGGGGGGTGGGTGGTGCTTTAGTGGTGTTGTCACACCCAGTCACCCCAAGGGTTAGTAGCAATATTATGATTTTCAAATCTCTCATGATATGACCTTTGAGTTAAGTTAAAAATGGGGTAAATCCAGTTACCTTATAATAAGCATTAATGATTGTTTCATGTAGTAAATGTTTATCTTCCTTTTTAGCAATAAAGCTATCATGAACTGTAAGAACAGGCTTGCCTAGTCTGGTAAATTCTTTGATTACAGCTAAGGCTATTTCACTCTCAAGAAACATCATAGTGCTGCCTACTTCTCCATTAAAGAAAGGTATTTGTGGATGCTTAGCTATAAGCTTCTTTATTAATTCTGGGGCTTCTTCATTTACTCTTTTAGAGATGTTTTCTTTTCTGATGATTCGGGTAAGCCACCCCTGATTTTTCCCTTCATTGGTTGCATTGATTAATGAGCTAGAAATCTTCTTGAGTGCCTTTCTGTGATCTTCTCCTGTGTATCCTTCTATATAGTAAGGGTCTACCTCTTCTATCCATTCCTCATTACTTAGATCGCCCCAATAATCAATGCCTAATGAATGATAGACCAAGATAGGAAATGTAGCCCTTATGTCTATCTCTGTAACCTCTTGACCATCAAGCAGTATGGTAAGCCGCGCTTCTTTAGAAAAGCCCTGCCATAATCCACCAGACAGCCTACCGCCTCTATCCCAAGAGCCATTGTTAAATACCCTTCTTACATATTTATCATAAGGGGTGAATTCACCTTTAAAAATGTCTCCCTTTTTTCCTGTTATTTCAGCAGGTAAGCTGATGATAGTAGTGTCTAGAAGCTCTTGATACTTTTCTAAGAGCCTCTGACACTCTGCAATATGACTGGGTAGTCTTGCTACTGTTATAGGTTGTTTATCGGTATCCCTTAACTCTATCCTTGGTCTATCCTTCGCTGACTTGTATCTGTGCTTGTCTTTAGCTAAATTAACTAAATCTACTGCTTCTATTAACTTCGCTGTTGCTCTAAACCTTGTCTGTTTTCTCTTATCTGGATTCCAATGTTGATTACCTTTAACTAACTCACAATAACCATTTTCTTCTAATCTCTGTATTGCCTTGCTTAACTGTTCAGCCTTTAACCCTAAGGTGTAATATCTGCCACCTTTATCCCAGTCATTTTTATTTAAGCTTACTGTTTGCCATTTGGTTGGGTTTTTCTCAAAGACTTTGATTGAACTTATAACTAGGGTTCTAATTACTGTTCTTGCCTTTCCTTGCTTCGCTCTTGTGCTTAACTCTCTGACTGTATAACATTCCTTCATTACCTTGTTGCATACACCTAGAAGATGTTTATTATCTGTTACTAAGTACTTGTAAAAGCCTTGGCTGTTGTCGACCCCTACAGAAGGCTCTAGGATGCTCTCTGTTGCATTTAACTCATATTCTGATATGATTGTATAGACTTCTTCATTTAAATCGATTTTAGAGCTTCCTATGGCTTCATCATAGTTCATACATTTGCCTCATGAAGTCATGGGTGCCTAAACCTAGCATGTCGCATAAATCCTTAGCTTGTTCTCTGGCATAAGCCCGCGCTTCTTCAATGTGCCTGTTGTATTCTCCTATGCTGTGAAAGTATGGATAGATAATGTTCGGTATGCTTATGGTAAATCTTGAGCCTGACATTTTGGCTTTGAAACAAATTTCTTTAGACCAGTTGCTCCTAGCTGTCGGAAAACCATACCCATTAACACCAACAGGATTTACCATATATGGTAGCCCCCCTTTGACTTCCTCCTTGAAACTGCCAGTCCATAACCACCTCATCCACCCTTCATTGTGCATTAGGTTCTCACCAACTAAGGCTAAATCAATAATATAAACATCCTCTAGGGTTGACTTGGAATCATCTTCATCAGCAAGGCAATAAATAAGAAAAGATGACTGATATTTCCCTTCTAGTATTTTGTATATTTCTTTATCTCTTAGAACAAAATCGGTAGGGTAGTATTTTTTATTTCTATTCCCTCTTGCTCTGTAAGCTAGCCATATCTCTACACCATCCAATATCATTAGGGCATCTATACCATCTTTCATATCTTGGGAGTCTGATGCGCAAACGAATTCAGGGTGTTTGCAGTAGGGCACCAGCCCCCTCCCATGCAGCATGTGATAGGCGCTAGTATTTTGTGCGGAAATGTATTTGTCAGACCAGCTCCTTCTGTCTGGACTATAGCTGCTCAAGGATTAGCCCTCATCAATCGGGAAACATAATGCTGTTGCCATGATACTTCGCCTTTGCTGTTCTGATAGCCATGCTCTTTTAACCATTCTGCTATTTGGTACTGACTAAGCCCTTGAGAATGAAGCTCTCTGATAACAGCCATAATGTCTAATAACCAGATTAAATGTTCTTGTAATTTTTTTATTGAATTCACTTGCTCTTCTCCTTTAGTTGTTGTATAATCTTTTTAATCACTTAATTGATGATGTATTTATTCGCCTTTTTCAAGTGTAATATAACTATTATATCATCAAAAGCTTATGTTGTCAAGCATTATTTATGCCAGTTAATGTAACTCTATGATTTATTGGTAATCTATTTTTAATAGTGTCTTTAGCAAGCCTGGTGGAGTTTTTGAGACATGAAAGACAACAAAGGTTGGAAGTTTCCAGAAGCATGGCTTATAGAGGATGATGGACTGATAGTGCGGCTTATAAGAGGGGTTGCGCTTATTTTGACTTGGTTAATAATGATTGTTGTTTTCGGTATGCCGCTATACCAATTACTTTACCCAATTATTCTTAAAAGCTATTCTTAAAGGTAAAGGTAAAGGTAAAGGTAAAGGTGAAGCAGGGTTCTTCCAAGGTAGAGCGTAGCGACACTCTTATAGTGTCTTATTTACAAAGTATTGAATGGTTGTAAGCTTTATATAATAAATCCAATCACCAATCTGGCATCCAGTCTAGTGGCTCATTAGGTGGAAAGACTAGTATTATCAGCAGGAGTCCATAAAAAACACCAAGCCAGAAAAGTCTAGCGCCTCTGTCCTCATTATTAATTCTTCCTGCTCCATACCCAGTTAGTAGTACAACAGCTATTCGGAGTGATTCCATAGCATGATATTCTGTAATCATTATTACCCCCTTATTTCTAAAGTAGAAAATGGCTGTAAGCCTTATATAATAAAGCATACAGACTTATTATTAGAAATAACTCCCTTAGTATTGCTACTTATACCTATAATAATAATAACTAGTAAGTATTAAGGTAGAGCGTAGCGAGACCGATGGTCTCTTAGTGAAGTCTTACAGCTAAATCAGTAGCCTTTAGATGAGTATATCTTTTAAGCATTTGTAATGTTCTATGTCCTGTTATAGATGCTACTTCCATTACATTAAATCCCTTTTCAAAGAATCTTGTTGTGGCTTCATGCCTTAGGTCATGGAAATGAAAGTTAGTTATACCCGCTCTATTTAATGCAGTATGCCAAGACCTTTTAATGCTGTCGCTTCGCTTCCAAGTATAGAATATATAGACATCCTCCGATGTCGGCTTATAGAGATTGTCGTTATCTCTTTTAATGTCTCTTGGAATGGTCTTTAGCAGGTGTATTGCATGACTAGATAAGGGAACAGTGCGGCTATCTCCATTCTTGGTGGTGTTAAGCTTTATGGTCTTATCGGTGTAATTAACCATATCCCAAGTAATAGAAAGTATCTCACCTAACCGCATACCTGTTTCCATTGCAAACTCAACAAGGTATGGCAATAAGTGGCTATCAGACAAAGAACAAGCAGCTAACAATCTAATCAGCTCATCCCTGTCTAATCTTCTGTCTCTTGCATTGTCAGCCTTGGGCTTGCGAATATTGTCTATTGGATTAACTAAAGACATTCCCCATTCTTTCGCCGCAATTGTGAATAGGTGTGAAATGATTGCAAGTTCTGATCTAATTGTAGAAGCGGCTATTCCAGCCTGTAATCTGCTGTCTCTATGCTTGGCAAAGTCCAAAGGTTTTAATGTATCAAGGGGCTTTTGTGCTAGTGGATTCTGTAGCCATTGATTGATTCGGATTAGCTCTATCTTAGCCCCTTTCTTACTAGGGGTTATCTCAAGCCTGTATCGGTCTAATGCTTCTGCTAGTGTGGTAGTGTTGGTTTTGGTGTAGATATGCCTAATCATTTCAGACTCAGTAATCTTGACCCACTTGTCTGCTAGGGATTTACTTGGAAATGATTTAGATGCTTGTGGATGCCCTTTCATTCTAATTTGGGCATTCCATTTACCAGAAGGAAGCTTGCGAACTGTAGCCATAATCTTACTCACTAAGTGGAGCACAGCGACACTGTTGGTGTCTCACTGTGAACAGGTTGTGAATGGCATAGGTGTTTAGATAAGCTAAATAGGCGCAAAGCCTTATAGGTCTTGGTGGTGATGGGCGGAATCGAACCGCCGACCTATGGGTTATGAATCCATCGCTCTAACCGTCTGAGCTACATCACCAACATACTACGAAGCCGCGCATTATGCGGGCTAAATGGGTGTGCTGTCAAGGTGGTATTATTTAAAATTCAATAAAATCAAGTTTGCACCTTGCACATATTGAAGTTTTGCCTGATAATGACGTCCTTTCTGCGTACACGCCGCAGCACCTTAGGAAAAAATATGAAAGCTGATACCCATCCAACTTATGAAGAAATTAACGTGACTTGCAGTTGCGGTAATAAATTTGTGACTCGTTCAACCATGAACAAAGCTTTGCACGTTGAAGTATGTTCAGAGTGCCACCCTTTTTACACGGGTAAGCAAAAGATAGTAGATACCGCTGGTCGTGTTGAGAAATTCCGTCAAAAATACGGTATGAAATAATCAACTGCGCATTATGCAGGTGTTAATAAAAAAGACAGCTCAGGCTGTCTTTTTTGTTTTTTGGCGTAAAATTATGACTTTATCTCGTCAGCGAGTGCCGCGTGTCTAATCTGTTTACTGTTCGACCTTATCGATTTGTACCAAGCTTACTTACACTGGCTTTGTGTCTTGCTTGGTTGCTGCCTGGTTTAATTGGTCATGAACCGTGGAAAGGTGACGAAGCTGAAACTATGGGGCTGATACATAGCGTACTTTCAGGTATGCCTGTGGCAGTACCAACTTTGGCAGGTGAGCCTTGGCTGAGTGTGCCACCCTTGTATAGCATAATTGGTGCAGGGTTTGCGCAGGTGTTGGCGCCTTGGCTGCCTGCACATGATGCAGCACGTCTGGCGGGTGGTTTTTTTGTATTATTGGCATTGTTGTTTGCCGGTTTTGCGGGGCGAGAGTTATACGGTAGCGAACATGGGCGTTTAGCTGCGTTGGTATTAATTGGCAGTGTCGGGTTGTGGGTACGTGCGCATGAGGCGATACCGCAAACGATACTGCTGGCAGGTGTGGCGATGGTGGGTTATGGTGCCGCGTTGTCGGTGCGGCGGGCGTATGTCGGTGGTGCAGTAGTCGGCACGGGCTTGGGTCTAAGTTTCATGAGTGTGGGTGTGGCGGAAACCTTGGCACTGGCGCTGGCTTTGTTGGCACTGCCTGTTTTTAGTCCGCATTGGAGGCAATGGAATACAGCTAAGGCGGCCGGACTAACGGTGTTGTTTATGGCACCGTGGTTGCTGATTTGGCCTTGGGCTTTGTGGCAGTCGTCACCAGGCTTGCTAATTGATTGGTGGCATAGTCAGGTACAGGAGCGCTTTATTTTCTGGTCACCCCATGCACAATCGTGGACAGGGTACTATTTTAAGTTTCTACCGTGGTTTGCATGGCCGGCGTGGCCATTGGCATTGTGGACAATGTGGCATGCTCGTCGTGAGCAATTAACCACGACGGGGATCGTTCTGCCATTGGCAATGTGGCTGAGTTTAACAGTAGTGCTTGGGTTTACTGTTGATCCGTCACCTGATGATGGCTTGCCTATATTGATTCCTCTGGCGTGGCTGGCGGCAGGCAGTACATTTACGCTGCGCCGCGGCGCGGCAAACGCATTGTACTGGTTTGCCATGATGACCTTTGGTGTGGTCGCAATTACGGCGTGGGTGTATTGGAGCGCGTTTGATTTAGGCATTCCAGCTGCCTTATCTGCACATTTACACAAGTTGCAGCCAGGATATCAGGGGGAATTTCATCCATTCCCTGTGGTCATGGCAATTTTGTATTGCATCGCGTGGGTGTTGCTATTATTGCGTATGCAGCGTTCACCACAGCGGCCATTGATTGCCTGGGCAGCAGGAATGGCGTTAACTTGGGGTTTGGCAGCGAGTTTATTTGAGCGACCTATGGATGAACGTATGGGCTATGAATCAGTAATGAAATCCATGCAGCCACATTTGCCCAGTCGGTCATGTGTTGCCAGTCTGGGCGTGAATGCAGGAGCACGGGCGATGCTGGATTATTATCTGGGTGTACAGACTTTGCGGATGGAAGATACACATGCGCCTACCTGCCCTATGTTACTAGTGGAAGAAAATGGTGGTCAGGAAGCCTTGCCGCAACGTGAGGGATGGCGTGTAATATGGCATGGTAATCGTCCTGGCAATCGCACAGAACGCTATATCTTATATAAGAAAATTAAATCCAGGCAGCATGGTTGACGCTGTTATTCTTGCAGGTGGAGAAGCGCGCCGTATGCATGGGTGTGATAAAGGCTTGTTGCTACTGAATGAGCAACCTTTGGTGCAGCATGTGATTACTCGGATTGCACCACAAGTCGATGCTGTATGGATTAGTGCCAACCGGCATGTGGATGTATATCAGCGTTTTGGTTACCCTGTGATACGCGATGCAACTGATGACTATTTGGGACCATTGGCCGGTGTTCTGGCTGGGTTACAGCACGCTCAGGGCGAGTGGGTGTTGACGGTGCCATGCGATACCCCAAGTCTGCCAGAAAACTTGGTGGCACAGATGCTGGCTGCCAGCGCAGGCAAAGATGTCGTAGTTGCTGCTGCCGAGAGAGTGCATGCAACGGTGATGTTATGTCGGCGCAATTTAGTGAACAATCTCGCTGAATTCCTAGCGCGAGGGGAACGTAAGGTTCAGGTCTGGCAAGCACAGCAAAATTCTGCAATTGCTCAGTTTGATGATGAGTCTGCCTTTGCTAATTTGAATACACCTGAGCAGTTATTGCCTAAACAGTGAATCCTTCTGCCCAGATCAGGGTTTTGACATGCATCACATTAACGCTGTTTACATCCAGATGTATGGCTTGAGCCAATTCTGAGATTTGAGCCTGGTCACCTTGCTCGCAAGCAATCGCCAGACGCAGGTAAGGTGCATAAGGGCCATTGTCATCGACTAAGGCCTGGGTGAGCGCTTCGTTCAGATTTAATTCGGCAACTGCTGATTTGATAGGCGTGTTTAACAGCGTATCTAATAATGAAAAAATACCGACGATAAACAGGCTGTCTCTTTCACTCGCAGGTAAAGTATTTTCTCCCAATAATTCAGTTAATCGACCCCGTATCAGCGCATTTTGTAACAGTGCTCGACCTCGAGCATCCAGATTTCCGCTGCTAAACATAAGCAGAGTCAGCCAACGATAGAATTGTTGATAGCCTAACAGGATCAGCGCTTGTGAAATGGACTCAAGCTTGCGGGTCAGTCCATTGGCGGCAGAATTGATAAAGCTGAGCAATTTATAAGACAGCACTGCATCCCGTTTGAGTACGGCTTCTAATTCATGTATTTCTGCTTGTTTGATTACCATGTTAAGCAGTTCGATAACGTGGGCGCGATTTTTGTCTATGCGTTTTGCCTGATTGGGGATGGCATGGGTAAAGAAATATCCCTGGAAGGCATGAAACATCATGGACTGGTAAGCAACATATTCATCTTCTGATTCCACATGTTTTGCGATGATTGTGGCTTTGCTCCGCCCCAGTGTAGTAATCATATGTTTGCTGAGTTCAATCGCGCTATATTGCTCTGTATCAAAGCGTATATATTTTGCTAGCGCAATAATAGGCATCTGTTCAGCGCTAAAAGTAGGATTGTCGATGGCAATGCAAAAGCCTTCGGCGATACGTTGCTGGCAAAGGGCGAGCGTGGTATTGGGGTCTGTAATTTGTGTGCTATTTAACGCCAGGACAATATGGAAACTCGGTAGTCCTACTAACCAGTCACTTGCTAACATGGGTGGGGAGATGGAGATGAATGCCACTTTGTTACCGAGCATGGGCTTGAGGTCCAGATCGGTAATGCTGGCAATCAGCATTTCATCCTGCATTTGCTGGATGGTCGCAGTAACCGGCGCGTCGAGTTGATTGCGCAAACTGAATTCGTAGCCAATGATGGATTGGCTGTTGCTGAATATTGGCTGCCTCCCTAAAAAGCGCTTGGTCATTTCAATGGGGTTGTTGCGTTCCCCATAGGTAGGGATGTCGAGTGCATCAACTACGGTTGTGGTCGCATCAACCTCGCTGGTATTAATGCTGTAAGTTTTGGTGGTGGCTATGAGTGTTTGTGGTGTAAGTGCGGGTACCACTTCATCGACTGTAGGTGGCGGAGGAATATCTGGTTTGGCATCAGGGGGTTGTTCTTGTGATGGTTCTTTTTTGCCGAATGCTTTAAATAAGTTGCCCAGCATATATCCTCCTAGTAAGTGAGGATGATACCGT
The DNA here is from genome assembly GCF_009937995.1 of Sulfuriferula nivalis. Classification (NCBI taxonomy): domain Bacteria; kingdom Pseudomonadati; phylum Pseudomonadota; class Betaproteobacteria; order Nitrosomonadales; family Sulfuricellaceae; genus Sulfuriferula; species Sulfuriferula nivalis. The sequence goes on from NZ_AP021881.1 coordinate 126,595, forward strand.
TATTTCTGTAGATTTGGAAATGACGTTAAAATTCACGTGATGCCTGCTAAGTGCTGGTTCGTAAGTAATGGCTATGAGTACACGGCACGGTGATCATGAATCTGATGTGTCTTAATCAAATGTCACCGTCCCGCCACCCTGCTCCGCCACCATACGCGCCAAGCTGGTAAATAACTCACTGCCGTCGCGCGAATTACGCCATGCGCCATCTTGCCATTGATAATGGAAACCACCCGATTTCGCAGCGACCCACATTTCATACATGGCGATCTGGCGGTTGACAATGATTTTGCCACCCGCGCCGCAATCTATCTCTAAAACGTTGCCTGCAGCCAGCTCAAAATCGACATCACCATCAGCATTTTCAAGTGCAGATTCGATGCGACGAAAGGTTTCGTCGGTTAGCTGATTAAATTCGGTTTCTGTCATGTTAGACTATGTCCTTTTATTGATTCAGTAAGCATTATGCTAAATCGCGCATTCACGTATTTTGTCCGTCTGTCGTTGTTGACCGCATTGTTGAGTTTGTCAGCATGTGGCATTAAAGGCGCACTGTATCTTCCCCAAAATCCATCTCAAACGCAAGCGACATCATCATGAATTTAACTGCATTACCCGCAATTCAGCTCAATCACATTGCTGAAACGTATGGCACACCCTGCTATGTCTATGATCACGCTGCTCTAGTGAGCGCGTTTCAAGCATTTGATACTGCATTGCAAGGTCGGTCACATTTAGTGTGCTTTGCGGTGAAAGCTAATCCCAGCTTGGCAATATTGAATACATTCGCTCGCCTGGGTGCGGGTTTTGATATTGTTTCCGGTGGAGAACTTGCGCGCGTTATTGCAGCCGGTGGAGATGCAAGTAAGGTGGTATTTTCTGGTGTGGGTAAAACTGCTGATGAAATGCGCCAGGCGCTGAACTATGGCATCAAATGTTTTAATGTGGAATCTGCCAGCGAGTTATCACGTTTGAATCAGATTGCAGGTGAGATGGGGAAAATTGCACCTATCAGCTTGCGCGTTAATCCTGACGTTGATGCTAAGACGCACCCCTATATTTCTACAGGTTTGAAAGGTAATAAATTCGGCGTGGCGCACGAGGATGCCTTGCGTATCTACCAGCTTGCCGCAACCATGCCTAACCTGAAAATTACTGGCATAGATTGTCATATAGGCTCACAGCTCACAGAAACTCGTCCTTTTGCCGACGCGCTGGATCGTGTACTGGCGTTAGTTGATGCGCTATCTGACGCGGGCATCACCTTGGAACATCTGGATCTGGGCGGCGGGCTGGGCATATGTTACGACAATGAAACCCCACCGCCAGTTGCTGACTACATTGCGGCCTTGTTGCAGAAACTGCAAGGTCGTAAGCAGATGATACTGTTAGAACCTGGTCGCGCGCTGGTGGGTAACGCAGGCGTGCTGCTAACCCGTGTGGAATATTTGAAAGCGGGTGTGGAAAAGAATTTCGCTATCGTTGATGCCGCAATGAACGACTTGATGCGGCCCGCTCTGTATGATGCTTATCATGCCATAGAGCCAGTCAATCCGCGCACATCGCCAGCTACTGTTTATGAAGTAGTTGGTCCTGTGTGTGAAACTGGTGATTTTCTTGGCCATGAGCGTGAATTGTCATTGGAAGAGGGTGATTTGCTGGCGATCATGTCTGCAGGTGCGTATGGCATGTCCATGAGTTCCAACTATAATACTCGCCCCCGTGTTGCGGAAGTGATGGTGCGAGATGGCGTGGCTACACTCGTACGCGAGCGTGAGCAGATTGCTGATTTGTTCAAGTTGGAGCGTGTTCTGGAGGCTTAAGTGAAGTGGCTTATCAGCTGGCCAGATGTCCGGCTGATAAGCTGGAATTAATTTGGTTTAGATAGTTCTGTTATCAATTTTGCCACTAAATCACGGCCTTTGGCGCTCATGCCGCGACTTAGTAAATCAATGTTGCGTTCACCATTGATGATGCGGCGCATAGAGCCACCTAATTTCGCCATATCGCCCCCCGCCTTTACCATTTGTTCGGCCATGTTGGCCAATGCTGATAATGCAGCGACATCGCCCTTGGCGGAAGCGTCTATCATGGAGGCTAATCCAGGTGCGGCTGCATTCGGGTCGGCGGATTGGTTCGGGTTAGGTAATGTAGTCGGATCTTGAATGCCGCGTAAAATGGCTTCGACAATAATCTGCTCATCCCCATCCAGTTCGGCATAAATACCGCTGTCTCGCCGTCCAGCAATAACCAGGCGCAATGCAGCTACCAGTTTGCCCCAGCCCTGTTGTTCCGCTTGCGCTAACATCGGTTGTAATTGATGTGTCAGCGCCGGCTGCGAACAAGCAGTAGCGACACCGTGGATAAACGGTGCATAGCTGATGATGATTTGCTGGACGCGGTCTGGTAGTGCCATGTTACTTAGTTTGCTGGTGGCACGTAACCTTGTACTTGATCTGCGCCATCACCAAAGAAGTATTTTTCAACTTGTTCCATCAAGTATTTACGCGCCTTGGCATCAGCCAGATTGAGGCGGTTTTCATTGACCAGCATGGTCTGTTGACGTAACCAGCCCGCCCAAGCTTCCTTGGAGACATTAGCAAACAGGCGTTGACCCATTTCACCAGGCAAAGGTGGGAAATCCATGCCTTCGGCTTCGCGACCTAATTTGATGCAATTGACTGTACGTGCCATGTTATTTACTCCTAATGCTTATAGATTGATAATAGTTGGTTCTTCGTCAGCAGCGCGAGTACGAATACTGCCTATGTGATGTACGGTTTCGCCCGCTGCTGTGAGTTGTGCTATTGCTGTTTGCGCATGTTCGGCGGCGACAATAACCACCATACCGATGCCACAATTGAAAGTACGGTGCATTTCAGCATCGGCTACCCCGCCTTGTTTTTGCAGCCATTGAAATATCGCCGGGAGCTCCCAGCTTTTGGCATCAATTTCGGCCGTTAAATTATCGGCAAGTATGCGTGGCACATTGCCGGTCAAGCCGCCGCCAGTGATGTGCGCCATGCCTTTTACTGGCAAGCTTGCCATCAATGCTAACAGTGGCTTCACATAAATGCGTGTCGGGGTCATCAACACATCGCGTAGTGGCTGACCGTGAAAATCACTGTCTAAATCCACACCACTGACTTCGATGATTTTGCGAATGAGTGAGTAACCATTTGAATGTGGGCCGCTGGAAGCCAGGCCTAATACCGCATCACCTGGGCAGATGGTACTGCCGTCGATAATCGCTGTACGCTCTACTACCCCGACGGCGAAGCCTGCCAGATCGTATTCACCAGCAGGGTACATGCCTGGCATTTCAGCAGTTTCGCCACCAATAAGCGCACAGCCGGCTTGTTCACAACCTTGAGCAATGCCCTTAATAACTTGCTCAGCGGTATCTACATCGAGTTTGCCGCAGGCGAAGTAGTCAAGGAAAAATAAGGGTTCAGCACCTTGTACCAGAATATCATTGACGCTCATGCCGACTAAATCAATACCTACGGTGTCATGCTTATTGAGCATGAATGCGAGTTTCAATTTTGTGCCCACACCGTCGGTGCCCGATACTAAAACAGGTTGTTTGTAGCGTTCAGGCAAACCCATGAGTGCGCCGAATCCACCTATGCCCCCCATGACTTCGGGACGCATAGTGCGCTTGGCCCATGGCTTGATACGGTCTACAAGCGCGTCGCCAGCGTCTATATCTACGCCAGCATCACGATACGAAAGAGAGGGTTGGGTAGGTTGCGTCACTATGATTTCCATGCATTGATTTAAGTAGCGATATTTTAACCTAGAAAGGGGGTTTGGAGGAGTTGATCTAGTGATGATAGATGAGTGCAACGGATTGAATGTAGTTAAGTTAGAACTGACCCCACATAAATATACGTGTTGCTGGTTCAAATGTATAATGTTGTTTTATCTTAAACTTGCCCGTATTTTAAAGATGACGACAGCGCTACTCGAATCACATATCCCTTCTTTGCAATTACTTTCTCGCGGTAAGGTGCGGGATTTGTATGCGGTTGATGATCAACGCCTGTTGATGGTGGCAACTGATAGATTGTCGGCATTCGACGTGATTTTGCCTACCCCGATTGCAGGCAAGGGGCTGATGCTGACCGAGATTTCTCATTTCTGGTTTAAGCAACTGGCTCAAGTGATGCCGAATCATTTAACAGGTGATGCACCTGAATCAGTGGTGCAGCCAAATGAAGTGGATCAGGTAGCGGGGCGGGCGATGGTGGTGAAGCGCTTGCAACCATTACCGATAGAATCCATCGTTCGCGGCTATCTGGTCGGTTCTGGCTGGAAAGAGTATCAGGCCAGCGGTAGCGTCTGTGGTATTCTTTTGCCCGCGGGGTTGGCATTGGCGGCGCAGTTGCCGCAGCCATTGTTTACACCGTCGACCAAGGCCGCGGTTGGCGATCATGATGAAAATATTGATTACGCACAAACGGTAAAATTGTTAGGTGCTGAGATGGCAGCGCAGGTGCGTGATGCGAGTATTGCGCTTTATACACAAGCCGCGGCTTATGCTTTAACCAAGGGTATTATTATCGCTGATACCAAATTCGAATTTGGTGTGGATGCAGCAGGCAAGTTGCATTTAATAGATGAAGTGCTTACTCCCGACTCATCAAGGTTCTGGCCAGCAGAGGGCTATCAAACAGGGTGCAATCCGCCTAGCTACGATAAGCAGTTTGTGCGCGATTGGCTGGAATCATCAGGCTGGAACAAGCAACCACCTGCGCCTGAATTACCCGCGGATGTGGCTGCTAAGACAGCAGACAAATACCGCGAGGCTGTGGCGCGATTGGTAGGATAAGTCGGGTTACTCGTAACCTATCCACAAGAATCAGGCGTCGCCCATGCCTAATTCTTGAATTTTTCGCGTTAATGTATTTCGCCCTAAACCCAACAGATTCGCTGCTTCTATGCGCCGTCCGCCCGTATGTTTGAGGGCGATGGTGATTAGCGTTTTTTCAAATTCCTGGGTTAAGTGTTCAATGATCCCCGTTTCACCCTGATTCAGCGCGGCCTCTGCGCTATGAGCCAGGGCTGCACGCCAGTCACCACCACTGATTTCTGCTGGTCCCGCGTTGAGAATTTCTGGTGGAAGATCGGAGACGTCCACGGTGTTGCCAGGCGCCATGACGGTGAGCCAGTGGCAGACGTTTTCGAGCTGTCTGACGTTGCCACTCCAGCTGTATTGACTTAGGTGTTTAATCGCGGCATCAGATAATTTTTTGGCATCGACAGCTTGTTCTTGAGCGCTCTTCTGCAAGAAGTGACGGGCAAGCAAAGGAATGTCTTCACTGCGTTCGCGTAACGCGGGCAAACGCAGGCGGATTACGTTGAGGCGGTGATATAAATCTTCACGGAACAAGCCTTCTTTGACGCGCGTTTCCAAATCCTGGTGGGTTGCAGCGATGACGCGAACATTGACCTTGATGGGCTGATGTCCACCTACGCGGTAGAACTGCCCATCGGAGAGCACACGCAATAAGCGAGTTTGTAGTTCAGCGGGCATATCGCCGATTTCATCCAGGAATAATGTGCCACCATCGGCTTGTTCGAAGCGCCCTCGGCGTTGCACCGCAGCGCCTGTAAATGCGCCACGTTCATGGCCGAAGAGTTCAGATTCCAGCAAATCCTTAGGAATCGCGGCGGTGTTGAGTGCAATGAATGGTTGGCGCGCGCGCGGGCTGTGCTTGTGTAGTGCGGAAGCAACCAGTTCTTTACCTGTACCAGATTCGCCTGTAATCAGTACCGTGGTGTGTGATTGTGATAAGCGCCCAATGGCGCGAAACACCTCTTGCATGGCAGGTGCCTGACCGAGTATTTCTGGTACTTCATCTATTTGCACAGCGGCGGCATCGTCAACCCTCAGGCTTTCATCTATGGCGCGGCGTATAAGGTCAATGGCGTGGTCGACATCAAATGGTTTAGGTAAATATTCAAAAGCCCCACCCTGAAATGCGGCAACTGCGGACTCCAAGTCGGAGTAGGCAGTCATGATAATCACTGGCAACTTGGGGAATTCTGACTTAAGTCGTTGTAATAAGTCCAGCCCCGAGCCGCCAGGCATATGGATGTCACTGACCACTACTTGCGGTAAGCTGATGGCTAAAGCAGCTTCAACTTCAGCAACAGAGGTAAAGCTAACAAAAGCGATGCCTGCGCGTTGTAATGCCTTTTCAAACACCCAACGGATGGAACGGTCGTCATCTATAATCCATACTGGTTTTGTCATGATAATTTCACTAAGTTGTAGTGGGCGTTATGCCCAATGGTAGGAGTAAGGTAAAGCAGGTTTTGCCGGGTTCGCTAGTAACTTCTATGGTGCCGTGATGTTGATGGACAAAGGTTTGTGCCAAGGTAAGTCCAAGACCACTGCCACCTTCACGGGCGGAGACCAACGGGAAAAAAATACGGTCGCGGATGGATTCAGGGATGCCAGGCCCATTGTCTATAATTTGTATCAGCGCTGCCAGTGGATAGCGCTTCATGGCTAATGTGACTTGGCGAGCAATGCGAGTACGCAGGCGAATTTCCCCTTGTCCGTGCATGGCCTGCACTGCATTGCGCACGATATTGAGAACCACTTGTATGAGTTGCTCACGGTCGCCGATAATGTCGGGGATGCTGGTGTCATAGTCACGTTGTATGCGCAGGCCTTTGGGTGTTTCTGCCAAAGTAACGCTGCGTACACGTTCCAGCACTTCATGGATATTCAGCGCTTTGATTTGTGGTAATCGGTGTGGTGTGAGTAGCCTGTCCATCAAGCTTTGCAGGCGGTCAGACTCCTGAATGATGACTTGGGTGTATTCACGTGTTTCGCTGGAAAGTTCATATTCCAATAGCTGAGCCGCACCGCGTATGCCGCCAAGTGGGTTTTTGATTTCATGCGCCAGATTGCGTACGAGTTCACGGTTGGCTTGTTGTTGCAGCAGCATGTGTTCGTCACGTGATATTTTCAGCTGCTGATCCATCGCGTGAAATTCCAGCATGAATGCTGCTGCGGGTGATTCAACTGGCGTAAATGTTCCGCTGAGTTGCAAAGTGCGGTCATCAATCTGCAGGTGTAACTCATGTTCGGTAAAGCTGGCATTGTTATCGATGGCGTAGTCGAGTGCAGCGTGTATCTGGGTTGGTTGATGAAACACCTGATCCAGTGGTAATCCATGTGTCTGTACTGCACTCAAGGCGAGCAGGTTTTCGGCTGCAGGATTGATGTAGCGAACGCAACGGTGCTCATCTAACGCGATGACCGCTGTCGCTAACCATTCTAAACCTACAAAATAAGGATTCATCACGCGGATACCATTTATATGGCGCACCAAACAAGGGCGTACGCCAGCTTAACAAGCTAATAATTGTGGTTATGCACCATTTTGAATTAAATTAAGCAATTTGTAAGCCAGCTAAATTTAAATTTGGACTATTTAACAGTACTGAGTTCTTTGCGTAGTGCATGGATGTTGTCTTGATGTAACTTGATAGCGTGGTCAAGCTTGTCGATACGGGTTAAATAGCCGGGGCTGCTGGCTTTCTCCCCCGCTCGTAGCGTTTCACCGTCTTTCTTGGCATTAACGGCATCTTCCAAAGCTTGCTCTTCAGTGTTTAACTCTTCAGTTAATACTCTTCGGCGCACACTATCGCGCTGGTTTTGAGTATTGCTGTCTATGCGTGGAAAGTCACTGGGTGTGCTGGTATTTCTACTGGACGTGCTGTGAGTCGATTTGTTGGTAAGCACTGGTGTGGATGATGGCATAGGGCCAAGATCCAGTCTTTTTGAGCCTTTAACCGCTTTGTCGGTGTAGGTTACTTCACCATTGGGAGCCACAATCTTATAAATCTCGGCATGGGCGGAGAGGCTCGTTAGCAATAATGGGAGCAGTAGTTTTAAGTGAGTTTTATGCATGAGCCAAGTTTAGAATAACCGCTGTGAACATACAAGCGTGATAAAAAAAGGGGCGGAAATCCGCCCCTTTTTTTGCTGCTGAAATTACAGTGAATAGTACATTTCAAATTCAACTGGGTGAGTCGTCATACGGAATTTCGTGACTTCTTCCATTTTGAGTTCGATGTATGCATCAATCATCTCGTTAGAGAATACGCCGCCACGAGTTAAGAAATCGCGGTCTTTGTCTAAAGCTTCCAACGCCATGTCTAAAGAATGGCAAACTTTAGGGATTTTTGCTTCTTCTTCAGGTGGCAAGTCATACAAGTTCTTGTCTGCAGCATCACCAGGATGTATCTTGTTTTGAATACCATCCAGACCAGCCATCATCAATGCAGTGAATGCCAAGTATGGGTTAGCTGATGGATCAGGGAAGCGAACTTCGATACGGCGACCTTTTTCACTCGCTACGTGTGGAATACGAATAGATGCAGAACGGTTTTTAGCTGAGTAAGCTAGCATCACCGGTGCTTCGTAGCCTGGAACCAAACGCTTGTATGAGTTGGTGCCTGGGTTGGTGATTGCGTTTAATGCTTTAGCATGCTTGATGATACCGCCGATGTAGAACAAAGCAGTTTCTGACAAGCCAGCGTAGCCGTTACCAGCAAACAGGTTTTTGCCATCTTTCCAGATGGATTGGTGTACGTGCATACCAGAGCCGTTATCGCCAACGATAGGTTTAGGCATGAACGTTGCTGTTTTGCCATAAGCATGTGCAACATTGTGAACTACGTATTTTAACACTTGAGTTTGGTCTGCGCGTTTAACCAGGGTGTTAAATACAGTGCCGATTTCGCATTGGCCGGCAGTTGCAACTTCATGGTGATGTACTTCTACTGGCACGCCCATGTCTTCTAAGGCTAAACACATTGCTGAACGGATGTCATGCAAGCTATCAACTGGAGGTACTGGGAAATAACCGCCTTTAACGCCTGGACGGTGTCCCATGTTACCACCTTCGTAATTCTCACCAGAACTCCAGGCAGCTTCTTCAGAGTTGATTTTAACAAATGTGCCTGACATGTCAGTTTTCCATGTCACAGAATCAAAAATGAAGAATTCTGGTTCTGGGCCGAAATAAGCAGTGTCACCTATGCCGGTAGATTTCAAGTAAGCTTCAGCACGTTTGGCGATAGAGCGTGGATCACGGTCATAACCCTTCATGTCAGAAGGTTCAATAACGTCGCAAGTGATGATCATGGTGGATTCATCCATGAATGGATCCATGCGTGCGGTGTCTGCATCAGGCATCAAAATCATGTCAGAAGCTTGGATGCCTTTCCAGCCAGCAATAGATGAACCGTCGAAAGCGTGGCCGTCAGTAAATTTGTCTTCTGTAAATTGCTTTACAGGTACAGTTACGTGCTGCTCTTTACCGCGTGTATCGGTAAAACGAAAATCAACGAATTTAACATCGTTGTCTTTAACCATTTGCATTACATCAGCAACCACCATCATCGTGTTTTCCTCGCTTAAAAATAATCTAAAAATTGTAACTTACCCAATCAGTCAAGCATGTTTTATGCTAATACATTGTTAATTAAAAAATCAAACTAGCTTAAACATATCCGTGATTATGCTGGTTTAGCTTGGTGTATGTAAAGGATGTTGATAAACAATTTTATGACGGAGTGAAATGCTGCGCACCAATATGGTGCTATGCAAAATAATGCAAACCAAAATGGTGCGAAATTTCGATTTGTGGTGTTCTGTATCTGTGGCTATACTGAACTTTGAGCTTCGTGCTTATCATAAAGGAGAATTATCATGCCGACCTTAAGTGCCATATTACAAACCGCCAGAGAACGTGCTGCTGCGGCTAATTTACCTTATTCTGGTTTGTTGACTCCGGGCGAGGCGCATTATTTGAGTCAGCATGCGCCGAGTGCACATATTGTCGATGTGCGTAGCCATGCTGAGCTTGATCTGGTTGGCGTTGTCGAATCCGCAGTAAATATTGAATGGCAAACTTTTCCTGGTTGGCGAGCTAATCCAGATTTTATCTCGCAATTAAAAGCGTCTGTTGATCCTGAGTCTCTGGTAATGTTCATGTGCCGCTCCGGTGGGCGTTCCAACAGTGCTGCGATTGCTGCTCAGGCTGTAGGATATAGTGAGGTATATAATATACTCGAAGGCTTTGAAGGCGATAAAAATGAAGAAGGGCGGCGTGGGTATAAAAGCGGCTGGAAAGTTGCTGGTTTGCCGTGGAAGCATAAATAGACTGTTGCTATATCGTGGATGACGTTAGAATCGTGACTTCTGATTCTATCTGATGAGCTAGTTCGTGGAAAAATATTATGCCGTTATTGGCAATCCTATTGCCCATTCCAAGTCACCTTTAATCCATGCTGCGTTTGCCGAGCAGCTGGGGTTGTCTATACGTTATGAACGACTGCTTGCACCGCTGGAGAATTTTGCCGGCACCGTTCGTCAATTTCAAACCGATGGCGGGCGTGGCGCAAATGTTACAGTGCCGTTTAAAGAGGTCGCCTGTCAGTTAGCGGATACCATCACTGCGCGTGCACGTTTAGCCGGTGCAGTGAATACATTGGTGTTTTCGGATTTGGGTATACATGCTGATAATACTGATGGGGCGGGACTCATTGCCGATATACAGGTCAATTTGGCTTATGCGTTAAAGGGGCGACGTGTGCTTATAATGGGTGCAGGGGGTGCGTCTCGTGGTGTTATCGCCCCTATTTTAGCGATGCAACCAGCCTTTCTGGTGATTGCTAACCGTACGTTAGCGAAGGCGCAGACATTGCGTGCGCAGTTCTCCCCCTACGGTATCGTCGAGGCGGCTGATTATGCTGCACTGAATGGTATGCAATTCGATTGCGTTATTAATGCCACTTCGGCGAGTCTGGCTGGGGAATCCATTGCTATGCCTGACGGTGTGTTTGCCCAAGGCAGTCTGGCGTACGACATGATGTATGCCTCTGCGCCAACCGCCTTTATGCAATATGCACAGCAACAAGGCTCAGAACGGGTAGCAGATGGCTTGGGTATGTTGGTTGAACAGGCAGCGGTATCATTTCATCTTTGGCATGGTGTACATCCCACTACGCAACCCGTCATTTCTTTACTGCGTAACTTATGATACTCAAATGGATTAAACGCAGTATTCTTGCGCTGCTAGCAATTATCTTACTATACCAACTCTGGTTATTTGCACATGTCTGGTGGTGGGTCGATCATAATCCTGATAATAGTGCGTTTATGGATGAGCGCCTTAACATCATGCAGCAGCAAAATCCAGATGCCGAATTACGGTTTAAATGGGTGCCATATAGTCAAATTTCCATCAATTTAAAGCGAGCGCTGGTTGCAGCTGAAGATAGTAAATTCTTGAATCATGATGGTTTTGATTGGGAAGGTATACAAAATGCAGCAGAGAAAAATATTAAGAAAGGCAAGATAGTTGCAGGAGGTTCAACTATTAGTCAGCAATTAGCTAAAAATTTATTTTTGTCGAGTCAGCGTACACCCTGGCGTAAACTCGAAGAGGCGATGATTACGGTCATGTTGGAACAAATGATGAGTAAGCGTCGTATTCTGGAAATCTATATGAATGTGATTGAGTGGGGTAATGGTGTATTCGGTGCGCAGGCTGCTTCATATTATTACTATCGTACCAAGCCAGCCAATTTAAGCTCGGCGCAGGCTGCCAAGCTTGCTGCAATGGTGCCGAACCCACGTTATTACGATACCCATCGTAGCGCTAGAGGTCTGTTACATAGAACGGCAATAATTCAGGCGCGCATGAGCCAAGTTGCGGTGCCTAGGTAAAAATGGCTTGACGTGGCTGGTTAATTAGCGTCTAATAGCGGGCTGTTGTGGCTGGATAGCTCAGTTGGTAGAGCAGCGGATTGAAAATCCGCGTGTCGCAGGTTCGATTCCCGCTCCAGCCACCATCAGAAAATCCATTGCAATCAAATGGTTGCAATGAATCTTCAGAAGGTTCAATCTGGACCCGGCTTGTTTTAAGGCGTTGTTCTGACACTTTTCTGTCAGTTTTGACCCGGACAGCCCGCGGTTACTTGCGTTCAACGGCGCTCAGCCGTAAATTTATGCGCAGAATTCGAATTTGATAGCTATACGCAACTCCCAACCAAGGAGTTGTCATTCATGTACTATCCCCTGTTTCACCCCCATCAAGTTAAGTTTCCCCCAGCTGTATCCTGGCCGCATCACGTCTTCGGTTTAACCGTGGAGGTGCACCATCATGGCTAAACCTTATCAAGAAGGTAAAACCTGGTCAATCCGCCTGCGCATCAAGGGTCAGGACATCTACCTGAGCGGTTTTGCCAGTGCTGCCGCTGCGCTGAAAGCAGCCGTTAAACAGCAACACGCACTGGAAAATCTGGGCAAGCCGATCGGGCAGGGACCCTGGCGCACCAGCGTCGGACAAGCTCTGCAAACTTACGCATGCGAGCGGCTACCCTTTCTAAAAGGGGCCCGCCAGGATGCGGATCGCATCAATCGATTCTTGCGCCACCTCGGTCTCGACCTGATCCGGCTCAGACGGCCTGATCCTGCAGCATCGGGCAACACCCCTAAAACCACATACTGGAAAGTTGAACTAGCCCCTTGCCCAAAAAAACGTGCGGTGCCGAAAGGCTTGCACGCGCACCGGAATCAGCAGCAGCGGCGCACCAAAAATACCGACGCGCATCGCGCCAAATTGGCATGCACCATGATGGCCGATGTGACGGCGCATCAGTTGCAGTCATTGATCGACGTGATGCGGCAAGACGGTTATGGTGCCTCCAGCATCGCGCTGGAACGGGCGGGACTACGCAGTCTGTTTAACCATGCACAGCGCAGTTGGTCTTGGCCGGAACCGAACCGCAATCCTGCCAGCGGGCTGATCATGCCAAAGATAGACAACGCACGTGATCGTGTCTTCAGTAATGCCGAATGGGACCGGCTTATCGCCGCCTTGCAGGAAAGCACAAACCCTTATGTCGCACCCGCACTGGCCCTGCTGTTGCAAACCACCATGCGTTCATCAGAAGTCCTGCTCAGGGCACTTTGGCAAGATGTCGATTGGGATCGCTGCATCCTGAAGCTGGGCGATGCTAAGGCAGGTGCGCGCGACGTGCCGTTGAGTCCACCCGCGATTGCTGTGCTGCGCGAGTTGCAAGAGCGGGCGGGTGAAGCGGATCCGCAAGCGCGCATACTGCCCATCACATACGAATCACTTAAAGCCGCATGGAACCGTGCGCGCGACCGTGCCGGCTTAGAAAACGCTAACCTGCACGATCTTCGCCATACCGGGGCCACACGCTTTGCTCTCGAATTTCACGGCAACCTGCCCGTGCTCAAACTCATAACGGGACACAAGACCGATGTGCAGCTGCAGCGCTACGTAAACGTCAAAGTTGACGACGTGGTGCGCTTGATGCACGGCCGGACACTCAATGAAAACGATGCACCCGCGGGCCTCACTGCCGCAAGGTTGGCGGAGCTTTTTAAGCTGGAGCCAGAAACCGTGGCCGTGGGAAATACGGAATCTCCGCCAGACAATGTGGTGCAATTCGATTTCAAGCGGAGGTCAGCATGAGTAAGCCAAAGTTACCATCCGTTGAAACACAGACCGTCGCATTCATAGAGGCGGTACGGGCCGGGAGCCGATTTCGTAACAGTTGGATAAAATTTCGCGGATTTGAGGTTTACTTGCGCTATGCGCAAACGTACAAGTCAGGTGAAATGGAGCTCGGTGAAACCCTGGTCATTGCAAATATTATGGTGCCCGGGCGTTACCAGAACCGTGGCTGGTTCATGCACTACTGCGAGCTGTGCTCTGGTTTAGTCGATGATGCAGTTGTCATTGAGTGCGTCGAAAACCCCCATCTGTATGCCTCTTTATTGCGAAAGGAGGCATTCATCGAAACCAAAGAAGCTGAATTCGTGCTGCCCAAACGACACCAGCGTACCGGATCTGGGATTATCATTAAACCCCGTCCTATACGCTAACAACGACCATCGCGCCTGCTTCCGCAGGCGCAAACACTTTCCAAATCACATCACGAAGCTTGCTGCAGTACGCAGTCCACCAGCATAACAACAAAAAATGGCGGGTTCTCATTGCGCGTAGCTATATGCGTATGTAAAGCAATGTAAGTGTGAATTGCAGTGCAAATCAGTGGAAAAGGCATTACACCGGATTTACACATGAATTACATCACTACAGTGCATTTACATTTTAACTACAACTACAGTAATTGGAGCGCATCATGTGTATAGAAAAGTACGTCAAGATTGTTGAAGAAATGCTCGCACGAAACGAAAAGGTAACATTGCAGGAAGTACGCCGCATTGCCGGTAAGGGCAGCTTTTCCACGATATCAGAAGCAATAAAGCTGGTGCTAACCCGGGGTTTAATACCTGTTGAAGTTACTGGCCCAGTGCCGGAACACCTGATTGAGGTGACAAACGAGCTTTGGCAAGAAGCATGTAAATTGGCAAGTTCGGCTGTCGCATCTGAACGGCTGGCACTGCATAGTGCACGTGTTGCATCGCAGGAGAATCTGCGTGAGTTAACGGCACTTGCGGATACATTAGCGGTGCAGGTAGATGATCTGAGCTTGCAAGTTGAAACCCTGCAAGTTGAACGCGACAAGCTGGAAAATCGGGCACAGGAAGCGGAGATCAGTTTGAAAACGATGAAACAGATGGTTAAAGATATTGGGCTAAAACCCGTAAAGCCAGACAACGAGAAAGGACAAATGGTTATCGAAGCTTAATTCTAGGTTATTCATTATTAAAATGGGGCAGGATATCCTGCCCCATTTTTTGTGGGTTGAAAGGCAGATTGGTTTATCGGTTGGCAGGCACAGGGCTGCAGATTATTTGATACTCGTCTAGCAACTGGCTGACAGATTTAAGACTCTCTGCACCCACTTGAATATAGAGTTGAACGAAGCCGCTATCGCGGAGAAATATTCCCGAACCATCAAATTACGCAGCATAATTTCGTCTCCCCCAGCAATGGAATTTTGATTACTGTACCACGAGGAGACGACATTGACAGCCCCCACACCCATCCCCGCGCACTTCGAGCACAATCACCAGCGACTGCTGAATTGCCTCAAGCTCAGAGGCATGCAGCCTAAAACCATCGCCTTGTATTCACACGGCGTACGGCGCGCAGCGGTGTATTTTAATGACCAGATAGACGCGCTCACCAAGCCACAATTAACCGACTATTTTGTTCGCATCCTGGATACCCATTCATGGAGTACGCTCAAACATGATCTGTATGGACTGAAGTTCTATTATGCCCATGTACTCAGCCAACCCTGGCCAGGTGCGGATCTGGTTAAACCACCCAAGTCATATAGCCTGCCCGACATCATTACCGTCGCCCAGGCACAACAAATCTTCATGGCCACCCGCGTATTGAGCTACCGCGTATTCTTCTTCACCCTCTACAGCCTGGGCTTACGATTAGGCGAAGGCTTACGCTTGCAGGTAGGGGATATCGATGCGGATCGGATGCGGGTGCAAGTACGCAACGCCAAAGGCAACCGTGATCGATTGGTGCCGTTATCAGAGAACACCTTGCAGGTATTGCGCCGTTTCTGGCTCACCCATCGCAACCCAAGCTTGCTCTTTCCTAATCGACACGGCGGTCTTGCCAAATCGCACTTGGCACGCACCCCGCTGGATCGTGGTGGTATCCAGACCACCTTGGGTCAAGTGACCCGTGACTGTGGCTTAAAAAAAGAATTACACCACACAGCCTGCGCCACAGCTATGCCACCCACCTGATAGAAGCTGGCATCGATTTACTCGAAATTCAGCAGATACTCGGACACCAGTCCATCCTCACCACCATCCGCTACACCCACCTCACCGAACAACGCCATCAGAGCGCACACACTCGCCTTAATCAATTAATGGAGAAATTCCACATTCATTGGGGCAAAGTCAAATGATCAGACTGGCGCACATCGTAGCAACCTACGCAGCTAAACTGCTTGCACAACACGGTCATCACCTATTGCCCAGCCAGCAAGCTGCCTTAACCGCCTTTCAAACCTGCCGTAGCCAGATGAGCCCGAGGATGCAACTTGCCTGTGATGATTGTCAAACACCCAGCTACCTGCCACATTCCTGCGGTCATCGGCATTGCCCGCATTGCCAGGCGCACGAATCACAGCGCTGGATAGACCAGCAATTACACAAATCCATCCCCGCCAACTACTTCATGCTCACCTTCACCGTGCCCGCCCAGTTGCGCACACTGGCCTGGCAACATCAGCGCGTCATGTATGACTTGATCACACGCTGCGCGTGGGAAACAGTCAACACCTTCAGCCAAAACGACAACAAGCTGCGCGGCAGCGCAGGGGCGGTGACTGTACTGCATACCCATAACCGCCGACTGGACTATCACCCCCATGTGCATCTCGTCATGCCCGCTGTCGCCTTTAACCCCAAACAGCGACGCATGCGTCATAAACACGGCAACTACCTGTTTAACCACAAAGCCCTGGCCAAAGTATTTCGTGCCAAATTACTGGCAGGCATCAGACAAGCAGGACTCACCCTGCCAAACGATTACCCGACCGATTGGGTGGTGGATTGCAAAGCCGTCGGCACTGGACAGCACGCTCTGATCTACCTTGGGCGCTATCTGTATCGGGGGGTGATACAGGAGAAAGACATCCTCTCCGACCGGCATGGTCAGGTCACCTTCCGTTACCGGAACAGCCAAACCAAACAAATGGAAACCCGTACCTTGAGTGGTGTAGCCTTCCTGCGACTGATACTGCAACACATTCTGCCCAAAGGCTACCGCCGCGCCCGCAACTTTGGCTACCTGCATCCCAATAGCAAACTACTCACCCAGCTACAGCTGACCCACCTATGGCGACGGAACAATCCGCCGCCAGCGCAACCCAGACCAGCGATACGTTGCCAATGTTGCGGTGGGGTGATGAAGATAGTGCGCACACGTATCAAAGCGATACCGCTAGCCACATCAGCCCCATCTATAAAACGGGAACACAGAGCAGATGACACAGGGTGGGAGACCATGCGCTAAACCAGCCCACACCGCCCACCTGCCAGACTAGGCAGGTATGGCCGTGCTCGCCCTGAAGAAGGCTGAAATTGGGTTAACATGCCCGAAAAGCCGACTAAAAACGGTGAGTTGAATAGAATAAGTTGCTGCAATGGCAACGTGAAGGTCGTGAAATGGCGGGTGGGATGCGTAACGCGTCCAGTTATGCCAGCATAGTCAAAAAGATATTTCCATAAGCGCTCAAGCAACACCCGCCCCAGCCATGCCGGGCTTGTCCAACAAACGGTTCAGATTGTGGCTCGCTTCGCGATCACAATCTAACCTTATTCGTTGGCTTTGGAGATAACGCTCATGCCCCAAGGCTTGATATTGCTTCAATGAGTCAGTATTAACACCATATGTGATCCGATTCAGCAACTGCAAATCAGCTTGCATCGTACCCAATGGTGCCGCATGCACCGAAGTAACTATACACAACAACCCTAGCAGCATAGGCATGCCAATATGCCGCACTACATAATGTTGACCTGACGATTTTTTATATAAGTGCATAATTTGACCAGTAAATAATTAAGGCCAGACAACATGAACTTGCTGTCTAGCCCAACAAACTAACAATAACAAATTAGTAATGTCGCATAATTACTGACCTATTTGTTTACTGACACCATTTTCTTGTTGATTCAGCGTTTTTTGGTCTTGCTTGGTGATGTGCCCACCATCCTGGTGCGCCATATCGCGCTCTTCCTGACGAATTTGATGGTCATCTTTATGTAGCTTGTTAGCTTCGCGTTTGCTCATGTCACCTTCTTTAACTTCCTTGTTAATGCGCTTATCCTGATTGTGTACACGATCATTGACTTGATCACGTCGTGGGTGCGTTTTTTCAAAATTGGATTCAGCCATTGCGCTAGTTGCTGTTGCAGCAATAAATCCAGTGAGTACAGTAATCAGAACAGCTTTGCTTGTGCGGTTTAACATGACAATCTCCATATCGGTTATTTGGTTAAGTAGCTACGTGCTACATTGCAAATAACGACAGGGGCTAATAGTTGTTGACCATGGTCTGGTTACAATAGGTTTCAGAAATGTATCAAATCGCTTAAGCTAAAACTACGCCATGCGGTAATGGCCTGGCTGGCTTTGCTGGTTAGCTGAACGAAGTGGGAGATGAGTCTGTCGCGAAAATGTGAAAATACAAACTGTGAGTTGTTAATTATGTTTACATGCACTCGTCTGTAAATGTAATATACAGGCAAGGGGCTGTTAATCTTATTTACAGCCCAAGGTTTGTATTGTTGCAGGACTCATGAACGGAGGAAAAAATGATTTATTCCATCAAGACGCTCAACCAGCTACCTCTGATCCTCAAGGGGTTTCGCAAGGAAAAAAGTTTGACTCAGGCGGCCATGGCTGAAAAACTGGGGATCACTCAGCAAAGTTACGCCTACTTTGAAGCCAATCCAGCAGCGGCGACGATTGAGAGGCTTTTCATGGTGCTGCGCATGCTGGATGTTGGTATTTCATTGGATAAAACTTCTCCCGCTGCCAGCGTGGGTGATATTCCTTCGGTCAAGGCCACTAGTCAGCCACCTAAAGGCAAAGCCATGGTTCAGAAAATCCGCAAGGCAGCCCCCGCTATAGCGATCGGAAAGGCAAAGCCATCGGCCGTTGCCAAAGTGGGCCGTATTGTTGCACCAACAAGAGCCAAAGAAAGTTGGTAACCATGCGCCGGCATGCAAAGATGCAAAGGCTAAACATCTGGATGAACGGTATCCCTGTTGGCTATTGGGAAACTACTCGACAAGGCGAACGCCTTGGTTACTTCGATGAATGGCTCATGGATGAACAGTCCCGTCCCTTATCCTTATCACTTCCATTCCTGCCTGGTAATGCACCCTATCAAGGGCAGATCGTTACTGACTATTTCGACAATCTTCTTCCTGACAACGACGCCATTCGCCGTCGCCTGGCGCAACGTCACCACACAGGCGGCATTGATGCTTTTCAACTGCTGGCGAAACTCGGCCGAGACTGCGTTGGTGCAATACAACTCCTGCCCGAAGATGAGGCTCCGATCGACGTGTATGAAATCAATGGCACGGTGCTGGACACTGCGGGAATCGCTCAACGACTGCGCAACATTACGTCTGTACAAGCCTTGGGGCAACATGACCATGACGAAGACCTGAGACTATCCATCGCGGGGGCACAGGAAAAAACTGCTCTGCTGCACCACAAAGGCCAATGGTTTCTGCCCCATGGAAGTACCCCGACAACGCACATCTTCAAGTTGCCATTGGGCTTGGTCGGGCATATGCAGGCCGATATGCGTACCTCGGTGGAGAACGAATGGCTGTGCTCAAAAATCATGGAGGCTTACGGAATCCCCGTTGCGAGGTGCGAAATCGAGAATTTCGAGGATCAGAAAGCCCTCATCGTCGAGCGATTCGACCGCACCCCATCAAGCGATGGAAGCTGGATTATCCGTCTGCCCCAGGAAGACATGTGTCAGGCAACGGGTACGTCGCCACTGCGTAAATATCAGTTTGACGGCGGCCCAGGAATTACTCAGATCATGGAATTGCTTCTCGGGTCAAATGATGCTGTGCAGGATCGGAATAACTTCTTCAAAACCCAGATCATTTTTTGGGTGCTAGCTGCTACCGATGGTCACGCGAAGAATTTCAGCATCGCCCACCTCCCCGGTGGCAACTACCGCGCCACGCCGATCTATGACGTGCTTTCTGCCCACCCCGTCATCGGGACAGGGAAAAATCAAATTTCACCATATAAAGCCAAACTTGCCATGTCAGTGAGGGGAAGTGCCAATTACTACCTGATTAAGCAAATTCAGCGACGGCATTGGATTAACCATGCGCGGCAAGTCGCGCTTGGGGCTGCAGCGGCAGAGCAATTGATTGAGGAAGTTGTTGAGTCCACGGAATCCGTAATCAGCAATGTGGGCAACTTATTGCCGGATAACTTTCCCATGGATATAACAGAAGCCATATTCAACGGAATGAGAAGCCAGACTGCCAAGTTAGCCGGGGTCCCCGAGAGTTGAAAGTAAAGCTGTCTTTTTGTGATAAATTGCATTTTGAAATGCAAATCCTGAGGATGCAATTTACCGCCATGAGCAGTCAGCCATAGCGATGTGCATGAAGGGTTGCTCTTCGGTGCGGATTCATGGTCGCGACCTGAATCCCGAGCAAACCAAGGTTGTAAACCAATAGCAACCCAATGAATGATCGATAACTTAGATGGTTGTGATCACGCGTCGGAGATTGTCTCCATTGTTTCACGGTCAACTCAGGATGATTATGGCTGCCATGACTCCTGGCTGGCGAACTTCAGCAGCTGCCATTTGCGCACGGCAAGCTCGCTCCAGTAAACATGTTTGCCTACGCGCACGCCAGCGGGGAATTGATTGTTTTTTACCATGTTTTCCAGAGTGCGAGGTGCGATTGCCAATTGCGTGCATACAGTTGCTTTGTCCAGGAGGGCAGGTAAGGATTCTTGTGTCATGTCGGTTACTTCTTGTAGTTAGGAAACAAGTATAGCGACAGAATTTGAATTTAGACGTTTATGAAATATGCCCGTGAAAATAGCCAGGATTCACACAATCCGGATTTGCGTTTATACTGTTTAGACGCTGCCATTTTCTGACACTTTTCTGTCACTGGTAGTGGAAATTGAGTGCGTTTGGGTGCGTTTGGCTGCGGCTGACTGCGCGCAAGCGCTTGATTATTAACGATGTTGTGTATAGCTGCGTTTCATTTTCGGCATTGAAAATCCGCGTGTCGCAGGTCCGATTCCCGCTCCAGCCACCATCAGATACATTAAGCACTTAGCGCATTATGCCTAGGTGCTTTTTTATTGCCGTTTAGTATATGATGAATTCGACTCGCGTGTATGCAGAGTGTGAGACTTTGGCGTGTTTCCATACCCGCCTCATCATTGTGTATAACGAGGCGGATATGATGTTATGAAGTGGCTGTTGCGGCTGTGCCGACTTCTTTACGGTAGTGATTAAGTTCTTTGGTATTGGCGAAATTGCGTCCAAACAGGTTGGATAATTTCGTTAGTATTGTGTTGATGACTTTGCTTTCCCATTGGCTATCGAATTTAATCTGGTTATCAAGCCAATGCTCAAGCCATGCAGGGTCTGGTAGATGGCTTTGTACAGTGTCCTTGGGGAACATCGATTGATTGACGTGCAGGTTAGTCGGGTGGAGTGCCTTGGCGGTGCGTGATGCGCTGGTCATCAATACGCCAACTTTTGCAAATGCTACGCGTGCTTCGTTGCCTAATCGATCTATTGATTGTTGCATATAACGGAAATATATTCCGCCATGGCGAGCTTCATCGCCTGATAATAAGCCATAAATATGTTTAATGACTGGTTCGGTATGCCATTGACCGGCGCAGCGATACCATTGGGTTAGGCGCATTTCGCCGCAAAAATGCAGCATTAGCGTTTCCATAGGCGGAGCTGGGTCAAATTCAAAACGGACCGCATGTAACTCTTCTTCGGTTGGCATCATATCTGGACGGAAGCGACGCAAATACTCCATCAGCACTAAGGCGTGTTTTTGTTCCTCATAGAACCATACGGACATGAATGCAGAAAAATCACTGTCATCATGGAAATCGCGCATGAACATCTCTGTCGCCGGTAATGCTGACCATTCGGTGATGGCGTTCATTTTGATGGTGGCGGCTTGTTCATCCGTTAATAAAGCGCTATCAAATTTGTCCCAAGGCACATCTTGTGCCATGTTCCAGCGTACACGTTCCAAGCTTAAAAAAGCATCAGGATAAATCATATCCAACCTTTCAATTAACAATCAGAAACATCTTAACCGAGATTTAATACTAGTTTGTGACAAATCGAAGAATAATTGTGCAATATGTTTACAGCCAATCGGCTAAATTGTATTGGTTTGAGGTTGGGTTCATAGATGAAAGTTAAAAAAAACCCAGGTAATTTTACCTGGGCTTAAAATCCTCTTATGAAGGAGGATGGAGGAGACAACACTGAAGCTCTTGGGGAAAGAGCTGAAGAATCAGCGTTATTAGTATTTTCTAATATAATAACTTGCTTGTCAACGATTATTTTAAAAATAAATGTTGGGGTGTTTAAGAGGGTTGTTATAACCCCAGCTGAGTAGGTGCAACAGATGCTTCGCCGGCATCAAATAAAATAGAGAAGCGGGAGTGAAGTAACCGCCAACGTGGCTTATCTTCTAATGTCAGGATAGATTTTAGATGCTGATAATGTGGTCGTAACAGACAAACCCCGCTATCGTTGCAAATAAAAGTGCTGTCATCCTTTGCTTCCACTGCTACTCTAATTTCGATTTGCGCTGAGAAGTCTCGCAACAGTCGCTGCATTCGCGCAGCACGACTGGTTAAATAGGTTGCGTCGCGCAATAGTATGCGTAAATGACGGTGGGTGCTGGCAGCGAGAAAGCTGCTTAACGCGCTAATTCTACTTGCGTCGTCAAGCGACATTTCTTGTAAGTCGGTATCAAAGATGAGTAATTCAACTTTTGCTGATGCAATGACCAAGTCTATAGCGCATTTGTACTCGCTTAGTGTAGCAAATGTTTGGTAGGAGGCATCGGGTGTAGAAGTGCTAGTCATGGGTAGACATTTCTACTACGACGTAGCCATCGAGATAGCAGGTGTATAACCAGTCCACCAAATTTTTTGGCCAGGCGGGTAATCGCAGTGTTCGCGTGTCTCCCAGTGTCATTAAGGCATCATCACATTCGTTAAGCGTGATGGGTTCACCATTAATAAAGAAACGTTCATGATGGAAAAGCAATCTGGACTGTGGTGATAATCGCACGCCGTTTATTTTGATTTTTTTTGCAAAAGTTTGTGGGCTGATGGGATCGTCGGGTGTGTAAAAGTAAATATGGGGTTTGGGTTCGGTTAAATATCGACCGGCAAAGTCGATAATGTCGCTTTCTCCCCATTGAATTTCTGCGATCATGGCTTTCCACTGCGACAGCATTGCTGAGCTAATTTCTGCGGGATGCATTTGCAAGGTTAAATCAGGATCTGCATAACGACCAGGCAGTGACAGCTTATCTTGCATATAAACTAAAAACTGCGTCGCTATTTCCTGTGTGGTTGGTGCGCGGAAGCCGATGGAGTATGTCATGCATTCATCTTCAGCAATGCCGTCGTGTGCATACTGAGGCGGCAAATAGAGCATGTCACCTGGTGCCAATACCCATTCTTGCTCTGGTGTGAAATGTTTCAGGATGCGTAGTGGCGCGCCATCAATCAGTGTTAAGTCGGTCTGGGCGCTGACTTTCCAGCGCCGGTAGCCATGTCCTTGCAATAAGAACACGTCATATGAATCAAAGTGCGGCCCAACACCTCCACCCTTGGGTGCATAACTGACCATTAAATCATCTAGTCGCGCATGGGGTATGAAATCGAATTGCTGTAACAGCGCCTGGCCACTTGCCAGATGGTGATTTAGTTCTTGGACTAAAAGTGTCCAGGGTCCGTTGTCGCGTTTAGGTTGTAATGTTTTCGGACTAAATGGACCGAACTGCAAGTCCCAACCAGATTTTTTTTGTCGCACCAGTCGTGCCTGGGTGTCTTCGTCACCAGCAAGCTCGAATAGCGCTGCAGGACTAATTAATCCAGCAAAATCAGGAATTGCATTACGGACTAGCAATGGTTGCTTTTGCCAGTAATCGCGTAAAAAAACTTCAGGAGTGATGCCGCCAAGTAATTGTTTATTCATAGTTGTGAATTATAATCTTGAAATGCGTTAAAATATGCGCATACAATTTATTCTGCCCCTCAAGGACTAAAACATGCAAATTGCAAAAAACACCATTGTCACCATTACTTATCAACTTAGTAACTTGGCTGGCGAACAGCTTGAAGATGGTAGCGAAGCGGTTAGCTACCTCCACGGTGGCTATGATGGCATTTTCCCAACTGTAGAAGAAGCCTTGGAAGGTAAAAAAGTGGGTGATGATGTTGAAGTCGTCATGGAGCCTGAGTATGCATTTGGCGAATATGAAGCTGAATTGATTCGCTCTGAGCCACGTCACCTGTTTCCGGCTGAAGTTGAAAAAGGTATGCAATTTGAGGGGGCGGCTGAAGGTACTGATGAATTCATGCTCTACACTGTAACCGATGTGACTGATGAAGCTGTCATCGTCGACGGTAATCATCCATTAGCCGGACAAACCTTGAAATTTAGCTGTCATGTTACTGACGTTCGTGCAGCGACAGAAGATGAAATTACGCACGGCCATGCGCACGGCGATCACGGTCACCATCATTGATTTCTTGGGCGACGTACAGTTATGCGCGCCGCCCTATCTTCAGCACCCAAATTCTCTAAAATGCCGTTTTAGCGCGGCTTATTGACACATGAAAACCACTTTTCTGGATTTTGAACAACCTATTGCTGAGTTAGAAAATAAAATTGAAGAATTGCGCTGTGTGCAAGATGATTCAAGTTTAGATATTTCTAAAGAGCTGCTCCTGCTCGAGAAGAAAAGCGAA
This sequence comes from Sulfuriferula nivalis, assembly GCF_009937995.1. Taxonomy (NCBI): domain Bacteria; kingdom Pseudomonadati; phylum Pseudomonadota; class Betaproteobacteria; order Nitrosomonadales; family Sulfuricellaceae; genus Sulfuriferula; species Sulfuriferula nivalis. The sequence goes on from NZ_AP021881.1 coordinate 151,149, forward strand.
AAGCTGACTCAGGATATTTATGCGAAACTGACGCCGTGGCAGATTTCACAAGTCGCGCGTCACCCGCAGAGGCCATATAGCCTGGATTACATCGGCGCTTTGTTTTCCGATTTCGAAGAGTTGCACGGTGATCGCGCTTTTGGTGATGACCATGCCATTGTTGGTGGTATCGCACGTTTTAATGATCAAAGTGTGATGGTTATCGGCCATCAAAAAGGGCGAGATACTAAAGAGAAGATACATCGTAATTTTGGTATGCCCAGACCTGAAGGGTATCGTAAAGCGCTACGTTTAATGCGCTTGGCGGAAAAATTCAATATACCTGTGATGACCTTTATCGATACGCCTGGCGCATATCCGGGTATCGGTGCTGAAGAGCGTGGTCAGTCTGAGGCAATCGCCCGGAATCTGTATGTTATGGCTGAGCTGCGTACGCCTATTGTTTGTACTATCATCGGCGAGGGCGGTTCAGGCGGCGCTTTGGCGATTGGTGTGGGTGATCAACTCAACATGCTGCAATATTCTACGTATTCAGTTATTTCACCAGAAGGCTGCGCTTCTATTTTGTGGAAAAGTGCAGAGCACGCGCCTGTCGCTGCTGAAACTTTAGGAATTACCGCGACAAAACTAAAATCATTTGATTTAATTGATCGTATTATTCCCGAGCCTGTTGGTGGGGCGCATCGCGACCCTGCAATGATGATGCATAATATGAAAACCGCGTTGCAAGAAACATTGGCTGCTTTGCAAAAGCAACCATTAGATGCCTTGCTCAAGACACGCTACCAGCGTTTAATGAGCTATGGACGCTATAAAGAAATCGCCGTTAAATAATATCTACGAACGATTCTGTGCTGCGGTGGCGCCTTATGTCACCGCAAATAGTCGTGTTTGCGTTGGGCTGAGTGGTGGCGTAGATTCGGTAGTGCTGCTTCACTTGTTTGTTCGGCTTCGTCAAAAACTCCAATTCGATTTATCCGTAATTCATGTTCACCATGGCATTAGTGCGCACGCTGATGATTGGCAAGACTACTGTCAGCAGTTGTGTGCTCAGCTTAATGTCGCGTGCACAGTGCGGAAAGTTGTGCTGGATCATCAGGCAGCATCAGGTCTTGAAGCCGAAGCACGCGCTGCTCGCTATCAACAATATACCCAACAGCAAGTGGATTTCATAGCGCTTGCACACCATAGAGATGATCAGGCTGAAACCTTAATGTTGCAGTTGCTGCGTGGTTCGGGCGTAAAGGGCTTGTCTGCGATGGCAAAATGCAGGCAGCTTGCTGGTCAGCCGGGTTATCTTCGGCCGTTGTTAGATATTGATCGTGGCTCCGTTGTAGATTGGGCGAAAGCGCATCAATTGCATTGGGTTGAAGATGAGAGTAATGCAGATACGCGATATGCGCGTAATTTTTTACGGCATGATTTCCTCCCAGTGCTCAATCAGCGCTACCCAGCTTGGCGTGAGAGCCTGGCGCGCAGTGCCGAAAATCTCGCGGAGGCATCATTGCTACTTGAAGAGCTGGCAAAGATGGATGCTGAGCATGGCATAGTTGAACAACGACTGTATTGTCCTTATATAAAACAAATTAGTCCCGCACGGGCGCGCAATTTATTGCGTTATTTTATAGCGCAGCACGGTTGTCGTATGCCGAGCCAAGCCAGGTTGGCTGATATGCTGGGGCAAATCATAAATACACAACATGATAACCATATGGCTATACAGCATGATGACCATACGCTATATCGTTATCAGGACTACGCCTGCTTGATAAAGCGGCTGCCGAGCATTGATCGGACTGCACAATGGTGCTGGCCAGAAGAAGATGAATTGCATATCCCCTTACTCGGTCGACTGGAAGTATTGCAGAGTGTGGGTTGTGGCATTGCAAAGAATAAATTCGTGGAAGTCAGTGTGCGGTTTCGGCAAGGGGGAGAGGTTATTAGGCCAGATTGTAAGCGGCCTAAGCGAAAACTTAAGGATTTGCTACAGCAAAGTGAAATTCCTGTGTGGCAAAGAGACAGGATGCCACTTATATATAGTGGAGAAACATTGATATGTATTCCGGGTGTTGGAGTGGACTGCGAGTGGCAAGCTAAGCAGAACGAGCCAGCTGTGCTGGTCACTTGGCAGCCGGCATCGTAGAGTTATCGTGGTGAGATGTTAGGGGCAAATATTTGCTGGAAATGTGGTGTCGAATTGCAGTTTGCCTAACTGCTTGATATGAAAAAATAAAAATCACTTGGTTTGAAAATTATTGAGGCGAGATTAGAGTATTTTTCAATAAAGTGTTGACTTCGATAGGCAAGGCTTGCTATAGTCTCACCTCTCGACGCGGCGTGAACAACGTAGCGAAGAGTTAAGAAATAATCGGACGCGGGGTGGAGCAGTCTGGCAGCTCGTCGGGCTCATAACCCGAAGGTCGTAGGTTCAAATCCTGCCCCCGCAACCAACCGGAAGCAAGCGCTCTTTAACAAGAAGACAATCGATAAGTGTGGGTATTTACTGCGGTGAGTTTGGTGCGGTACTGGGCAACTGGTGCTGTACTGAAACGAAACTAAAAGTAGTAAATACGCATGCTGAAATAGAAATATGTAAGCAAGCGACAAGCGAAAGTTGCATTTATGTAGCGAGTAGCACAACAGGAATTAAACTGAAGAGTTTGATCCTGGCTCAGATTGAACGCTGGCGGAATGCTTTACACATGCAAGTCGAACGGCAGCACGGAGCTTGCTCTGGTGGCGAGTGGCGAACGGGTGAGTAATGCGTCGGAACGTATCCACTAATGGGGGATAACGCATCGAAAGATGTGCTAATACCGCATACGACCTACGGGAGAAAGCAGGGGACCTTCGGGCCTTGCGTTAGTGGAGCGGCCGACGTCTGATTAGCTAGTTGGTGAGGTAAAGGCTCACCAAGGCGACGATCAGTAGCTGGTCTGAGAGGATGATCAGCCACACTGGAACTGAGACACGGTCCAGACTCCTACGGGAGGCAGCAGTGGGGAATTTTGGACAATGGGCGCAAGCCTGATCCAGCCATTCCGCGTGAGTGAAGAAGGCCTTCGGGTTGTAAAGCTCTTTCAACAGGGAAGAAACGTTACTGGTTAATAACCAGTAATAATGACGGTACCTGTAGAAGAAGCACCGGCTAACTACGTGCCAGCAGCCGCGGTAATACGTAGGGTGCGAGCGTTAATCGGAATTACTGGGCGTAAAGCGTGCGCAGGCGGTTTATCAAGTCTGATGTGAAAGCCCCGGGCTTAACCTGGGAACTGCGTTGGAAACTGATAAACTAGAGTACGGCAGAGGGGGGTAGAATTCCACGTGTAGCAGTGAAATGCGTAGATATGTGGAGGAATACCGATGGCGAAGGCAGCCCCCTGGGTCGATACTGACGCTCATGCACGAAAGCGTGGGTAGCAAACAGGATTAGATACCCTGGTAGTCCACGCCCTAAACGATGTCAACTAGTTGTTGGGGAGGGAGACCTCCTTAGTAACGCAGCTAACGCGTGAAGTTGACCGCCTGGGGAGTACGGTCGCAAGATTAAAACTCAAAGGAATTGACGGGGGCCCGCACAAGCGGTGGATTATGTGGATTAATTCGATGCAACGCGAAAAACCTTACCTACCCTTGACATGTACGGAACTTGCTAGAGATAGCTTGGTGCTTGAAAGAGAACCGTAACACAGGTGCTGCATGGCTGTCGTCAGCTCGTGTCGTGAGATGTTGGGTTAAGTCCCGCAACGAGCGCAACCCTTGTCATTAATTGCCATCATTTAGTTGGGCACTTTAATGAGACTGCCGGTGACAAACCGGAGGAAGGTAGGGATGACGTCAAGTCCTCATGGCCCTTATGGGTAGGGCTTCACACGTAATACAATGGTCGGTACAGAGGGTTGCCAACCCGCGAGGGGGAGCTAATCTCAGAAAGCCGATCGTAGTCCGGATTGTAGTCTGCAACTCGACTGCATGAAGTCGGAATCGCTAGTAATCGCGGATCAGCATGTCGCGGTGAATACGTTCCCGGGCCTTGTACACACCGCCCGTCACACCATGGGAGTGGGTATTACCAGAAGTAGGTAGCTTAACCTTCGGGAGAGCGCTTACCACGGTAGGATTCATGACTGGGGTGAAGTCGTAACAAGGTAGCCGTAGGGGAACCTGCGGCTGGATCACCTCCTTTCTAGAGTAACCGTCAGTAAATACTCACACTTATCGATTGTCAGCGACGCACAAGGAATGGCGCGGCAAGGCAAAGCCTGAGACAAGCAGAGCAACGCGACTCAAGCAGCCTCACACGACCAGACCTGTCAAAGGGTCTGTAGCTCAGTTGGTTAGAGCACCGTGTTGATAACGCGGGGGTCGTTGGTTCGAGCCCAACCAGACCCACCAAGAATGAATGGGGGATTAGCTCAGCTGGGAGAGCATCTGCTTTGCAAGCAGAGGGTCAACGGTTCGATCCCGTTATCCTCCACCACTCACCTTAGTGCGAAGTAAAACTGTTAGGAAGCGAAGACCTGAAGTGTCAGGTGTAGCGTGTTGCATGAAAAACAAAGCAAACACCCTAGACCTTACACTTTAAGTGTAAATGCTCTTTAAAAAAATGGAAGAAGTAAAGTTGTTGATAAGTGGATTGACCAGGTGCAAGCCTTGTTGAGAAGCGAATTGACGAAATGGGTTTTAGATTGTATCAAACCAACTTGGAACTTAGTCGAACCGAGTTGGCAACACAAACGTTGCACTAACCTATGACTGAAAGCTCTGGCGACAGAGACTTAAGGTTATAGGGTCAAGCGACTAAGTGCATGTGGTGGATGCCTTGGCGATTACAGGCGAAGAAGGACGTTGCAGCCTGCGAAAAGCTGCGGGGAGCTGGCAAGCAAGCTTTGATCCGCAGATGTCCGAATGGGGAAACCCACCCTTAGGGGTACCCTAGACTGAATACATAGGTCTAGAGGAGCGAACCGAGCGAACTGAAACATCTAAGTAGCTCGAGGAAAAGAAATCAACCGAGATTCCGCAAGTAGTGGCGAGCGAACGCGGAGCAGCCTGCAAGATATAGCTAACACGTTAACAGAACGGTTTGGAAAGGCCGACCATAGTGGGTGATAGTCCCGTATGTAAAAACCTGTTAGTAGAACTAAGCTTGCGACAAGTAGGGCGGGACACGAGAAATCCTGTTTGAACATGGGGGGACCATCCTCCAAGGCTAAATACTCGTAATCGACCGATAGTGAACCAGTACCGTGAGGGAAAGGCGAAAAGAACCCCGGGAGGGGAGTGAAATAGATCCTGAAACCGCATGCATACAAACAGTGGGAGCGGACTTGATCCGTGACTGCGTACCTTTTGTATAATGGGTCAGCGACTTACGTTCAGTAGCGAGCTTAACCGAATAGGGGAGGCGAAGGGAAACCGAGTCTGATAAGGGCGATAGTTGCTGGGCGTAGACCCGAAACCAGATGATCTATCCATGGCCAGGATGAAGGTGCGGTAACACGCACTGGAGGTCCGAACCCACTAATGTTGAAAAATTAGGGGATGAGCTGTGGATAGGGGTGAAAGGCTAAACAAATCTGGAAATAGCTGGTTCTCTCCGAAAACTATTTAGGTAGTGCCTCAAGTATCACCTTCGGGGGTAGAGCACTGTTATGGCTAGGGGGTCATCACGACTTACCAACCCATTGCAAACTCCGAATACCGAAGAGTGCGAGCTTGGGAGACAGACATCGGGTGCTAACGTCCGGTGTCAAAAGGGAAACAACCCAGACCGTCAGCTAAGGTCCCAAAGACACAGTTAAGTGGTAAACGATGTGGGAAGGCATAGACAGCCAGGATGTTGGCTTAGAAGCAGCCATCATTTAAAGAAAGCGTAATAGCTCACTGGTCGAGTCGTCCTGCGCGGAAGATGTAACGGGGCTCAAACTGTGCACCGAAGCTACGGATATGTCATTTATGACATATGGTAGGAGAGCGTTCTGTAGGCCTGAGAAGGTGAGGTGTGAACCTTGCTGGAGGTATCAGAAGTGCGAATGCTGACATGAGTAGCGATAAAACGGGTGAAAAGCCCGTTCGCCGAAAGCCCCAGGTTTCCTGTTCAACGTTCATCGGAACAGGGTGAGTCGGTCCCTAAGGCGAGGCTGAGAAGCGTAGTCGATGGAAAACAGGTTAATATTCCTGTACCGGTCTTGAATGCGATGTGGGGACGGAGAAGGTTAACTCAGCCAACTGTTGGAATAGTTGGTTTAAGTGTGTAGGCAGAGATCTTAGGCAAATCCGGGATCTTAATGCTGAGGCATGATGACGAGGTGCTACGGCACTGAAGTGAGCGATACCATGCTTCCAAGAAAAGCCACTAAGCTTCAGTTCAAGAACGACCGTACCGCAAACCGACACAGGTGGGCAGGGTGAGAATCCTAAGGCGCTTGAGAGAACTCAGGAGAAGGAACTCGGCAAATTAACACCGTAACTTCGGGAGAAGGTGTGCCTCAAGTATGTGAATCCCCTGCGGGAGGAGCAGAACGAGGTTGCAGTGAAAAGGTGGCTGCGACTGTTTAATAAAAACACAGCACTGTGCAAACACGAAAGTGGAAGTATACAGTGTGACGCCTGCCCGGTGCTGGAAGGTTAATTGATGGGGTGCAAGCTCTTGATCGAAGCCCCAGTAAACGGCGGCCGTAACTATAACGGTCCTAAGGTAGCGAAATTCCTTGTCGGGTAAGTTCCGACCCGCACGAATGGCGTAACGATGGCCACACTGTCTCCTCCTGAGACTCAGCGAAGTTGAAATGTTTGTGAAGATGCAATCTACCCGCGGCTAGACGGAAAGACCCCATGAACCTTTACTGTAGCTTTGCATTGGATTTTGAATAGACTTGTGTAGGATAGGTGGGAGGCATAGAAGCAGGGACGCCAGTTCTTGTGGAGCCAACCTTGAAATACCACCCTGGTGTGTTTGAGATTCTAACCTAGGTCCATTATCTGGATCGGGGACCGTGCATGGTGGGCAGTTTGACTGGGGCGGTCTCCTCCCAAAGCGTAACGGAGGAGCACGAAGGTATCCTAGCTACGGTCGGAAATCGTAGCGATAGTGCAATGGCAAAAGGATGCTTGACTGCGAGACTGACAAGTCGAGCAGGTGCGAAAGCAGGTCATAGTGATCCGGTGGTTCTGTATGGAAGGGCCATCGCTCAACGGATAAAAGGTACTCTGGGGATAACAGGCTGATTCCTCCCAAGAGTTCACATCGACGGGGGAGTTTGGCACCTCGATGTCGGCTCATCACATCCTGGGGCTGTAGCCGGTCCCAAGGGTATGGCTGTTCGCCATTTAAAGTGGTACGTGAGCTGGGTTTAAAACGTCGTGAGACAGTTTGGTCCCTATCTGCCGTGGGCGCTGGAAATTTGAAGGGACCTGCTCCTAGTACGAGAGGACCGGAGTGGACGAATCTCTGGTGTACCGGTTATCACGCCAGTGGTATTGCCGGGTAGCTAAATTCGGAAGAGATAAACGCTGAAAGCATCTAAGCGTGAAACTCGCCTTGAGATGAGATTTCCCGGGGGTATAACCCCCCTAAAGGGTCGTGGAAGACCACCACGTTGATAGGCTGGGTGTGGAAGTGCAGTAATGCATTAAGCTTACCAGTACTAATTGCCCGTGAGGCTTGACCCTATAACCTTAAGTATGAGGTTAGTGTGACGAGTGTTATAAGACATGCAGTCTAAAACCTGACTTTACTTCTTCCAGATAAGAGATGTTGATTTAATCAGCATCTCACCCCTTACGTCTGACGACAATAGCGTCTTGGAACCACCTCTTCCCATCCCGAACAGAGCCGTGAAACGAGACTGCGCCAATGATAGTGTGGATTACCCATGTGAAAGTAGGTCATCGTCAGACTCCCCATTCTAAAAACCCCCTCCAGTTATCTGGTGGGGGTTTTTTATTGCTTGTGAGATTCTAGCGTCTAGTTTAGACGTTACTATATTAGATAGCAGTGCTAGATCAAGTTCTTGGATTGATATAGTTAAGTGATAATGCGGTGTAGTAGTCAGCGGACTTCTTAAAATAGGCTATTTCTTCTGGAGTTAATGCGCGTATTTTTTTTGCGGGACGGCCTAAATAAAGAAATCCAGATTCTAATATTTTACCTTCCGATACCAGGCTACCTGCGCCAACAATTACATTCCTCTCTACAATTGCATCATCCATAATTAAGCTACCCATACCGATTAGGCATTCATCCTGAATATTGCATCCGTGCAGAATTACATTGTGACCAACGGTTACGTAGTTACCTATGTTGAGCGGAGATCCATCTGATTTTATGGTTGTAGGATGAGAAACATGCAGCACGCTTAAATCTTGAATATTGGTGTGGTGCCCAATGTTAATATGGTTTACGTCTCCTCGAATAACTGCACCACACCATATCGATGAATGATCAGCTATCTTTACTCTGCCTATGACATTTGCACTATGATGCACCCAGGATGAGGCTGAAATTTCTGGAAAATGTTGTATATAGGCTTCGATATTCTTTGAATGAGTAGACACTGATATTCCTTTTCCCTGTTTGGTGTGCTGCTTGCTACTTATTATATGTGTCATAATTAACAATGCATATGATTATTAACTGAATTGAAAGTAATGAAAAACTAATGAATCCATTAAAAGCATCTGTTGGTCTACCAAAATTTGAATTAATTCAAGCTACACATGTGACACCTGCCATAGATGAAATATTGGCCGTAAATACAAAGTTGCTAGAACACTTAATTCAGGATGATGCTGTGCCAACGTGGGACAATTTTGTAATGCCGATGGAAGATGCAAATGAATTGCTTTCATGCGCATGGGGTCCGGTCTCACATCTTAATAGTGTAATGAATACGGATGAATTGCGTGAAGCATATAATGAGAATCTGCCAAAAATCACTCAATACTATGCAGAAATGGCGCAAAATTTGTCGTTATATGAAAAGTATAAGAATCTAAAGGAAAGTGAAGCTTTTGGGTCAATGTCGATTTCACAGAAAAAGATTATAGCGAATGAACTCAGGGATTTTAGGTTAGGTGGTGCCGAGTTGGCGTCAGCTGAAAAAGAAAGATTTTTAGAGATTCAAGAACAGCTGTCTAAATGTGCGTCGCAATTTGAAGAGAATTTATTAGATGCTACAAATGCATTTGGCTTAATTATATCCGACAAAAGTGAATTGGCTGGTTTGCCTGATGACGTTCTGCAATCAGCATCTGAACTTGCGGAGAAGGAAAGTAAGAAGGGTTGGAAGCTTACATTGCATGCGCCTTCGTTTATTCCTGTTATGCAGTATGCAGAAGATCGAGCTTTACGGGAGACATTGTATAAAGCATATGTGACCAGGGCATCGGAGCATGAACCTGCTCAGTGGGATAATAGCAATTTAATTACGCAGATAGTGAGTCTGCGTCATGAAGCAGCAGTGATGTTGGGCTTTGATAATTATGCGGACTTATCGCTGGCAACCAAGATGGCTGATACTCAACAACAAGTTGAGTCATTCTTGATGTCGCTGGCGCAGCGTGCCAGACCATCTGCTGAGGCTGATCTTGCTGAATTGAAGCTATATGCCAAAACAAAATTAGGCATTAACGAACTACAAGCTTGGGATATTAGCTTTGCCAGTGAAAAACTGCGTATGGAAAAATATGCGTATTCCGATCAGGAGTTAAAGCAATACTTTCCTGAAGAACAAGTGTTGCAAGGCTTGTTTAAATTGCTAACTTCATTATATGGTCTGACTGTCTCATTGGCTACTGCTCAAGTTTGGCATAAGGATGTTCGTTTCTATGCAATTAAAAATCAGCGGGGAGATTTAATAGGTCAGTTCTATTTAGATTTATATGCGCGAGAACATAAGCGCGGTGGTGCCTGGATGGATGATGCATTGGCACGTAGACGTAAGGGTGCGGAGATCCAAATTCCTGTGGCTTATTTGACTTGTAACTTCTCGCCACCTGTTGGAAACAAACCTGCATTATTTACTCATGATGAAGTGATAACGCTATTTCATGAGTTTGGGCATGGATTGCATCATATGCTGACGCAGGTAGAAGAGTTGGGAGTTTCAGGTATAAGCGGTGTTGAATGGGATGCCGTTGAGTTGCCCTCACAATTCATGGAGAATTTTTGTTGGGAGTGGGATGTGCTACAGCACATGACTCAGCATGTTGATACCGGGGAAGCATTACCTCGCAAGCTGTTTGATAAAATGTTGGCGGCTAAGAATTTTCAGAGTGGGTTGCAAACTTTACGACAAGTGGAATTTTCGTTATTTGATTTGCGTTTGCATAGTGGAATAGACATTCATAAAACATCTGCTTTACAAGTGTTAAAGCAGGTTCGAGAATCGGTGGCCGTAATCACTCCGCCTGACTATAATCGTTTTCCAAATAACTTTTCCCATATTTTTGCGGGAGGATATGCGGCAGGTTACTATAGTTATAAATGGGCTGAGGTATTATCAGCAGATGCGTACAGCCTGTTTGAAGAGCATGGTGTATTGTCGGCAGAGATTGGGCAGAAGTTTTGGGCAGAAGTTTTGTCGGTAGGTGGTTCACGGCCTGCTCTCGAGTCATTTATTGCATTTCGAGGCAGGGAACCAAGTATTGATGCATTGTTGCGTCACAATGGTATGTCTTAATTTGATCCACAAGATAATATTGAACGGAGGAGATGAGAATGAAAAAACATTTATTATGGCTGGTGTTGGCTGCAGTTGTTCAACAGGCAAATGCAGGTGAAGTCTATCGTTGGGTGGATAATGCTGGCGTGGTGCATTATAGCGATCATGCGCCTACGACACCGGTAAAGAAACTGGAACAGCGAAAGCTGGAAACCAATGTCATTGACGGGCAAGGTTCGTATGTACTTAAGGATGCGGCGACGAAAAACCCAGTTATTTTATTTGCGGGTGACTGTGGTCCGTTGTGTGTTAATGCGAAAACTTTATTAGATAAACGGGGTATTCCATACGCGTTGAAAGATCCACAGAAGAGCAAAGCCGATGCTGATGCGTTGAATGCCTTAACAGGCGCAATGGATTTGCCCGTGTTAAAAATTGGTAGTAACCCTATTAAAGGTTTTGAACCTAATCGCTGGAATCAGATGCTGGATGAAGCTGGTTACCCAAAGACCAAGATGCCAGGTAGTCGTGATGTGCCGGCTAAATCTGCTGAACAGCCTTCCAAGTCAGAACCCGCAGCTAAACCATGAGGCTTGCAGCATGGAATGTTAATTCATTAAAGGTGAGATTACCCCATTTGCTAAACTGGTTGCAGTTGCAGCAGCCAGATGTGGTGTGTTTGCAGGAGACCAAAACAGAGAATGTTAACTTTCCAACTGCTGCGATTACCGATGCAGGTTATAAGGTTATTTATAGTGGGCAAAAAACTTATAACGGTGTAGCAATTTTAAGCCGTTATGAACTGGATGATGTAGTCGTGGGTATTCCGGGCTGGGAAGATGCTCAGCAACGGGTGATCTCAGCTACAGTTGAAGGTGTTCGCGTAATATGTGTTTATGTTCCAAATGGACAGGCACTGGATAGTGACAAATACACTTATAAACTAGCTTGGTTGAAGGCGTTGCAAGATTATGTATCTCAACAGTTATTATCCTACCCAAAGTTAGCTATTTTAGGTGATTATAATATCGCTCCGGCTGATGAAGATGTGTATGACCCACAAGGCTGGGGAGATGGTATTCTGGTTTCTCCGGCGGAACGTGACGCATTTCTGAAACTACTGGATTTGGGCTTGGTTGATAGTTTCAGGTTGTTTAATCAGCCTGATAAAAGCTATACTTGGTGGGATTATCGGATGGCCGCTTTCAGGCGAAATATGGGAGCACGCATAGACCATATTTTGCTGTCAGATGGCTTGGCGAAACGTTGTGTCAGTTGCGAAGTGGATGTCGCTCCAAGGAAATTAGAGCGTCCGTCAGATCACGCACCTATCATTGTTACGATAGGTGGTGAATAGCCGCTTAACCTTTACCTATTGCGGCTAAGCCTCGTTTTAAGAAGGTTTCAGCAACTTCATCGTTAATAGTCAGTTTAATGAGCTTTTTACAGGACAGTAAGACCTGTTCTAATGCTTCCGGTGTTCCGTCTACATCTTCAATCTTCTTGATGACGCGTTCGGCGTGTTCGCCTAATAACTCTTTCGCTATTTTGACAATTGCCACCTTGAGCAACAATCCGGCGCCGCCGGATTGCGAGACTGTAGCCCCCTGTATAGTCTTCACATCATCGTGAATGAGACCTAACGAGTACAACTCTTTGAGCACGGTCATGACATCGCTAACCCAAAATACCTTCTTGGCTAATGTTGCCACAGAAGTTTTCCCATCCACCGCCAGTAAGGCGCGACGTAAATTGGAAGCTATTTGGTGACCGTGTCCTTGAGCAATTTCTTCACCCTTCGCGGTGCGAAATAAAATTAAATCTGGATGCATGGTTAATCCTATTTATTCAGTCAATTCACGGATGATGTTGAATATCAGACGAACAGTAACCACAACATAAATTGCACCAAATAGGAAAATAAGCGCGACTACTAATTGTAGAATATCAGGAGGGAGTTGGTCGAAGAAAGGTGTGCCTAAATAACCAATGGTAAATAACCCAACCAGCATGGTTAAAAAGTTCCAGCGTTTACCCACCATGCCACCTGGTATGGCAGACTTGAGTGATAGCACCAGATACAAGCAATAAAACATGGTAAGTATGGCTAAGTAATTAACCACCATCGTGATATCAAAATCCATTTATTAGTCTCCTGTTTGAAATTATTGTTAACTTCAGATTGTACTATGTAATTTTTCTTTAAACCAATATTTTCATTATTATTATCCTAGGCTTACGCAAAGCTGACTGCCGCGCAGTTAGTGATGTTATCAGCAGCACTACTTATTCCCCGCATGTGCAAACAGTCCTACAATACGCATATTACCTTGGGTTCGTTATGAATTGCCATGTTGCTCACGCCTATGGACGTTAATACGGGTGCGGTGCAATGTAGCGACAATATCTAAGTGCGGAGCGCTTTACTTCCTGACCAACCTTCTGGTGCATGATTATTCGTTGTCATAGCCTGATTTCAGGTGTGTGTCAGGCGACGATATTGTATGGCTTCAGCAATGTGTTGACTGGTGATGTCGGTCACATGGTTTAGGTCAGCCACTGTGCGCGCGACTTTAAGTATGCGGTGATAAGCGCGGGCAGATAAATTTAAGCGGCTAATGGCATTTTTGATTAAAGTTATACCGGCGGTATCGGGGGCGCAGTACAAATCAATTTCCTTACTGCTCAGCATGGCGTTGGTTTTGCCTTGGCGTGCTAATTGCACGCCACGTGCAGTGTCGACACGCTGTTGTATGGTTGTGCTGGATTCTCCAGTGCCAGCATTGAGCAGCTCGTCCTGATTTAAGCTGGGCACTTCAATTTGTATGTCAATGCGATCTAACAATGGGCCTGAAAGTCGGCCACGATAACGCGAAATCTGATCTGGCGTGCAACGACATTTGCCTGATGTATGGCCTAAATATCCACAAGGGCATGGGTTCATTGCGGCAATGAGTTGAAATCTTGCAGGAAAATCGACTTGCCGAGTCGCGCGTGAGATGGTGATGTTTCCAGATTCTAATGGCTCACGCAGTACATCAAGCACCGTTCTTGGAAATTCGGGCAGTTCATCTAAAAATAATACACCATGATGCGCTAATGAAATTTCACCAGGGCGCGGATTGCTGCCTCCACCCACTAATGCAACGGCAGAGGCTGTATGGTGCGGCGAGCGAAATGGACGTTGCCGCCAATGCTGGAGACGAAACCCGCCATTGAGTGATAGTAGCGCGGCAGATTCTATCGCTTCAGTTTCATTCATCTTGGGTAAAATGCCAGAAAAACGACTTGCCAGCATGGATTTACCAGTCCCGGGAGGTCCAGACATTAATACGGAGTGCGCGCCTGCAGCCGCAATTTCGAGTGCGCGTTTAACACCAGCTTGGCCTTTGACTTCACTAAAATCGGGATAATGCGCCTGCTCGGTAGCTGTTTGGTGGGGCTCGGGTGTTAATAGTGTAGTTCGAGTTAAATGCGCGCATACCGCGAGTAAAGATGCGGCAGGATACACGACAGCACGTTCTACTAACGCCGCTTCGGCAGCGCTAGCCTGTGGCAAGATAAAAGCGCGACCGCTGGAAACGGCGCCCAAAGTCATAGCTAATGCACCGCGTATCGGGCGTAATTCACCCGTAAGTGCCAGTTCTCCAGCGAATTCATAATCTTTTAAACTGGCAATAGGGATTTGCCCTGATGCAGCTAATATACCTAATGCAATAGGCAAGTCATAGCGGCCTGATTCTTTGGGTAAGTCTGCAGGGGCAAGATTGACGGTGATGCGACTAACAGGAAATTCAAATCGTGAATTTTGTATGGCGGCACGCACTCGGTCACGTGCCTCTTTTACTTCTGCTTCAGGTAGACCCACTATAGTAAAACTGGGTAAACCATTAGCTAAATGCGCCTCAACAATAACTTCAGGCGCATTCATCCCCGTGAGTGCGCGACTATGTAGTACCGCAATCGCCATGCGTCAGAAATTTAATCAGGTTGTGGTGCCGTAATGGCTTTTTCCAGTTCCACCACGCGCGCTTCCAAAGCGACTAGCTGCTCACGTGTGCGCAATAATACTTCCTGCTGCACATCAAACTCTTCTCTAGTCACAATGTCGAGCTTTTGCAGAGCGCTTTGTACTAAGGCGCGCAAATTATGCTCCATGTCTTTAAATGGGCCTTGGTTGACTGCCTGACTGATTTTTTCGCCGATGTCATCGAGAAATTTCTGGTTGGGTAACATGACACACCTCATATATGAATAACACGATACCTATTCTAACTGGCAAATTGTCTGACCGCTAGGCATAGTCAGCGGAATATTAATATATGACGCACGCTATTGGTGCTTAAGGTGAATTTAAAGCTTTAATTTGGTGCGATGCAATATAGGGGGTGTTGTTGTGATATGTTAGTGCCATGTTTATACAGAGAAATATTTCTGGCACGGGTTGTGCTATATTAATTTTCGCAATGTTGCGATTTTTTTACATAGGGAGTTTTCAATGCGTACTTTGAACAAAACCATTCTGGCTGTTGCGTTAGCTACTGTAACAGCTTCTGCTTTTGCGGATGATGCACCAGCACCAGCTGCTACCCCAGACTTCACCTCAACAGCTAATGTTAGTTTAATTACTGATTATCGTGTTCGTGGTATTTCTAACACATTTAAAGAGCCAGCGATTCAAGGTGGTTTTGATATTACGCATTCCAGCGGTTTGTATATTGGTACTTGGGAATCCAACGTAAGCAGCACTTACAATCCTGGTTCTAGCCTTGAGTCAGATTGGTACGGTGGTTACAGAGGTAAAATTACTGATGATCTGACCTATGATGTTGGTGCGATCTATTTTTACTACCCAGGTGGTACTATGACCAATCCAACCGAAAACACATGGGAAGGTTATGCTGGCGCAACCTACAAATGGTTTAACGTTAAATATACTCAGGACTTAACTAACTATTTTGGTTATGTTGATTCTAAAGGTACTAACTACCTTGAAGGTAATGTGACTGTTGCATTGCCAGCGGCTATCACCATGCTTGCTCACTATGGTGAACAAAATTCTAAAGGTGCCCAATATCTTAGTGTTAATGGTTTCAATAGGATTGATGACTGGAAGCTAGCATTTTCTAAGGATATGGTTGGTGTGACTTGGACAGCTGGCTATATGGATACCAACAGAACAGTTCTTTCTACCGAAGGTACAACAACAAAGAATCTGTCAAATGGCGAGTTCTACGCTTCTGTGGGCAAAACTTTCTAAATTTGAATTTTTTCAATAGTTAGAGTAGTTAAATATACTGCGGGCGCAACTAGTTTGCGTCCGCATTAAGGAGAAAACATGAAATTCGTTACGGCAATCATTAAGCCGTTTAAGCTCGACGAGGTACGTGAAGCACTTTCCGCCATTGGCGTGCAAGGTATCACTGTTACCGAAGTTAAAGGCTTTGGTCGGCAAAAGGGGCATACCGAACTGTATCGTGGTGCGGAGTATGTGGTTGATTTCCTGCCTAAGGTCAAGATTGAGGCGGCAATTGCCGACGAGTTACTCGATCAAGTGATCGAGGCGGTAGAAAAGTCAGCCCATACCGGCAAGATCGGTGATGGCAAAATATTCGTATTCAACCTGGAGCAGACTGTACGTATCCGTACTGGCGAATCCGGGCCTGAAGCACTGTAAAGGGAGAGCAAGATGAAAAAATGGCTCATAGCATTAAGTATGGTGTGTAGTTTTGGTATCGCTGGCATGAGTAATGCCGATGATACAGCTGCGCCCGCCGCTGCACCTGCAGCAACAGTAGCGGCACCTGACGCTGCTGCACCTGCTGCTGCACCAGCGCCAGAAGCGGCTGCACCTGCTGCCGCTGCACCCGCCGCTGCAACACCCGCACCGGCTGCTGCACCGCCAGTTGCTGATAAAGGTGATACCACCTGGATGCTGGTGGCAACTGCACTGGTTATCATGATGACTATCCCTGGTTTGGCATTGTTCTACGGTGGTTTGGTTCGTGAGAAAAACATGTTGTCGGTATTAACGCAAATCTTCACTATCTTCTGCATTATTTCGATTTTGTGGGTAGTGTATGGTTATTCAATGGCGTTCTCTCCAGGCAATGAGTTTGTGGGTGGCTTGTCCAAAGCATTCCTCAAAGGGGTTGATGTAAACGCAATGGCTGAAACTTTCTCCAAGGGCGTTTATATTCCTGAACTCGTGTTCATGGTGTTCCAGTTGACCTTCGCTGCAATTACAGTTGCACTGATCGTCGGTGGTTTGGCTGAGCGTGTGAAATTCTCTGCAATGCTGATATTCGGCGTGTTGTGGTTCACCTTCTCTTACCTGCCTATGGCTCACATGGTTTGGTTCTGGGGCGGTCCATCAGCATTCAGCGATCCATCTGGCTTCTTGTTCGGTAAAGGTGCGTTGGACTTCGCTGGTGGTACTGTTGTTCACATCAACGCAGGTATGGCAGCATTGATGGGTGCGATCGTGTTGGGCAAGCGTATTGGTTACGGTAAAGAAGCAATGGCACCACATAGCTTGGTGATGACCATGATCGGCGCGTCCTTGTTGTGGGTGGGTTGGTTTGGTTTCAACGCTGGTTCTAACCTGGAAGCAACAGGTACTGCAGTGCTGGCAATGGTTAACACCATCGTTGCAACTGCTGCGGCTGGATTGTCCTGGATGTTTGTTGAATGGATGATCAAAGGTAAGCCTAGCATGTTGGGTGTTACTTCAGGTGCGGTAGCTGGTCTGGTAGCGGTTACACCAGCAGCAGGTTTCGCTGGCCCTATGGGTGCCATCGTACTGGGTGCGGTTACAGGTGCAGTATGCTTGTGGAGTGTAACTGGTCTGAAGCACATGTTAGGTTACGATGATAGCTTGGATGTGTTCGGTGTACACGGTATTGGCGGTATGATTGGCGCTATCGGTACGGGCATCGTTGCTAGCCCAGCGTTAGGTGGTTCAGGTGTGTTTGACTATGCGGCTAATAAAGTTGCTGATTACGATATGTCTGCTCAATTGGTTAGCCAGTTGTGGGCTGTTGGTACAGCAGTGGTTTGGTCTGGTGTAGTGAGCTTCATCTTGTTCAAACTGATCGATATGTTCATGGGTTTACGTGTTCCTGAAGAAGAAGAACGCGAAGGCTTGGATACAACTACTCACGGCGAACGTGCTTACAATATGTAATCATAGTTAGCAGTGATGTTAAAAGGGCGCTCAGTAATGAGCGCCCTTTTTTATGCGGGTAATATTTCTTTGAGTAACGGTACGGTAATCGCGCGCTGTGTTTGCAGCGAGTATTTATCCAGACTGTCCAGCGCTGCCATTAATGATGGTAAATCACGGCGCCAGTGGTTAATAAGATAGTCTGCTACTTGCGCTTGCAAATTAAAACCACGTGCTTCGGCATGTTTGCTGAGTGCGTAACGTTTATCCGCATCAGATAAAGGGTGAATTTGATAGACAGCATCCCAGCCTAAACGGGTAGTAACGTCATTGCGAAGTGGCAATTGCATAGGTGCCACATTGCCGGCAGTGACTAAGCGTCCTTGCCCATCGCGTATCTGGTTAATGAGGTTAAACAGGTGTATTTGTCTATCGGCATCCAGTTGTTCGACGTTATCAATGGCAACGAAGGCGAGGTCAGCTGTGTCGGCCAAGGTAAAGCTACCAGCATCGAAATAGCGAGCTGGCACTCCATGAGATAACACAGCTTGCACACAAGCATGCAATAGATGTGTTTTGCCACTACCAGTCGCTCCCCATAAATAACATTGGGGACTGACACCAGTTAATGCAACGAGATTGGTCAGGGTGCTGATTAACTCAGCATTGGATGCGGTAACAAAATTAGCAAAGCTGGGTGCAGGCGGATCAATAATATCCAGTATCAGTTGCTGCATAGCTCACAACGCTTGTCTTGATGCACCCGCATCGGCTAATTGTTGTAAATAGCGTGTCCACAACATATCCTGATTTTTGCCTATTTCAAACAGATAATCCCAGGAATAAATTCCAGAGTCATGGCCATCAGAAAAGCTGGGTTGTATTGCATAGCTACCGACAGGTTCGACACCGGTAATCGTCACATCCTGTTTGCCGACTTGCATTACTTCCTGTCCGTGGCCGTGCCCGCGTACTTCTGCTGAGGGAGAAAATACCCGCAAAAATTCATAAGGAAAGGAAAATGTACTGCCATCATTAAACGCCACTTCGAGTATGCGAGAAGTCTGATGTAATTTAATTTCAGTCGGGATTGGGGTGTTTTTGTCTAAACCTGCCATAGCGTGCTCCTGGATAAGCTGATGATAATAACATAGCTACCTTAACGCTGCCGCCACACGTGCTATCAGACTCTCCCAGTCACCTGCTTTTTCTTGAGTAAAAATGCGTATTGTTGGATACCACGGGCTGTCTTCGCGGTTGCGCATCCAGCGCCACTCACTGGCATGGCGATTCAATAGCCAGGTTGGGCGTCCCAGTGCGCCAGCTAAATGCACCACAGACGTATCAACCGAAATAACCAGATCAAGATTATTGATCAGTGCAGCAGTATCATCGAAACTGCTGAATTCATCCGACCAGTCGATTAGCTTTCCTGCTTCTATCCAGGCTGTTTTATCTGCATTGGGTTCTTTTTGTAAACTGAACCATGCGCAATCTGCCCGATCTAGTAATGGACTGAGCTGTTGCAAGCTCAGCGCGCGCAGTGCTGCATTTTTCATCAGGCTACCCGGTTTCCACACTATGCCTATCTTACGTTTCGTGGCGGGAAGATTCAGTGTGGAAATCTTCGCAGCCCAATAATCTGTCTTTACAGGATCTGCAATAAGGTAAGGTACATGATCGGGAATGTTGTTGAGCTGCGTGTTGAATGCCAGCGGTAGTGACATTAACGGGCATTGCCATTGCCAGAGCGTTTGGTCAGCGGGTGGAGTATCCAGAATTTCTATGGATGGGAATGCGCGCTTCAATAATGCATGTAAGGCAGGTGCGGCGACCAGACTGACGCCTGCAGGGAAGCGTTGCGCCAATAATGGCAAATAACGTGAAAACTGGATTTGGTCACCCATGCCTTGCTCTTTGAAAACCAAAATGCGGTCATTGGGTGAGGGTGCTTGTCCTTGCCATAGTGGCAATGTCGTTGCAGGACGCTGCATTTTTTTGAGCGTATAGGCATCCCAGCGAGATTCGTATGCAGGCCAGGCTTCGGCTAATTTTCCCATGGTTAATAATACATGGCTTAAATTGTTTTTTGCATCAGCAAAATTGGGGTTGATGTGCAGTGCCTGTCTGTGGCTGGCTTCAGCATCCTCCAGTTTGCCAAGGTCTTTCAGGGTGTTGCCCAGATAGCTATGCGTTTCTGCATCGTTTGGATTGAGTTGCAGTGCGTTACGATAGCTGATTTCAGCTTCATCCAGGCGATCCATATCGTGCAATGTAATCCCAAGGTTGCGATGCGCGTCAAGATAGGCTGGATAAAGCGTTATTACCTTGCGATAACATGCTTCAGCTTCCTGCAGTTGGCGTAAATCATGGAGCGTGGCGCCTAAGTTGTTATGCGCTCTGACATAATCAGGCTGGTATTGTAAAGCTTTGCGGTAGCAGGCAACGGCTTCATCCAGGCGCATCAGGCGGTGTAATGCAGCCCCCAGGTTGCTGTGAGCCTGAGCATAAGTCGGGTTGATTTTTAATGCCTGACGGTAACTGGCTGCGGCTTCTTCATAGCGACCTAAAGCATCCAGTGTAATGCCCAGATTGTTGTGTGCCTCAGCATCTTTGGGGACCAGTTTGGCAGCGCGTTGCATGGGTTCAAGTGCATCAGCATGGCGCCCCATTTGTTGGTATGCCACGCCCATCGCTTTCCAGCCTGCATCGTGATTTGGGTAGCGGGTGGTTAAAATTTTCGCCAGGGCAAGCGCTTCGGCAAGTTGTCCCTGATTGAAGTGGGTAATAAGCGCATTGATTTCTTTCTGATCAGGTTGAGTACTCGTCGATGGAGTTAACTGGATGACAAGCTTATCGACCTCCTGCCCCGACAGGCCATGCTGTTGCGCCAGCGCCAGAATTTGTCGAGCATCATCCAGTTGTCCTGCCTGGCATAATGCGTTTATATAACTAATCCAGTAACGTCCATTGGCCGGATCCGCATCCAGTGCGGTTGAAAAATAAGGCAGGCTGGCAACTGCCTGATCGTTATGCAATGACAGTACACCCATATTGTGATTCGCTTCTGCGTGATTGGGCTGGGTTGACAGTATGTTGCGATACAGCTTTTCAGCCCCTGCAAAATCGTTTGCTTGATGACAGGCAATAGCTTGCGCTAAGGTTTTTGCTGCGATTGCCGCAAGTGCTTGCTGGGGTGTGGTGGGTGATGTCATTGTTGGGATACCAGTACGCAAGAGATGTGGTGATTATGTCGGCTGTTGGTAGTGCTGTAAAATTTTTCTTGAATCGGTGAAATGTGTCTGTCTTCATAGGCGAAAACAACGCTAAATGATAAGCTGTCGCATCTGTGCTAGTAGTCTGCTAGCTACGCGATAGCTAAATTGAAATTCATTGAGGAGTAAGAATGTCCGCAATCATCCCCGCGCCACTATTCGTGTTAGAGATGGCCAATAATCACATGGGTGATGTCGAACATGGGTTGTCAGTTATTCGTGCGTTCGGTGAGGTATGTCGTGATTTTCCTTTCCGCTTTGCTTTCAAACTGCAATATCGTGATCTGGATACATTCATCCATCCCGCGGCACGTGGGCGGGACGATATCAAATATGTGAAACGGTTTTCTGAAACACGGTTGAGCCGGCCGGATTTTGATCGTCTGGTTGATGCGATGCGTGAAGCTGGTTTTATGACCATGGCGACACCCTTTGATGAACCATCAGTGGATGTCATTGAAGCGCAGAATTTAGATTTTATCAAAATTGCAAGTTGTTCCTTTACCGACTGGCCATTGCTGGAGCGCGTGGTGCTCAGTGCAAAGCCGATAATTGCTTCTACCGCAGGCGCGAGTCTGGATCAGATAGACAGGGTGGTCAGTTTTCTGATGCACAGGCACAAGGATTTTGCCATTTTGCACTGCGTCGGCGAATATCCAACACCAGACGAACATATGCATTTGTCGCAAATTGATTTCCTGCGTAATCGTTATCCTAACGTGCGTATCGGCTTCTCTACCCACGAAAATCCGGACCATACAGACATAGTGAAGCTGGCAGTTGCCAAGGGTGTGACACTGTTCGAAAAGCATGTGGGTGTGCCCACGGAGAAATATCCGCAGAATGCTTATTCAGCCAGTCCTGCACAAGTGCGGGCATGGCTAGAGGCGGCGCAACACGCCTGGGTGCTGTGTGGCGAAGGTGAGACACGTTTGCCGCCTAATCCAGAAGAGGCGAATAGTTTGCGTTCCTTGCAACGTGGTGTGTTTGCCCGCCGGGCAATTACGGCAGGCGAGACCATACAGCGCGAAGATGTGTATTACGCATTTCCACCTCAGGTGGGACAATTTACGGCCAATGACTGGTCGAAATACGCAGAACTCACCTCAACCACAGCCATTGCGCAGGATGCGGCTGTTGCGCCGAATAATGCCTTATATAAAGATGGTCGTGCACGGGTGTGGGATATTGCACAGCGGGTGAAGGCGCTATTGGAACGTACTCACATCGTGGTGCCCGGCAGTGCGGATCTGGAAGTGTCGCATCATTATGGGCTGGATCGCTTTGATGAGTTTGGTCTGGTATTGATTACAGTAGTAAATCGCTGTTACTGCAAGAAATTGCTGGTGATATTGCCGGGGCAATCACATCCGGAGCAGTATCACAAAGTGAAAGAAGAAACTTTCCATGTGGTGTACGGCGAAATTACGCTGGTGCTGGATGGTGTGAGCAGTGTATGCCAGCCTGGGGATGTGGTGACCATAGAGCCAGGAACCCGCCATGCTTTTAGCAGTAAAGATGGTGCGGTGATAGAAGAGATATCAACCAGTCATAATACAGATGATTCGTTTTATACGGATGAGACCATTATGGCGAATAAGCAGCGCAAAAGCCTGTTAACTTACTGGATGGATTGATGAGCGTGAAAGAGCAATATCGGGTTGCGGATTTTATTGCAGACTTTGTCGCCGATTTGGGGGTGCAGCAGATATTTCTCCTGCCGGGTGGCGGTGCAATGTATCTGGTTGATGCGGTAGCCAAGTGTGATCGACTGGAAGCGGTTGCGTGCCTGCATGAACAGGCAGCGGCGATTGCAGCGGAAGCATATGCCCGTATCAATGAAAATTTGGGTGTGGCCATGGTGACGACAGGTCCGGGTGCAACCAATGCGATTACTGCAGTTGCTGGCGCGTGGATAGAGTCTGTGCCATTGATGATTATTTCGGGGCAGGTGAAGCGTGCGGATATGCTGCGCGATGCACCTTTGCGGCAAAATGGGGTGCAGGAAGTTGATATCGTCAAAATCGTAAAGAGCATCACTAAATATGCGGTGACGGTGGAGCGGCCTGAAGATATACGCATGGTGATGGAGCATGCGGCGCATATTGCCCGCAGTGGTCGGGCGGGTCCTGTATGGATAGATGTGCCGCTGGATGTGCAAGGTGCACCGATTAATCCTGAGGATTTGGCACATAGTCAAAATGATTCGGACGAAACCGTAACACCCGATTACACAGCAGAGCTTGCTCAATTGCAGCAGTTACTGCGCGAGGCCAAGCGCCCATTGTTGCTGGCGGGGCATGGTGTGCGTCTGGCGGGTGGTGCGCAATTATTCAAAACACTGGCTGAGCGGCTCGATATTCCTGTGGTGACGACCTGGAATGCGCTCGATCTGTTGCCTTACGATCACCCGCTATTGGTAGGCCGTCCTGGTGTGGTCGCGTTACGTGCACCGAATTTCGCTGTGCAAAATTGTGATCTGCTTATCAGTATAGGTAGTCGTCTCGATAATATTATTACCGCCTATAACCCTCGTGGCTTCGCACGCGAGGCCAGGAAGGTCGTCGTTGATGTCGATAGCTATGAGATCGCCAAGCTGGATATGGAGATTGCTTTGCCTGTGACCGCCGATGCGGCCGAATTCTTGCAAGCGTGGCTGGATACGAAAACTGAGGTATATCCTGACTGGAGCGAGTGGATAGCACGTTGTGCGGATTGGAAGCAGCGTTACCCCGTCAATGATGGCGCGGCATTTCCTGTCAGTGGCGTAATCAGTCATTATCAGTTGATGGATGCGCTGTCAGATGCGTTGCCTGAAAATACGGTTATCAGCACGGGTAGTTCAGGGCTGGCTGTCGAGGCGTTTTACACTATCTTCCGCAATAAGCCAGGACAACGTGTGTTTTTAACGTCTGGTTTGGGCGCGATGGGGTATGGTCTGCCTGCGGCGATAGGCGCTTGCTTTGCGGGTAATCGGCAGCCCATGGTGGCGATAGAGAGTGATGGCAGTTTGCAGCTGAATATTCAGGAACTGTCTACTCTGAGGGCGTTTAATTTGCCTATCTGTCTGATCGTGATGAATAACAATGGCTATGCTTCGATACGCAATACTCAGCGTAATTATTTCGACAGCCGTTTTGTGGGTACTGGACCTGAGGCCGGCTTGTTATTGCCTGATCTGGAAAAAGTGGCGGCAACTTATGATTTACCTTTTTTGCGGATTACCGATGTGTCTGAGTTGCAAGCCAAGCTACAGCAGGCATTGTCGCAATCCCGCCCCTTGCTGGTGGATGTCAGACTGGTCACCGATGAGGCGCTGGCACCGAAAGTATCTGCATTACCGCAGCCTGATGGCTCGATGAAATCCATGCCGCTAGAGGACATGACCCCGTTACTGCCATTGGCAACGCTGCAAGCTGAAATGCTGGTTGCATTGACGCCACAGTCGATAGCTGCGCGCAGTTAGTAAGCAGCGAAAGTGAATATGGGCAATTGTCTTTGTAAAATGTGTGGCAATGTTTTGCCTAAGCACAGTTTGCTGCATTTTCACGATATGCCAAAAGCCGCACAGTTTCTGCCTGATGCACACGATCTGGCAGCCGACGCAGGTGTTGATTTAGTCATCTATCAGTGCACCAGTTGTGGCTTGGTGCAATCTAGCAGTGAGCCTGTTGCTTATTACAAAGAAGTGGTTCGTGCAGCAGCATTTTCTGAGGAAATGCAGGCGTTCCGACAGGTGCAGTTCGCACAGTTTGTACAAGACTATGCCCTGCAGGGTAAAAATCTGATTGAGATAGGTTGTGGGCGGGGTGAGTATCTGCGGTTGCTGCAATCGGCAGGCGTCATGGCTTATGGGCTGGAATATGGTGCAGACTCAGTTCGGCAGTGTGTAGCCGCAGGGTTGGATGTGACACCAGGCTACATTGATAGTGCCGAATACGTGCTGGAACACGCGCCTTTTGATGCGTTTGCCGTGCTCAACTTCATGGAACACTGGCCGGATCCTAACGCCAGTTTACGTGGTATCGCAAATAATCTGGTTGAAGGCGGTATAGGTTTGGTTGAAGTGCCTAACCTGGACATGATATTAAAAAACAACCTGTTTACTGAATTTATCAGTGATCACATCCTGTATTTCACCCGTGAGTCACTGGTGACCATGTTGCGACTCAATGGGTTTGAGGTGCTAAGTTGTGCAGAGGTGTGGCATGGCTACATACTTTCCGCAGTCGTGCGCAAGCGGAAATTTTGTGATGTCTCTGCATTTGCTAGCAGCCGTTTGCAAATAAAATCCGAGGTGGGTTGCTTTATTCAGCAGCATGCCGCTGAGGGTGTGGCGATATGGGGTGCGGGACATCAGGCGCTGGCTGCAATCGCATTGCTGGGTCTGGCAAAGGAAATTAAATACGTCGTAGACTCGGCGCCGTTCAAACAAGGCAAGTTCACACCAGCCAGTCATATTCCGATAGTGGCCCCTGCTTACTTAACCGAGCACCCTGTGGGCGCGGTTATTGTGATGGCCGCGAGTTATTCGGACGAAGTGGCGAATATCATCCGTCGAGACTGGCCTGCGGTCACGCATGTTGCGATTTTGCGGGATTTTGGGTTGGAGTTTGTCTGATATGGCGCTGCAACCGTTGATAGGTGAGCTGGAGTCCAAAATAATAAATTCGGCACAAGGTTTGCCGGAAGAGGTATTTCTGTTCGTGAGCCGACTGACACCAATGGTGAATGTTGATTTGCTGTTAAAGAATGCGCAAAATCAGACGTTACTTACATGGAGGGATGATGAATATTACGGCCCGGGTTGGCATGTGCCTGGCGGCATAGTGCGATTCAAAGAATCCTTTGCGACAAGAGTCTCAGCAGTGGCTGCAAACGAGTTAGGTGCCAGTGTGATATTTACGCCGGCGCCGCTGGCGGTGAATGAAATCATGAATCCAGCCCGGAATACGCGCGGACATTTCATTTCTTTTTTGTATGCATGCACGTTGACCAGTTCGTTAGATCCGCAGCGCGAATACAAGGAAGGAAAGCTTCAGTCAGGTGTTTGGGCGTGGCACGATGGCTGTCCAGAAAATCTGATAGCGGTGCACGAGATTTATCGGCAGTTTATCGCAGCATAGTGGTGGCAAAGTAAGGTAAGTAGCTGCTTAGACTGAGCGGATGGTCGGATAAACTGTTAGTATGATACAGGCTGGTAACGGGCGAATACCCTGATAAAAATACATTTTTATCGCGTTTTCCTCGACATAAATTTATAAAAATATTCGCTATATCTGTTCCTGTAGGAATGATGGATAGTAAGAGACGTACATAAAAAGGAAGTTCTGCCATGATGCCTGTTGCGGAAACGCCAGATAATAAATTGACGCCAGCGGAACGAGCCAAGCGCGAGGGACTTAGAGCAAGAAAGCCCTACGTGGCTGCCAAACTGGCAGCGATCGCCGCGATGGAAGAGCGTGGGGAAATCAGTCCCATAGTACGTCTGGAAAAAAGCTATCTTTGCAATTTTCAGTGTACGCATTGTTCGGCCGAATATTATATGGACAGGCATAAGAAGAAAGTATTCAAGATTGAAGATGCGCGACGCAAAATTGATCTGGCCGATATACGTGAATTCTCCCGTCAAGCTGATGAATTAGGGCTGGCGCGATTCGTGATCACGGGTGGGGAGCCCTTGGTCATGAAAGATTTTGATGAGGTCGTTGCAGCCATCGATCCGGAAAAGCATTATGTGATAGCAGATACCAACGGCTGGTTTCTGGATGACAAGCGAGCGAAACATCTCAAGGAAATCGGCGTAGAAAAGGTGCAGCTATCACTCGATAGCTTTATCGAACAGGATCATGATAATTTCCGTAACAAGCCTGGTTCTTATAAGCGAGTAATGCGGGCGATAGATGCGTCATTGGACGCGGGGCTCAACTTGTTGTTATCTACAGTGCTGGTCAAAGGGCGCGCGAAAACAGACGAGTTTCTGGATATGTGCAAATTTGCGACTGAAAAAGGTGTGGGTCTGTATGTGTCATATGCCAAACCGACTGGCTCTTGTTCGGATCATCCCGAATTTGTGATAGATAAAGAAGATGCTGACATTTTGCGTGAGCTGGAAAAGACCTATAACGTTTTCACTCACATGACGCCGACTTATGGTTCTTACAAAGGCTGTATCACGGTTAAAGGGATCATTACGGTCACTTCTACATTTGAAGTAACGCCATGTCCTTACATAGATTTTTCATTGGGTAATCTGCGTGAAACGCCATTGAAAGAAATTTTGGCGCGCGGTATGCGTAATCCGTGGTTAGGGCCATATCGGCCAGATTGCTTAATCGGCGAAGATCCGAAATTTATCAAGATACATATGGAAAAAACTAAGGGCGTTACCCACCTTCCTGTGCCCTGGGGGCAAGGCTTTTCAGATCAGGACAGCTTGTGCGATTAATGGTGGATGCCGATGAACAGGGTGTGGCAGTGGCTGCACTATTTGATGATTATGGACGCTGCATACCTGCGGCTGATTTAGCAGGCGCGGTGCATCGCAAGACCCGGCGCTATTTTACGCTGACGCAGCCTGAGATTGACTATGCCGCCATACATGCGCGGATACAGCATCTGGGCGCGGATATAAGTGTCGTGTCGTTTCAGCAGCGTGCTGAGGCGATATTGCAGGGTTTGCGTCAGCATGCGGATACGGCAGCCATTGTGAATGGCGTGGGTGTGCCGTTCTTTTTACCTAAGGCGACTTACGCCGATTATGGTGAGGCATTGGAGCGGGACTATTTACCAGCGGTGCAACAGGCTTATGCGGATAAATTGCCGCAGTATGATTTTACCAACCACCATAAAGATGGGTTGGCGGGCAAGTTAAGTATCGCGCCTAGTTCGCGTCATGAGCTACTGCTCGAGGCGATGCAGCGTGGGCCAGTGGTGGGATATTTTTTCCCGTGTTTGACGGAATATGCGGTTCCTGCGGCGGTTGAGCAAGTGAGACATTTGCCCGCCCAGTTTTTGATGGCGGGCGGTTTTGATACTTGCGCAGCGATGATGGGTTCGCCTGATTTGTTGCTGCGTACGGATGGTTATCCGCCAGTTTTATGGTTGGGGGCGATGCTGGCTGAAAGCGCAAAGGCAGGTTATCACTTCGAAGCCTATGGCTACAACCTGACTTTTAATCGCAGAGTACATTTTGATCGGGTAGCAGAGTCTTGGGCCTGTGGTTTGGTGGTGTTGGGATAATGAATATGCAAAATCATTTGATATCGACAGCCGTATTTGATTTTGATGGCACGCTGATAGATTCTGCACCGGGCATACTGGCAGGTTTTGCTGCGGCATTGCAAGCAGCCGAATTGACGCCTTGCGTACCGCTGAGTGACAGTTTAATTGGTCCACCACTTAACGAAACGCTGATGCGATTAAGTGGTAGTGAAGATGTTGAGTTGATTGCGTATTTAACTGAGCAGTTTAAGCAATACTATGACAGCACGGGCGTAGTCACTACCCCCGCGTATCCTTACGTGGAAGCCATGCTGGAACAATTGCTGACTGCTGGTGTGGAATTGCATATTGCGACCAACAAGCGTCTTGCTGTGACTCATGCGATTCTGGATCATCTGGGCTGGCGTGATTATTTTGTTTCGGTATATGCGCTTGATATGGTGGCGCCGCGTTTAGCGAATAAGCCGGCATTGCTGGCGAAACAAATTGCCGAGCAAGGTTTGGATATAACGAACACCATCTATATTGGTGATAAGTACGAGGACGGAGAGGCTGCGACAGCAAACCAGTTAGGCTTTTATTATGCTGCTTGGGGCTATGGTGGTTTGCAGCGCGCACAAATGGAAACGGACTGGAACTGGCTGGATTGTCCCTCAGCATTTCCCAGCGTGATGGTGAGTCAGCGATAAATGAGTGCATCAGGTTACTGCTTGCAGCATGATTTGGATGCGGTAATCAGTCGTACGGCTGGGTCATGGGAGAACTTCCGTGGTGTATCGATATTTGTAACGGGTGGAACTGGACTATTTGGTCGCTGGTTGCTGGAGAGTTTGCTGTATGCGAATCGCCAGCTGGATTTGCGTTTGAAGATCACTGTGCTGACGCGCAATGAGCAGGCATTTAGGTTAAAAGCGCCACATCTGGCACTGGATGCAGCAGTTGATTTTGTCGTGGGCGATGTGCGTGATTTTACATTTCTGGCGCAGCATTATGATTATCTGATACATGGGGCAACGACCTCGGCAGATGAGACATTCCGGGGCGAGGAGGCGTTACAAAAGTTTGATACGCTGGTGACGGGAACACGTCATGTATTGGAATTTGCCGCGCAGTGTGGTGTGAAAAAAATGCTGTTTCTCAGCTCTGGTTGTGTTTATGGCGGTGTGGGCGAGCCGGTTACGGAAACGTATGCGGGCGCACCCAATACCACTAATCCTGATACGGCATTGGGACAGGCTAAACGCGCCGCTGAGTTTTTGTCAGCCTGTTATGCGCAGAAATATGGCTGGGAATTGGTTGTTGCCAGATGCTTTTCGTTTGTTGGGCCGTTACTGCCGCTGGATATACATTACGCCATAGGTAATTTTATCGGGCAGGCAGTGAGGGGTGAATCAGTTGTTGTTAAGGGCGACGGCACACCGATACGGTCGTATCTGTATATGGCAGATCTGGTGGTGTGGTTGCTGACCTTATTGAGTCATGGACGCAACGGGGAAATATACAATGTGGGTTCGGATCAGTCGATATCGATTCGAGAATTGGCAAATTTGGTTCAGGGAATTATTTGCCCTGATAAGCCTGTCATAGTCATGAGTGAGCCGGCTTATTCGGTAGGAAATGAAGTGCGTAATGTGTATGTTCCGAATGTCACGAAAGCCCGTAACGAGCTGGGTTTGGACGTATGGACTGATTTGGAGGCGGCTGTTAGACTAACTGCGGCAAGTGTTACTGGCGCAGCAGCGTGTCAATAAACCGTTTAATTTTGTGATTTTTTGATATCAGAAAGAGGTTGCTATGAAAGTCTTATTCACTAATCCGCCATGGTATAAAGCGCCGACAGCAACTCAACCTGGATGGCGCGGTGTTCGTGCTGGCTCCAGATGGCCGCATACCTTTGAAGTGCACTCGCACACGATTAAAGATGGGATGATCGCTGAACTGGTTGGGGGTTACCTGCCTTTCCCGGTGTGGCTGGCGACTGCTGCAGCATTTGCCAAGCGCGAGGGTTTCGATACCGTGCTTCGTGATTCACTCTCCATGGGCGAAACTTACGAAAGCTTTTATGATTTCGTTAAAGATTGCGCGCCAGATTTCGTGATGCTGGAGAGCTCGACACCGACTGTGCGTTCTGATCTGGAAATTGCAGCACGTATCCGTACGCTGGTTCCGAATGTCAAAATATTATTCACGGGTTTGCACGTAGAGTTCGAGCAAGAAGACTTCCTCGAGGCGCATCCTGAAATTGACTACACCATCTATGGTGAATATGAAGTCCCGACTTTAAAGCTGCTGTGTGCATTGCGTGATGGCAATGATCTGGATGATATTCCTGCGTTGATACATCGTAATAACGGCACAGTGAAAAAGAATAAAGACGAGCCGCAACCAGCGAACGTCATCAAGATACAAAAAAATCCGTTTGCCAGGTTGCCAGACTTGTCCACTTTCCCGTGGGCGGAGCGTGATGGCTTGCCTAACCTTAATTATTTCGACGGGGTTTGCGGCCTTGAGCGTCCTCAATTGCAATTGATGGCAACGCGCGGTTGTCCATATGGCTGCATTTTCTGCGCATGGCCACAAATGCTGTTCCGTGGCCCACGCTATCGTAAGCGTTCGGCTGATGACGTCATTGATGAGATTAAGGCTAATTTGGCCAAAGTGCCTTATAAGAGCATTTATATCGATGATGATACGTTCAATATCAGCAAAGAGTATGTGCTTGAGTTCTCCAAAAAAATGATCGCGGCTGGCATAGGTGGCGTGATTCCCTGGTCGACCATGGGGCGTGCTGACTTGATGGACAGGCAAACACTGGAAGCCTTGCGTGATGCAGGTTTATTCAGCATCAAGTATGGTGTTGAGTCAGGTGATCAGGCCATCATCGATGAAATCGACAAGCGCATGAACGTGGAAAAGAATATTGCCATGATACGGCTGACCAAGGAATTGGGCATACGCGTGCATCTGACCTTCACTTTCGGTTTGCCTAGCGATACAGCGGAAACCATAGAAGCGACTATCGCTTTGGCGTGCTCATTGCCTGCTGATACTGTGCAGTTCTCGATTGCTACGCCTTTCCCCGGTACTGAAATGTACCGCATGTATGATGAAAAGGGCTGGATCGTTTCCAAAAACTGGGATGACTATAACGGTTCAACGGTGGCAGTCTCAAGAACTGAGAATTTCACCGGTGCTGAGCTTGAGGCTTATGTGGCTGAAGCTTATCGTCGTTTTGATAAGGCGCAGGTCGAGCGCAGCTTCTCTGCAGGTCAGGCGATGGAAAAATTACGTATAGCAGCGGCAGCTTTGTCACCAGGAGACAGCGTGGTTGTCATGCAGACTTCTCGCGTGCCATTAACCCGCTGGATGTTGAGCACTTTGCAGAGTTTCGGTCTGGATGTGCATGTAGTGACACCGATGCGCTTCAAGGACGAGTTTGCGTCTATGGTCAGCAAAGATAAAATTCATTCCATGACTGGGCATAGTCACTTCAGTTATGAACTGAATCGTGAATGGGCAAGTAAATTGCGTGCAGAACATCAGTTTAAGGGCGTATTTATTCCTTATACGTTTGAATCACGGGATGGTTATGGCGAAGTAGAGCAATTAGCCGAAATCCTGGGCGGGCGTATTGTGGCAGGTATTACCCAGCGCGGTAATCTCTTTTCTTACGCTGCATGAGGGTACTGGCACTCGGCGCACTTTGGGTGCCTTATATCCGTGATAACTGGTTTGATGCGATTCGACATGTGCTGGGAGACGACGTTGTTTGTGTAAATGCAGGGCCTTTGTTGGCCAGTAAAGAGAAGCATGCTGGCCAACCGGAGGGATATCACTCCGCCTACATTTACGACTTGCTGCGTCGTGAGAAATTCGATTATCTGTTCTTTTATCACGACTGGATTTTTGGTGATTTCCCGGATGCGTTTTTTGAAAAAGTGCGTCTGGCAGGCGTAAAAACAGTCGCGTTCCATCCTGACGATGAGCCTGAACACTGGTATGCACGTAACGCCACCTATGATCATCATTTCGATCTGGTTGCCTCGCACTCTACCGCGGGTGTTGCCCGTCGGCATGCGGATGGCTGGGGTGAGCGGGCAATGTATTTGCCGTGGGGATACAACTCGCGTACCTGTTATGCTATACCTGATACCGAAAAACGTTATGACGTTGTATTTATCGGCAAGCACAAGGTGAATGATAACCAGGGCCAGGTGCATGTAGAAGATGGTGCCCAGCGCGAACAGGTTCTGGTTCGTCTGGCAGACGCCTGTGAACGTCGTGGTTGGGTGTTCCGTGTGTTTGGTTACGGCTGGGAGCAGCATCCGCAATTAAAACAGTATGCAGGCGGCGTGCCATCACAAGAAGAAATGGTGCGTATCTATAACGAAACACGAGTGGTATTCAATCCCGCCTGGTCATCAGACGGCAATCCCAATGCGGTTCAGACTAAGCTCAGGCATTTCGAAGTGCCGGGCTGTGGCGCGTTTCAAATTACCAATGAGAATCCCGAACTCGCAGAATTGTTCAAGCGCGATGAGGAAGTGGTGTTTTATACCACCGACGAGGACTTGCTGGAGAAGGTTGAAAAATACGTTGCGGATGATGTAAGCCGAAATGCAATCGCTGCTGCCGGGCATCAGCGTGCGCTCAGTGAGCACACGCTGGATCACCGGGTGAGTTCACTGTTTCAGCACGCGTGTTCGGTGTTCCCTCCGAGTGCGCAGCGTAATGCCAAGCCTGCAAAGTTCAGAACTATCCATGTGCAAGATGCGGCTGCATTGCTACAGCTGCGTCACGATATGGATAACAATCCTGCATTGTTTGAAAACGCTGACTGGATACATCTCATTGGCGGTGAGTTCTACAGTATAAAAACCGATTATGCGGTGCTAGCACCATTTTTCCGAGGTTGTCCTGAGCAGATACTGGCTGTGAGCACATTCTTTGATTTCACAGGGCTTGCATCTAATCCTTTGCAGCCAAAACTGATGGAAAGCGATGGATGTGTGTTGGTAGAAGATGTGGATGTTAAAAGCTTTGATTTGCCATTGCTGAATACGCAAGGGGGGCGTTTCCTCGGCGTTGGGCTGGAGGAGCATGCTTGTTTGCTGGTGAATTACATTGCACCGCGTAGTCGGATCGTTGAATTAGTCGACGCTTATATCTCGGGAGCAATAGAAGCTGTTCATCAACTGGAGGCGGTGCAGACTGGGCGTATCGTGACGGAATTATTGCTTACCGTGCCAGAAGGTTATGAATTCTCAACATTGGGTGTAAAAAATGCTAAATATGTGAAACGCTTGCGGCATTTGCTTCCGCGCTTTGTGGCGATGAAGCAGCGAGTTGTTATTTATGGTATTTCGGGTATGGGCGAAGCAGCGTTGAAGCTGGCTGAGCAGGCACCAGGTTTGAACCTGGTCGGCGTGGTTGATCGTTCACTCAATGTGGCATCGTTTCAGGGCATTCCCGTGCTTAAGCCAACGCAGTTGCAGGATGTTCGGGCTGATGTGATTATTCTCGCTTCGGGGTCATCCGGGCCTAGTATCTATGCAAGTATTGCACATCTGGAAGCGATGACCTGCATTTTGCCGTTGTATGATTTGAATCATCCAGTGTGGAGCGTAGTGAACTGATGAAGGTGTTACTGACAGGCTCAACAGGTTATGTTGGCAAACTCGTATGTGCAGGGCTGGGGTCACGCTGGGATATGGTGGGCGTGAGTGCACATGCCGACGAAGCGCAAGGACTGTTCCGATGTGATCTGGCTGATGCCGAGCAGGTGAAGTTGTTAAGTCAGCGAGTCACGCCAGATGTGATCATTCATGCGGCGGGAGATAAAAATCTGGCACGCTGCGAGGCATCACCTGTGGATGCTTATATGGCCAACGTGCAAACCACGATTAATCTGGCTCAGCATTTTCCAGAGGCACGTATTATTTATATCTCCAGTGATTATGTGTTCCCTGGGGATAGAGGCGGCTATCGGGAAGATGACCCCTTGGGACCCGTGACCGTATATGGACGTACCAAAGCTTGCGCGGAGCTGGCGGGCTTAACCCTCAGCCCGAATTTTTATGTATTGCGTCTCAGTGCTTTATACGACGCAAATGCGACATTTTTGCGTTTTGTGCGTGATTCACTGACCCGAGGTGAAGCGGTTAACTGCTTCGAAGATGCATATTATTCACCGACTTATTATGGTGATTTTCTAATTGTGTTAGAGCGTTTAGTCGAATCGCAGGCATTATCAAGGCGTATATATCATGCCTGTGGACAACGCATTTCGCGGTACTTTTTTGCCAAAACATTTGCACGCGCAGCGAATCTTGAACAGTCTCTGGTGCACCAGGCTAGCCGGGTGACTGAACAAGCCTCTTTTCTCTTTGCAGACATTTCGCTGGAAAATACCCTGACCTGTGAATCGCTCGATGTTTCAGTGGGCAGGCATCAGGAGTATCTGAGTTTTCTGGAGATGAATTCATGAAAAGAATTGAACCCTACATGCGTCGAGAGGATGCCAGAGGCAAGTTGATCGGTTTAATGAACGAAGGTCTTTGGGAAGAATTTAATTATTTGGAAACTGGTGCTGGGCAGGTTCGTGGTAATCACTACCATGAGAAAACCCTGGAGCTATTTTTTATTATTGATGGTGAAGTTGATATTGTGATTGTTCGACCTGATGGAGAGGTAATCAACGATCATCTTGTGGCGGGCGATATGGTGTTAATTGAACCAGGCGAAACACACACTTTTTACTGCTTAACGAATACGCGCTGGATCAATTTTCTTACCAACCGCTTTGATCAGGATAACCCTGATCTGCATTTCAACAATTAACAGATTCATAACAGAAAGATAAGAAATGGATATTCTTGTATTTGGAACTGGCGGCTCTTCGGTAGGTATCGAGCACGAATGTGTACTATACGGTTTCAATATCGTCGCATTTCTCGATAATAATCCGGCAAAATGGAATACCGTGCGTGACGGGAAACTGATTTTGCCACCTGAGGCAGTTGCCACATTGAAATTCGACCGGATTATTACTGCAACGGCCTTGTTCCATGAAGAAATGCGACAGCAGCTCATAGCGCTGGGCATACCTGATGAACAAATTTTTGCTACCCGTGTTGATTCCAGACACTGGGCAGAAGGCTGCCGATACCTGATTTTCCGTCAGCATGCGGTAGATCCGGTTTCCGAAAAGCTGATGACAGAAAGAGTGAGTTTTGAGGTTGGGGCAAAGGCGCTGGATGACATCCCGCCACCAGTTGAGAAATCTGCCCATACTGCATTAACCCAACGCCTGTGGGATGCATTGTTGATTGCTGAACGTGATCTTGAAGGGGCGTCGACGCCCTATCAGGTAGGCGCTAATTGGCAGAGTTTCCTGCGTGATACACGGCCTGAATATTTTGAGGCTCGGCAAGCAAATGATGTCGAAAAATTGGGAGACCTGTTGGCGAATTTTTGCCGGAATAACATGAGCACCGGCATATTGGGTGGTCGTGCAGCTTTTGACGACTATGCCGCGCATCCCGATATGGTGAGTGGCATCCGCCAGAATTTCAACGTCTGGTCATACAGCATAGGAGGGGCGCCCGTACATGAGCTCGCCTCGCCGCCCATAGGCAATCCTTTTGGGCATTGGATCGATGGCGTTATTGTTCATCCAAATACCTTCCTTAATCATTACCGGGGACGGTTTGTCCAGAAGTTGCTCTCAAATATCAAACGGCCAGTGATAGCAGAAATCGGCGGGGGCTTTGGTGGTTTCGCCTACTATGCGCTCAAATTTGTGCCTGGTTGCTGTTATATCAACTTCGACCTGCCAGAGAATCTGCTGATATCTTCATATTATCTCTCGCTGGCTTACCCGGATTTACGTATTCATCTATATTCTGGCAAAGAGGATATGCAGGCTTTGATTGATAATTACGACATTATCCTGATGCCGCAATATGCACTCCCGTGGTTACCAGATCGATCGGTAGATTTCTTCATTAATACCATTAGTTTGTCAGAAATGGCTTATTCGACTATTTGTGAATATTTGCGCCAAGTAGAGCGTACGACAGATGGTTATTTTTATCATGAGAATCTTATCTCCAATGGTACGGGTTATCTTTATTACCCTATCGATACATTCCCTAAACTCACCGAGTTTCATGAATTAACCCGTCAGCCATCGCGTTGGCCCTATTTCTCGGCATCCTCGCTGCAGCACTGTCACATGGAGCAGTTGTTTGTTCGTTCTGACCGATTACAGGTAGGTGTGAATCGAACTTAGTGCCTGCTACGAGGGAAAAAGTGAAGAAACGTGATAACTATCTGGCTTTTGGTACGCCGAATTTTACCGATGCTGAGATCGATGCCGTAACACGTGTCATGCGCTCTGGCTGGGTGGGTATGGGGCCGGAAACCCTGGCTTTTGAAACGGAGCTGGCAGACTATCTGGGCGCTCCCGAGGTGGTGACTGTTAATTCGTGCACGTCGGCGCTTTTTCTGGCGCTGCTGGCTGAAGATATAGGACCAGGGGATGAAGTGATCGTGCCCAGTTTAACCTGGTGTGCGACGGCAAATGCTGTGCTTTATCTGGGTGCTACGCCGGTATTCTGCGACGTCGATAGCCTAACCATGTGTGTGACGGAAGCATCTGTTGTCGCAAAATTGACACCTCGTACCAAAGCCGTGATTGCGGTTCATTATGGTGGCTATGCGGTTGATGTAGAGGCTTTGCGTCAAGCGTTGCCAGCTTATGTCGCTATCATTGAAGATGCGGCTCATGCATTAGGGGCAACATACCCTGATGGCCGGCACGTTGGTGCATCGGGGAATTCAGTTTGTTTTAGTTTTTATGCGAATAAAAATCTGTCTACCGCTGATGGTGGGGCGATTGCGCTGTTTGATAAAGATAAAGCCGAACGATTACGTTCATTACGTATGAGTGGTATGAGTTCCAATGCATGGTCTCGTTATACCAATCCATCATCTTCTGTTATGCAAGGGTTGACAGAATTAGGCTATAAGATGAATTACACTGATCTGCAAGCAGCAATAGGCAGAGTGCAGTTAAAGCGCATGGATGAAATGGCTGCAGCTCGGCAACAAGTTGCTGAGCATTATCAATACCGTTTGGCGGAAAAGGGCTTGGCGATTGAATTTCAAAGTAAGGTTTTTAACGCTGGTCACGCCCGACACTTATTAGTTTGTCGGATTGATCAGGAATACACTGGTGAGCATCGCGATGCATTGTTCCTGAAATTAAGAGCACAGAATATAGGCGTGAGTATCCATTATCGGCCATTACATATACAGCCACTCTATTGCAAAGATGTGGTGATTACCCTGCCAAATACAGACTATCTGGCTGATTGCATCATGACGTTGCCTATCAGTGCACAAATGACGCTGGATGATGTCGACTATGTGGTCGACAATTTGGCAGATTTAATTATGAAGTGTAGGGAGGCGATATGAGCGAAGCTGAATCGGTAGGTGTAGCCTCTTCTGAATATGGATTTAATGGCCGTTTGCAGGCTGATTTTCCTTCCCAGATATTGATGGATATCACGGAAGTGTGCAATCTGGCCTGTACCCATTGTCCGCATCCGACTTTTGTTAAATCAGAACACTATGGTGGTCGCCATATGGATCCTGCTTTAAATGAAAAGATGATAGAAGAAGTCAGGTTGCACGGTCAGGGTAAAACTCAGTATATACGGTACTCCAGCAATGGCGAGCCGCTGGTTCATCCTGAGGGCTACAGCATGATAGAAGCTGCCGTCAAATATTCAGGTGTTTATGTGACGTTGACGACCAACGGCAAGATCATGAATGAGAAGCGCACGCAGCGTTTACTGGAAGCGGGTGTGCACATGATAGACATCAGCATAGACGCATTCAAGCCGGAAACCTACGCTAAAATCCGCGTCAAAGGCAATCTGGACGTGACGCGCGAAAATGTATTGAGACTGATCCGTTGGGTGCGTGAATCGAAAGCCAATACGAAAATTGTGGTCAGTTTTGTGGAGCAGCCACAGAATACAGCAGAGGCGGCTGATTTCGAGCATTACTGGAAAGATAATGGTGCCGATAATGTCGTTATCCGTCGTTTACATTCTTGTTCAGGGGCGATTCAGGATCTAGCGGATATGCGACGTAAGGACTTGCGGACAGCCGCGCGCCGTCCCTGTCTGTATCCCTGGGAGCGAATAGCCATCAATGCCCGCGGGGATTTGGCCTTCTGCCCGTCAGACTGGGTACATGGTTCTTATATTGCGGATTATCGTAATACGAGCATATATGCCGAATGGCAGGGCGAGTTTTATCAGGCATTACGCCAGGCGCATTTGAACAACGATTACAGCCAGCATACCTTCTGTGGCAATTGTCCAGACTGGGCAGCTACGCGCTGGCCGCATGAAGGCCGCAGTTATGCAGACATGGTTGAAGAATTCATTACTCAAGAGCCGCCACCGCTATGATTACACAAGCTATTGCAACCCGTATTGCGGATGCTGTCGAGCATGTTCCTGGCTGGTCACCACTTGATCAGTTGTTGAGCTTGTTTACTTTGGCGTACAGCAGCGCTGATATGCAAGGTGATGTATTGGAATTGGGTTCCTGGTGCGGGCGTTCGGCTATTGCGCTGGGGATGGCCGCACAAGTGACGGGGCACACTAAAGTCCATTGCGTGGATCTGTTTCCTGAAAAGCAGGATTGGTATGTGAATACTGATGGCACGCACTCATGTGTCGTCAATATCAATGGTCGTATGGTGGGTGCTTATGGAGAGCAGACCGTGTGGGCGGAACCCTATGAGCGTGATATTGAGCCTGTGTATGAGCGCTATTCTGGCATATTGGATGCTTTTAATGCATCCATTGCAGCATGTGGACTTTCAGACCATATCATTCCTGTTAAAGGAGATTTGACCAGCTTCGCGGCTAGCGTACCGCCTGAATTTAAGCTGCGTATGGCTTTTATCGATGGCGATCATAGTTATGAAGCTGTGTCCAAGGACATAGCAATTGTTGAACGGTTTTTAGTGCCAGGTGGCTGGATTTGCTTTGATGATGCATTCTCCAGTTATGCGGGCGTTGATCAGGCGATTACGGAGTGGGTGATAAAGAGCGGCCATTACCAGCAGTGTCAGCAATTAACGCGTAAGTTTTTTGTGGCCCGTTATACAGGTTGATAAGTACATCATATGACCGAAGATAAGAGAATGCCACGAACTAAGTCCACGAATATTTTTCAGAGTGATGAATGTGCGGTTGATACGTTCGGCGGCGAGACCAAGGTCGTGGACGAATACTTCCGGCAGCATTCTGGCAAACGTTCGCGAATCGTCCAGTTTCCATGGCATAGTCATCCTGTAGATAGCATTGAGGTTGATTGGTGAGGGTTGGCATAATTCAGTCCAGCTTTATCCCATGGCGGGGATATTTCGACTTTATCAACAGTGTAGATATATTCGTGTTTTATGATGATATTCAATACACCAAGGGTGATTGGCGTAATCGTAATCGGATTAAGACTGAACAGGGTTCAAAATGGTTAACCGTGCCAGTTTGTTATGAGAGACTCTCGAAATTGATATGCGATACGGTGATTGATGACACGCAAGACTGGCGCAAAATTCACATGCAACAATGGCTAGCAAGTTATGCTAACGCGCCCTACTTTGACGATGTGATCAACCTGTTGGGGGCGATGGGTAGGCACGAGGATCTGACTATTAGTCAGTTGAATATTCGATTGATTAAGGTGATTTGCGACTATCTCGACATTGATACCCCTTTGCTATTATCCAGTGAATTAAACGTGCAGGGTGTAAAGACGCCACGTTTAATTAATTTGTTGCAGGCATTGGGTGCAACAACTTATCTTTCTGGCCCCAGTGCGGATAATTACCTGGAGAAACAGTTGTTTTATCAGGCAGGTATACGCTTAGAATACAAATCTTATGATTATGAGCCTTATCCGCAGCTATGGGGTGCGTTTGATAACGCATTGACGATATTAGATTTGATTGCTAATTGCGGGGCAGATGCAAAAAACCGGATAGCGAGTCGGTCTGCGAATAGCATCGTGGTTGCTTGAGAGGGTAGCTGCACGCATTGGCGGGAAGCGTCATGTGCAAGTAGTGTATGCGCAAAATGGGCTGAACTTTGAGATAGTGCCATTAGCATAGAAGTTGATCCAAAAACTATACTGAAAAGGTTGAACATGGGCTTTATACGAGGAAACATGATTCCTTTGTTAAAGGAATGTAAGCGTCGTCCATTTGGCGGTAGCTTGTTATTGTTAGGGCAGGGCGATGTTTATTTTAATATGGCACAGCTGAAAAGTATGGCGGTGCACGCGGGCGTGCCATTGGATGAGGCTATTCCATACAGACCGTCTCATATACCAACAT
This sequence comes from Sulfuriferula nivalis, assembly GCF_009937995.1. NCBI lineage: Bacteria > Pseudomonadati > Pseudomonadota > Betaproteobacteria > Nitrosomonadales > Sulfuricellaceae > Sulfuriferula > Sulfuriferula nivalis. The sequence continues at coordinate 191,907 of NZ_AP021881.1, forward strand.
TTGCTCAACAGGGATGCCCGCATGGGCATACCTTATTTGGAATGCTAGGGTTCTCCAAAATATCCGTACTGGATTACAGCGGTTTTGACGGGGCAGATATACTCTTTGACTTGAACCTGGCAGACCTACCCGAAGCGCTGATGGAACAATATGATGTGATTATTGATCATGGCACATTGGAGCATGTGTTTCATTATCCGAATGCGCTTAATAGCGTGTTCAGAATGCTGAAAACAGGTGGTCGCTTTGTGTCGAGTGCCCCTTCGGGTAATTTTTTTGATCACGGGTTTTACATGTTGCAACCCACCTTGTTTGCAGATTGGTTTGCCGTTAATAAATGGCAGGTTGAGTCTATCCAGATAATGCAGTTTACTTCCAATCAGAATGATGAGCCTTGTTTTTATGCTGATTATGAGCCGGGTATGTTTGATAGTGTCAGTTATGGCAAGATGGATAATAAGCTCTATGGCACTGTGAGCGTGGCGACTAAAGTGGCGGGTACCACAGGTGATTTATGCCCACAGCAAGGAATGTATGCGAGACAGCATCAATGGGTGGATGGAGTGAAAGAATGATCAACCTGGGGGAAATAGGCTCCATTGAACTCAATGCTATACCGAGTAGTGTATTATCGGCTACACATCCAGACCCAGATGAACTGGGTGATGCCATGGTGCATGTGCTGTCCTCTCGTTTTTTCCCCGAGTTATCGCCCTCACAACAGATTGCTTGGATACTCCATTGTTTCCAGACAGTAGTTACACGCTATTTACCTGAATTGGGAGTGGTACGCAGCTTGGTGCAGTTTCATTCCGTGCGTTTGTATGAAGATGCTGAACTGACATTGGCTGATGCCTGCGTCATGACCGAATCGATAATGGGATTGAATTGGGGTGATGCTGCCAGTCTGTTTGATATGCGCGGTTATGACAGATACGCCATACAGCCATTTAGAAATTATGTACGTGCACGTACAACTACGCCAATAGGTGAGAAAAAGCCTATTCAGGCTGGAAAAACACTGAAAATTATTTATTTCAGTCATTATGCCTATACGAACTCGGACAAATCGCTAGCCAATCCGTTGGGCCCATTCATACGAGATATACTCCTTAGTCATGCGGCCTATGGAGAGGCGGAAATCATTTGCTACTGTGTGCAGTGGCAAGATCAAACCTACATAGACGTACTGACACAGCGTGGTATTACTGTTCGCGTCATACCTCAGGAACTGGCGTTTGCCAGACTGGACGAATTACGGCTGACGATACTGGCAGATGCCCCGGATGTGCTCATTTCCGATGTCCCTTCACCTATCGCCAGCTGGTTATTTATCCACCGGGTCGCGCCATTACAGATCTATCTCGATCCAGGTTATCCGCACTGGAATCTGCCGGAAATCGACTGGGTGTTGTTACCTGGCAAAGTGTATCAGCATGGATTTGAACTGCCGAGCAATCGCTGGAGTACCATGCGCGTCGCATTATGCGATACAGCATTGGACATAGATGCCGGTATGTCGCCAGCGCAAGTCCGCACGCAATCTGGAGACTGCATACGTTTCGGCGTGTTTGCACGGCTTACTAAAATCACCAACGCTTGGCTATCGGCTGCCGAATCACTTCTGACACAGTTGCCTGATGCCACTTTGCTTATAGTCGGTGCAGGTAATCCGGTGCTGGTACAGCGTTTACTCAAAAATCCAGATTATGCCGACAGAGTCAGTTTAATTAACGAAATGGTTGATCTAAAAGCGCATCAACATTTGATTGATATTTTCCTGGATACGTTTCCGTTTATTGGAGGTCTGGTGTGTCGCGAATTCATGGCATATGGTGTCCCTGTCGTGTCGTTACTGGCAGGGGAGTGGGATGAGTTGCTGCGAGATCAGCGCGATCCCGAATTGCTTGCACAATCGCCGGATGAATTTGTTGCATATGCACTGCGTCTGGCAATGGATGTCGAGTTCTATCAAATTGCCAGCATAACGTCGATACGCCTGGCATCACGGCAAAACAAGCCAACTTACATGGTAAGTGACATCGAGGATGGCATACGCCAAGCCATGCATTTTCATGGTCATATGTAAAATTTGTGATGAATGTCGTTATATTGTTGAACGAACACTTGTTTTGTTAAGGCTAATATCTTGAATATCAATATCCGCGTTATTACATTTTTTGTGCATCATCCTTCGTACTATATGGCGCTCAGGTATTTTATGGCGGCGTGGCGAATTAATGCGGGTGAGTATTATAAGAATATGCGGTTTGGTATCGTTGTTCCGCGAGACTTGGGTTATAGCAATTTTCTTAATGAGCTGGTGTCGGAATATCCAATAGATATCATGCAGGTAACGCAGGAGACGGCTGAGACATATCAGTATTTCTGGCCTATGAGCCTGCTTGATGGAAGTTATACCGAGGATGTGATAATTTTCGCGCCTCCAAATATTCTGGTGGTAAATGATATTGCTCGGCTGGTTGAAACTGCATACAAGGATAACGTCGCCATTGTGCCGTCATATTTTGGCGCTGCACCAGAATCGGCTGATACGTTGTTATCGACGAACTTTATGGTGTTGCCAAAAAATGCATTCGCAAATGTAAGTGGCAAGTTCTTATCCATGCTTATGCAAAGCGGGTTTCCTGGTGAAGTGATGCCAAATTATCATTTAGCCATGTCGATTCTGGCCAGGGCGTTTACCGCATGGTTGAAAGTAAAAAAGATAGACTATAGGTTAATTGATGAACATGATTTTCATGAATTGGGCGGTCAGCAGATAGCAGTTAATCATGAGCATGCCTGTGTGGATTATGACAAGCTGGTGATTTTTTCGGTTGCCGATGCGCCAGAGAATGATATTTCATGGAGCCGGATATTTTATGACTCGCGTGCTTTGCAAAAATTCTTGGAGCATGATCGGCTGTGCGGTGCCTGGTTATACTTTCAACGTGATTTGCGGCATATTTATACGTCGTTTGGTATTGAGTTAGCTCGACGTAATTTATTTCAGACGACCAATAGTCCTTATTACATCTATGGACTGGATTTCATGCAGCAGTCTGCGGGTATCCGTGCCCTGCATTATCTTTGTCATGCGCTCAATGAAAGTGGGCAGGAAGCCTATATCACCTGTGAGAATGTGTCACCGCAATTACGCACCCCTGTGCTTACCGAGGCAGTGCTAATGCAGCATTACGTGGCTGGCAGAAAGCCGATTATGGTTTACCCGGAGATCGTGTCGGGCGATCCGATGGCGGTGGGCGGCGTGGTGGTGCGCTGGTTGTTGAATCAGGCTGGGCACATTGGTGGGGATACTACGTTTGCAGCGGAAGATATTATCTTTGCTTATGATGATCAGCATTTGACACAGGATGTTCGTGGCGAAATATTGCATATCCCCACTGGCAATACTGCCATATTCAATAACGACGATAATCCTTATGATGATGCGCGTGATTTGGTGTGCTATTACGCGCATAAGTATTTGTATAACGGCGGTCAGCTAACCGAACAAGTACAGGGCGCGATTAGCCTGTGCAAGGATCAGGTGTTAACTCATGCTGAAATTGCCGCGATATTACGGCGTTCGAAGTTGCTTTATGTTTATGAATCGACTTCACTGATAGAAGAAGCCTTGCTTTGCGGCTGCCCGGTGTCGGTTATTGAGACGGATTACTGGCGTAACAATATGGCAAATTATGTTTATACAGGCGACATTGGTGTGGTGATGGATGACAGTCCTGAATCAATTGCGCTGGCGACTGCGAACGTACATAAGTATCGTGAAGTGCATGAAGATGTTGTGGTCAAAGATGCCTGGTGGCAGATAGATCGTTTCGTTGAAATCACTCAACGTGCCGCAAAATTAAAGGCTAAATGTAATTAGTCGTTTGATGCATCGTTGCTGTTCTGAGTCGTTTGCCATATTTCAATTAGGCAGCTACCAAAATTAACTGCGAATTTTTGACCGTCCATCATAGGTGACGTTGATAGTTTTTGCCGTAGATTCAGGCGGAGCAGGCTGAGTGCCGGCAAGTCGCTGGTATGCGCTATCGCTCGCTTCACGTAGTCTTCCGCACTTTCAGCTACCCATTCCGTTAGTCCCGCATTCATCAAAATACCGGCACCTTGCCTCGATAAAAAGCTGCTTGCAGCCAGAGTGAGCACTGGCACTCCCATCCATAATCCTTCCACAGTCGTGGTGCCGCCAGGGTAAGGGAACGGGTCTAGTGCAATGTCTACGCGTTCGTAAGCGCGCAAGTAGGTGGCTCTGTCGTCATGGCCTTCTAGTATAAGGCGTTGCTCGGCTATGCCGTGTTGTGCATAGCGATCCAGCGTTAACTGGCGCTGGCTGGGGTCGTTGAATTGCTTGGTTTTGAGGAATAGTTTGCTGTCGGGCAGGGCGGTCAGTATCTGCGCCCAGAGTGCCACGACATCGTCGTTCATTTTGGTCAGATTGTTAAAGCAACCGAAGGTGATATGGGCATTGCTGAGTGCAGGCAAAGGTGCGACGGTCAGGTCGATGTTCGGCGGAGCAAAGCACAGCCGCGTTTCCGGTAATCGCCAGATGCTTTCGGTGAAATAGCTGGTTTCGCTCTCCGGCAGTGTCCATGCATCGGCAACCAGATAGTCCATCTCATTCATACCCGTGGTCGCAAAATAACCTAGCCAGCTGACTTGCACCGGTGCCGGTTTCCACGCGAATATGGGCAGTCTGTTATAGCGGGTGTGACCAGCCAGATCGATAAGGATATGGATGCCGTCATCGTGTATCAGTTTGGCCGCTGCTTCATCATTCAGACCGGATAATGGCCGCCATGCGTGGAAGTAAGGCTGAATGCGGTTGGTGAGTTCATCTGCGCGATGGTTGGTTGGGTAGGCGATTAATTCAAAGGCAGCGGGGTCGAGTTGCGTAATCAGGCTTTCCAGAAAATAGCCGACAGGGTGGTTGTTAAAGTCACCAGAGACGAAACCGATGCGCAATCTGACAGCCAGTGGGTCACATTGCCAAGTGGCGTAAGTGTGCTTTGGCAGTCGTGTAACATTTTGACCATATCGCAGTGCTTCCTCGAAATTTTGCGCGGGCGTGCTCAGCGGGTCGTAATTGAGCATGAACAACAGATTGCTGTGGGCGACGGTGTAATCCGGGTTGAGCGCTAACGCGTTGCGATAACTTGTTGCGGCCTCAGCCAGCCTGCCCATAGCCTGTAACGTATTGCCCAGATTGTTGTGAATTTCTGCAATGTTGGGATTGAGTTGCAGAGCATGTTGATAACAGTTTTCGGCTTCAATTAAGCGGCCTGAGTCTTGCAGGATATTACCCAGATTACTGTGCGCCTGTACCAGATTGGGCTGTATTTGTAGTGCGCGCCTGACTTCGGTTTCGGCCACAGCTGATAGTCCTGACTCATGTAAGGTAATGCCCAAATTACTATGCGCTTGCGCATACTCAGGTTGAATGGCGAGGGCTAGTCGATACGCGGCTATGGCATCCTGATGTTGTCCTAACGTGCGGAACAGATTACCCAGATTGTAATGCGCCTCAGCCAGATCAGGTTTGATGGCAATCGCGCGCTGATAGCTGGCTACTGCTTCATTCAAACGCCCCATGTCCTGTAACGTACTGCCCAGATTGCTGTAAGCCTCCGCAAAATTCGGGTCGATAGCGAGCGCACGGCGCAGACTGCGTTCAGCATCCGCATAGCGCCCCAGGTCGTTGAGAACATTGGCCAGATTGCTATGGGCATAAGCATCTTGAGGCGCAAGTTTGGCTGCTTTTTGTAAGGCGGCAAGTGCTTCGGTATTTCGTCCTAGCGCCTGTAGTGCCGAGCCCAGTGCTTTCCAGCCAAACCCCTCGCGTGGGTAACGCGTGGTCATGGCTAATCCCTGTTTGACGACTTCGTCGTATTGCCCCTGCGAAAACAGGTCGATGATGGCATTGGTTAGCCCTTCGCGACTAGTCTTGGCTGTTGGTTTGTTCTGTGGCTGTGCTGGGGTGGGCGATACCGTCTTGGGTGTCAATCGCGCTGCCAGATTATCAAACTCAGCACCCTGCAAACCCTGCTGGCGGGCGATGGTGAGCACTTCGCGTGCGGCATCAAGCTGATTCGCCAGCATCAACGCTTCAATATAGCCCAGCCAGTAAGTGTTTTGTGTGGGATCGGCCTCCAATGCAGCCATGAAATAAGGCAGGCCGACTATGGGCTGGTTCTTCTGCACACATAATATGCCCAGGTGATGATTGGCCACAGGGTGCTGTGGCTGTTGTTGCAGGATGTCGCGGTAAAGTAATTCAGCCTCGTCCAGCAGTCCAGCCTGATGCTGGGCGATAGCCTGTTGTAACGCTTGCGCTAGTGCTACCGGGGTGGAGGATGGGAATGGTGGGTTCATGGTGCTAGTTTAGCAGAGGTATGTCAAAAAAATGGCAATCGTAGCAGACGAATGCTTATGCTGAAGGCCATGACTTTCTGTGTGATTTGTTTAATACGCTTCTTGATATATGGATAATTATCTATATAATCATTCTATGAGATCGACTTTTACCTTGACTTGGGATGAAGCAAAACGTCAGAAGACGATTAATGATCGTGGTATCGATTTTTCTGATGCGGCGATTGTATTTGCTGGTCCCACGTTTGAGTTTGAGGATGTTCGGCAACATTACGGTGAGTGTCGGTTAATTTGTTTTGGTTTGCTGGCAGGCCGAATGGTGGCAATCGGTTATGTGCAACGTGGTGAGAAGCGCCACATTTTTTCGATGAGGAAAGCGAATGAACGCGAAATCACACGATATCAAGAGCAGCTTGGGTAAATTGGATGCTCATAATATTGAGCCAGACGAATTTGATGAAATACCAGAATTGACGGCAGAGGACTTTGCTCGTCCAGATCTCGTATGGCATGTGGACGGGAAAGCTGTAAGTAAAAATGAGGGAATCAACGCGTTTTCGGCAAGTATGAAAAAGCAGAAAATAAGTATCGCAATTGATCCTGATGTGGTGGCTTGGTTTAAATCTAGTGCAGGTGGTCGTGGATATCAGTCGCTTATCAATGCTGCCCTACGTGAGGCTATGCAGCGCAAGACTATCGAAGAAACCATACGTCGAGTGATTAAGGAGGAGTTGCATTCTGTTTGAGGATAATCGATAAATGGGAATGACAGTTAATTGAATTTTGCATGATGGGGGACTAGTCTAAGTCAGACCAAGTTCTCTGTCTGGGTGATTATGCAAACAATCAATATTCACGATGCCAAATCGCAACTTTCTAAACTGGTTGAAGCTGTGTTGCAGGGCGAAGAAATTGTCATCGTAAAAGCAGGAAAGCCTTCCGCATTACTCGTTTCGTTACCTACAAAAGGTAGTTTTGTTAGTCGCCCAGGTTCTATGAAGGGGGCAATTATCATTGCTGATGATTTCGATGCACCATTGTCAGAAAAAATTAGAGCTGATTTTGAAGAGTGATAACGAGAGTATTACTGGATACTCACCTATTTTAGGTTTGCCTATATCTGTCGAAACTGCTTGTTTTGGGATAAGGCACAAATGATATCAATTGAGCTATAATGCAATCATTGATGTTAAATTGAAGGAGTGAAAGCAATGGCATCTGTCACCGTCCGCAACTTACCTGATGAAACGCACCGTGCGCTGCGTGTGCGTGCTGCTACGCATGGCCGCAGCACTGAAGCTGAAATTCGGGCGATCCTCGAATGTGCTGTTCGACCTGAGAGTCGGATTAAGCTCGGCACCCTGCTAGCCGAGATTGGCCGTGAAGTGGGCGGCATCGATCTTGAGATTGAACGCGATAAAACTCCGTCCGAACCAATGAGCTTTGAATGATCCTGCTCGATACCAACATCATTTCTGAACCATTGAAAGCGGCAGGCAACGCGAACGTACTTGCCTGGATAGACGCACAGATCATCGAAACGTTGTACCTCTCGACTATCAGTCTTGCGGAACTTCGCTTTGGGATCGCGGCGTTACCAGAGGGAAAACGCCGCGATACGCTACATTTCAGTCTTGAGCAGCGTGTTTTACCGTTGTTTGTGGGGCGCATCCTATCGTTTGATGATCCTGCATCGCAATCCTATGCAACGCTACGCTCAAGCGCGCGTGCAGCTGGGTTGGCCATTGCGCCCGCAGATGGCTATATTGCGGCCATCGCGGCGACGCATGGTTTAGCGGTAGCTACGCGCGACACGTCGCCTTTTGAAGCTGCCGGCTTGACTGTCATCAACCCTTGGACGTGGCAGGCACATTGATGCCCATGCGCTTGATGTGACTTTAACGACCCAAGCAACTCTCCAGCGCCACTTCCCAATCTGGCATCACAATGCCAAAAGCCTGTTGTACCTTTTCACCTGACAGCACTGAATTTACCGGACGGGTCGCCGGGGTGGGGTACTGGCTGGCGGGGATGGGGTTGATGCTGACTTGTTTGCCATCGGCGAGTTCGGTACGGGCTAATATCGCCTGGGCAAAATCATACCAGCTGATGTTGCCTGCACTGGTCAGATGGTAAATGCCGTTGTGATCCAGGAATGGACGTTGCGCGAGGATTTGGGCGCTGGCTTCGGAGATCATGCGTGACCAGGTTGGTGCGCCGTATTGGTCGTTTACTACATTCAACGTGTCGCGTTCGCGGAACAAGCGTTGCATGGTCAGCAGGAAATTGCCACCACGCAGGCTGTACACCCAGCTGGTACGCAAAATCACATGCGGAATACCTGAGGCGATAATCGCCTGCTCGCCAGCCAGCTTGGTTTTGCCATACACGCCTAGCGGGTTGGTGATATCTGCTTCCACATAAGCGCCAGTCTTGCTGCCATCAAACACATAATCAGTCGAGTAATGCATCATCGCCGCACCCAGCTTGGCGGCGGCTTCTGCCATTACCGCAGGGGCAACGGTGTTGATCGCATGGGCGAGTTCAGGCTCAGATTCAGCTTTGTCCACCGCCGTATGGGCAGCCGGGTTGACGATCACATCAGGGCGTGTGGTGTGGATAAATTCACGCAGCGCGGCAACGTCGGTTAAATCCAGTTGCGCACGGGTAGGGGCGATCACCTCGCCCAATGTTGCCAGCGTGCGGCGCAGTTCCCAGCCGACTTGACCGTTCACTCCCGTGAGCAAGATTTTCATGGGAAAACCTCACACTGAGAAAATGGCAAACCAGCGGCATCTTTCGCAGCAATCGTAGGCTCGCCTGTCAGCGGCCAGGTAATGCCCAGTGCAGGGTCATTCCACAGCAGGCTGCGTTCAAATTCAGGTGCCCAGTAATCGGTGGTTTTGTAGAGGAATTCTGCATTATCTGACGTGACCACAAAGCCATGGGCAAAGCCGGGCGGTATCCACGCCATACGTTTGTTCTCGGCGGAAAGCTCTACCCCGACCCACTTGCCAAACGTAGGCGACGATTTGCGCAAATCGACAGCGACGTCATACACGCTGCCGCTAATCACCCGCACCAGTTTGCCTTGCGTATGCTGGGTCTGATAATGCAAGCCGCGCAACACGCCACGTGCCGAACGCGAATGGTTGTCCTGTACAAAGTCATCAGGGATACCCGCTGCAGTCATGACCTTGCGGTTATAGCTTTCATAGAAAAAACCACGCTCGTCACCAAAAACTTTGGGCTCGATGATGAGCACGTCAGGGATCTCAGTCGGGATAATATTCATGATTAAAATAAACGCTCATTTAACATGGATAACAAATACTGCCCATATGCATTTTTCTTCAATGGCTGCGCCAGCTTCTCAACTTGAGCTGCATCAATATAGCCCTGGCGATAAGCAATCTCTTCCAGACACGAAACTTTCAAGCCCTGACGTTTTTCTATGGTCTGAATAAATGTAGAAGCTTCCAGCAAGGATTCATGCGTACCCGTATCCAGCCAGGCATGACCTCGTCCCATCACCTCAACTTGCAGCTGGCCCATTTCCAGATAATGCCGGTTGACGTCGGTAATCTCCAGCTCGCCGCGTGGTGAAGGCTTGAGATTGCGGGCGATGTCGATCACCTGATTGTCGTAGAAATACAGACCTGTCACCGCATAGCGCGATTTAGGCTTGAGTGGTTTTTCTTCCAGACTGATAGCGTGACCTGCTTCGTCGAACTCGACCACGCCGTAGCGTTCAGGATCATGCACAGGGTAGGCGAATACCGATGCGCCGTCTGGCTTGGCCGCTGCAGTGCGTAAATCGTGGGCGAATTCATGACCGTAAAAGATGTTGTCGCCCAGCACCAGCGCGCTATTATCTTTGCCGATGAAATCCGCACCGATGATAAATGCTTGCGCCAGGCCATCGGGTGACGGTTGCACCTTATAGCAAATGTTCAAACCCCATTGTGAGCCATCGCCCAGCAGCTGTTCAAAGCGCGGTGTGTCTTGTGGGGTGGAAATAATCAGGATGTCGCGTATCCCGGCCAGCATCAGTGTAGACAGCGGATAGTAAATCATCGGCTTGTCGTAAACTGGTAGTAGCTGTTTGGATACCGCTTGCGTCACTGGATATAAGCGCGTTCCCGAGCCGCCTGCCAGAATTATGCCTTTACGTGCGCTCATGCTTTGCTCCCATATTGTTTTTCTACCCAGTGGCGATATTCACCGCTGGCGATATTGGCTACCCATGTCTGATTCGCCAAATACCAGGCGACAGTTTTGCGTATGCCAGTCTCAAATGTCTCGCTCGGCATCCAGCCCAGTTCGCGCTGTAACTTGGTGGCGTCGATGGCGTAGCGGCGGTCGTGGCCGGCGCGGTCTTTCACATAGGTGATCAAATCAGCATGCGGTGTAACTGGAGAGCCTGCGTGCAGGTCATCCAACATGGTGCAGATGGTTTTTACAACATCGATATTGGCTTTCTCGTTCCAGCCACCGACGTTATAGACTTCTCCTAGCTTGCCATGCGCCAGCACGGTGCGGATTGCGCTGCAATGGTCGCCTACATACAGCCAGTCGCGCACGTTCAAGCCATCGCCATAAATAGGCAGCGCCTTGCCAGCAACCGCATTCATCATCACCAGCGGGATGAGTTTTTCTGGGAACTGCAGCGGGCCGTAATTGTTAGAGCAATTGGTGGTCAGTACAGGCAAGCCGTAAGTGTGATGATAAGCGCGTACCAGATGGTCAGAAGCGGCTTTGGAAGCAGAGTACGGGCTGTTCGGCGCATAAGGCGTAGTTTCAGTAAATGGTGCATCATCAGGGCCGAGCGAACCGTAAACTTCGTCAGTTGAAACATGTAAAAAACGAAATGCGGATTTAGCCGATTCGTCCATTGCCGTCCAGTAAGCGCGCACTGACTCCAGCAGGTGGAAAGTGCCGACCACGTTGGTCTGAATAAAATCTTCAGGTCCCAGAATAGAGCGGTCTACATGGCTCTCAGCCGCAAAGTTAATCACAGCACGAGGCTGATGTGTTTGCAATAACTGTGTCATCAATGCGCTGTCACCGATATCACCCTGCACAAAAATATGGCGGGGATCATCAGCTATAGACGCCAGGTTCTCCATATTGCCCGCATAAGTCAATTTATCCAGATTGATAACAGTCTCATCCGACTGTGCCAACCAATCTAAAACAAAATTCGCGCCGATAAAGCCTGCGCCGCCTGTGACTAAGATCATAAGTGAGCTCTCTTTAAGATGAACAGGGTGTTGCTACAATATAAGCAATCTGCATGCCAAATGGACAAGTTTGTTCTTGCGTTTATTATAAAATACTAATGTTGCAATAATACTAAACATATTGCTTTTTGTCTTACGAGATGGGAAGAAAAATATATCGTTATTGATTTGAGCTAATTGTCTGGTGTTGATTGCTCCAATTAGTGTACCTAACGATTGCAAGCATATTTGCATTAATGAAAAATATGCTCAAAATACAAAGTAGGAATTTAATTCTTATTTCCTGCTTATTGAGGGGTTGATATGTCACAAGTGAAATTGCGAGAAAAAGGTCAGGTGACCATTCCAGCAGAATTGCTGCAAGAATGGAGCAGAAAAAACCATGTTTCAACTAATGACACAATAGAAGCAACATTGGCAAACGGTGTTTTGATGCTTATCCCCAAAAAAAGACATGTTGCTAAGCGTGACATTATGTCATTTGCAGGCACAGGCAAAGGGCTTTGGGGTAGCAGTGTTGAAGAAGTCGATGCTACGCTTAAAAAAATCCATAACTCATGGACAAGATAAGTGCTGCGCTGTCACGCATACAAGGGCGACGTGTTTTATAACGTCCATACTTACTCGCAGCATAACACTCACCATAATCGCTCAAAGTTTACCACCCGTTCTTCACCGCAGTGACGAACCCATACGTTACTTGCAAAATTTAGGTTTTCTTTTTGACTTTCTTTACAAAGCCAACCTCGAGGCCAAAAATATCGCCTATTTTGTTGAGGGTTTCAACATTAACAGACCCGTTTCCGGTTTCTATTTTCCGTAACGTCGCAAGTGAAATCCCACGATGTTTGGCAAACTCGGGTTGAGTCAAACGACTGATGCGGCGCATCGCTTTAGTTGCATCACGTATGTTAAATTGACCTTCCGTAAAGTTTTGGAAGAAATCATCCACTAATTTTCTTTCGAATTCCCTGTCGCTGGGTTTTAGTCGTTTATCCATTGTCGTAGCCTTGTTCAATGTTCTCACAAACCTGAATTATTGATCGCGCACATTGCTTAATAATATCCGCATCGACTTCGCACTCGGCCATCGTCAGCGGTAAATTTTCAATCACCTTAGTAAAAGATTTGATAGCAAGCATAACAGTATTTTTTTCTTCGTTTTTTAACGGCAATGCTTCAATTACATCGACAAAGTTATTGATGACCTTCCCACTTTTGTCGAGCCATCTACTGGCTCTAGCCATCATATCTCTATCCATGAACATCGGCGCGATGTCGAACACAGGGGTTAACTGTACTGTGCCGTTTGCTAATTGTTGAATAGCTGTGTTGCGAGCATGATTGTCTGTATTAAGGATAGCCAGGTTCAATAAATCACGTTTGATATACTCAATAACCTCATTCACAGGATCAGTCACAAAAGGCAAGAAGGCGCTGACCAGATCATAATGGTTGGGGCGAATACCAAACGAATGATGCCCAGCGAGCGACGCAAGGCTTTCCTGGTGCAATCGCGTTACCACCCCATTCTCTGTCGTCCGGTCAAACCTTGGCACAAACAGCATTCCATCTTTGTGAAAAGTCTCGCCGTGCGATCTCAACCCGCACGCACGGGCAACTTTCATGTATGCCGCTTCGTTCTTGAGAATCGCCAGATCCGTTTCATGCTTGCCCCGCGGCAATTTTAAGAGCCAGTGGGATGCGATATCAGATTCTTTTGCGTAAGCGTCGATGAACCACAAGTCTTCATGGTTTTTAACCAACATGAATTTTGCGGATGCGCCTTGTAGGCCCGTTGTTCCCGCCCCTAGCATGCCATGCCTAGATAAGTTTTCTATGAAATCATCTTTGCGGCCCACAATCTCATTCAGCGTGAAACCGCGTTGCAAAGAACTGTCATTCTCTTCAACATTATTTGCGTATGTCACAGCAGTATCGAGCCGAAGTCGACCGACAGGATTGAAAGCCCCATGCTGTATAAGTGGCAGGATCAGATCATCTGAATCGATCAGCCCTAGCTGTTGTATTAGAAACCGACGACCATTGCCCTGGGGCACCATATCCAGCAAAAATGAAGGGCATACGCCCATGGGCTGTCGCGTTTCCAGCGATACAGGGAGTGTTAACGATACGGGCTGACAAACATCCCCGAAAACGTACTCAGGCAAGTATTCGAATGTGCAACGATCGCGCCCGCCCGATTCAATCAGAGCGGCTTCGTGCCATATACCATCAACGTAAATTTCAATTGTGCTTTTCATGTTAAAAAGTATATAAAATGCAATACTCCATGTCAATTATTTATATACTTTTATACATAAACTATGAATTATCCATGATGGACAGGCTCAAAGAGCTGGAAGACTAGAATCGTCGGCTTAAAAAACGTCTTGCTCGTTTATTTACTGACATTTCACCACTTCTATTTATTGAGCTTCAATTTGGTCATGACACACAAATCAAGTTTTCCTGAAAATTATCCGCTGACCACCGAAGCTCAAAAAGAGATATAGCGGCGAGCTATGGAAAAGGTGCGTCGTCAGTATAAAGCGCTCACGGGTGAACTACCGCCGATCGAAGTTTAGATAATGAATGAGCATATGCACTGATCACTCATTATTCAGCCACTTTCAAAACATTAAAAACGTCTTGCTCGGTTAATCCGGACTTTCCATTGATCAGGTAAAGTCCTTCAGGCGATGAAAACAATTCCGGCGCATCATCCAATATTAGCCATTTTCCGTCGTAGCCAGCACTGTCTATCCATTCCTGCACTTCCGCACCGCGATCGCTGTATTCAATGCTTGGTGTGGCACCAATGAATCGATGCGCCAAATCCTCGCCACCGCCTACCGTTGCAAAGTCAACTAGCTGATCAAACGGATAATCGTCGCGCCAGCTGGTCGTGAATACGACATTGGCTTCAATCGCACGAAGTATCTGCCAGAGATATTCAACGCGACTGAACACAGCACCGCCACGATAGGGGTGCGTTACGCCATCAAAATCAAGGAAGATAATCATTGCCGCTACCCTCAAAAAGCAAAACTATAATCAACTATAATTGGCTATAGTTACCGTATTTTGCGAACCGCCTTAATTGTCCAATCACCGCTTGGACAATTGGCAATCTTGACCATAGTTACCGTATATTGCCAACCGCAGCAAGCGATGCCAGCCGATTTGCTTTTGCATCATCCAATGCATGATGACGTCGCGAACCTCGTCTGAACTGCCTTTCAACCGCTTGGTTAAACTCTTTGCTCATCGCAAGGGATAAAGGCTTGCCGTCAAGATTCTGCGGCCAGTTATCACGGTCGTAAAATATCTCTTGGATCCACGGCCAATCCCACGAGATTGAGTCCGTGACTAGCCTCACTGGCTGGCCAATGCCCTCTATCCACGCTTTAAGCTTTGTTACGAGCGTATCCATCGTCATTAATGACTCGCCACCTTGCAGATGCGGGATAACCGCTTCCCGCACGAAATCATTACAGTCATCGATCTCGTAGGTGTCCGACAGCTCCGCATAAAACTCATGACCATCATCACCGACCAGGCCGATCGAGATCAGGCGTGGATCAAGCCCAAGCTCTGTAAATTCAGTATCGAAGAAAACCAGCATCATATTTTTGCTCATGTATTCACCATCACAAATTCAACAATTTCCGCTTCACTGATGGGTTTCATATCCCACACATCAACACCAACATTCAGCATGCGCGGCTGTCCGCTGTCTTGACGGATTTTCCAATCTGAATGCACGTGACCATGCAGCAACAGGCTTTCTTTACCAATCTTCGGTCTGATATTCATATATCGCAGCTCGTAGTCCTGTAGCCCTTCGAGCGATGGCGGCAAATAAGGAAAATGTGATAGTTGAACCAGGCCGATACCCTCTATTTCAATCTCATGCTGAAAATGCAGCTCGCTAAATCCAAGCTCAAGCGCAAGCACTTTGGCTTCAGCCATCTGGCCGTTGACGACGCGCTTAAAAAACGGATCATGATTACCTGTTACCAGGATTTTAGTGCCATTCAGAAACGGCAGGATGTCGCGCAGGATTTGCGATTTAAACGCAAAGTCACCAATGCAATACACTGCGTCGTCAGCCGACACGGTCGCGTTCCAGCGATCGACAAGATGCGCATCCATCGCCTCAATCGATGCAAATTTATTGCCTGATTCGTCCCGTCTATCCTCGTATTTGAGGATATTGGCGTGACCGAAATGCTGATCACTCGTAAAAAATTTCATGATCTCATCACAAGTTATCAAACAGCGGTTTAAATTGTAGCTTGAGCCGCTGGAATTCCAGCCAGCCTAGTCGGTTAGCTCGCGCATCGTCTAGCGCATGATGACGACGCAAGCCATTGTCAAACGCCTCTTCAACGATTGTGACTTGAATTTCCATCGGTAATTCAAGCAACATCGGACGGTGATCCACATTCGCCGGCCAGGTGCTTTTCAATGTAAAAATCTTGGTGAACCACGTCCAGTCATACTCAATAGAATCGCAACACATCGTCACAGGCTCATCGAAATCCTCAAGCCACGCGCCAAGCTGCATGACGAGATCATACGAATCCTTTTGCGCGTCACCGCCATCAAGCAATGGCAGCACGGTTTCACGCACGAACTCTGAGCAGTGCTTATACTCGTAAGTGTCAGTCAGCTCCGCATAGAACTCGCGACCGTCATCAGCCACTAGGCCAATGGATATAAGCCTTG
Source organism: Sulfuriferula nivalis (assembly GCF_009937995.1). Taxonomy (NCBI): domain Bacteria; kingdom Pseudomonadati; phylum Pseudomonadota; class Betaproteobacteria; order Nitrosomonadales; family Sulfuricellaceae; genus Sulfuriferula; species Sulfuriferula nivalis. The sequence goes on from NZ_AP021881.1 coordinate 208,280, forward strand.
CGCGTAGATGTAACGTAGTGAATTCAGTGTCAAAGTGAACGATCATTTCGGCTCCATAAAATGTTTAGCTGATTCCGCCTCATGCTGCTCTTTAAGCAACTTATTCAGCTGCTGCTTTGCAAAAAAATCATTCAACCCAAGCTTTCCCTTCGTTGCTACCAGCTGATCGAACTGAACATCAGGCCAATCAGCATGATCGTCGTCAATTGCGAACCAGTGACCAATTTTGTGCCGCACAGCATGCGAGTAAATCTGTTGGTGCCGCGTCATCATTCCCCAGCGCATGTTGTTAGTGAATTCCTCATCTCGCTCTATCTTGCTGTGATACGTCGCACCAATCACTAATCGCGATAGCTCATCTGGTAGATAGCTCTTCGCACGATTAAAGCCAAGCTCTCGCACCCATGACGTTGACAGAACAATCCTGGCGTCAGGGTATGGCACCAGCGCATCGATCAGGATGCCTGCATGCTCAAACAGCTTACCGCCGCCACGCAATTCAACGCCACGCTTGGTGCGGTAGGCTTCGTCTGCGTGCAGGACTCCGTCGTAATCAAGATAAATAATCATTTGTCCTCACTCATTCCGTGGATTGCGTTACCTGCGGTTCTGCTTCTCTAACGACGACCGTGAAATCTTTTTTCGATGAGTCCAGAGAAAACACCTCGACAATATCGACTTTATGGCGATACGCACCGATGATCACAATTAACTGCCATCTTGAGCGTCTGGACGACCAGCCGTCGATCCACGTTATTGCGTCAATATCTCGATCCTTAAGCGTTCGCAATGCGAACAGAAGCAAGAGATGCGTGTCCAGATGATCCACAGTGATTTCTATCGTGCGAGCTTTATCATCAACCACACAGTCGAATACAACATCAGGGACTGGTGAGCCAAAGTGCTTCAAGTACACTTTAAATTCGTTTTCGGCAGTCATATCAATCCTTAAAATTGCGAAGCAATATATCACCGCAGTAGTACCCGCGTCGGCTCATGGCTAGCGGCGTTGTTTCAATCATCAGCTCTCGCGAGCGTTTGCCACCCGTATACACCGGTTCTGTAAGAAATCGCAACCTACTGAAACACCATGCTGGTGCCTGCCTGGATGCATTGTCAGCAATCAACTCGGCGAATCCGCCGAGCACTGCATCAGTCGTTGCGTCACCCGTCAGCTTCGGCTCATCTGTGACCATGGCCAGCGCAACGTCATCGTCAGTAACCTTGCTTAATTCATCGATAAACTCTTTCATCGCCATCGAGATGCTGACACCGGACATGATCATGTCTGTCACTTCTTTTAATGTTTTTGGACGAGAATAGCTCAACAGTCACCACCACTCATCTCGCGCTCATATTCATAATCATTCTCGCTGTACGGCGGAAACTGTTTATTGAGCAAGTTTTGCAAAATCTGCTCAACGTTAGATTCTGTGACGAAGGCATGCATAAACGACTCAACGATAAGCTCCTCAGTCGGCCGCTCAAGTGCACATCGGTGACGACGCATGAGCTCAATCGCACGAATCGCTGCCTTGATGGCATCAGCTTCTGGACAGTCGTGATCCTCTGCAAGAAGCCCATTGAGCACGTCCCTTTTATCGTTCTCAGCAACGTTCGCCATCTCACGTACAAGCTCACGAATGTTTTTGTCAATATCGCAATTTATCATTTCAAATTCCTCCAGGTTATGCGTCAAAAAATCCCTCAGCAGATCATGTTCATTGCAGCTAAAGAGCTCGACTCATCGACAACGGCATACTCTCAATCACCAGCTCTCTGTATTAAAAAATTAGTTGGTAATTCGATCCATGGCGGGGGGGGTGTGGCCATGAGTAAAGCTAATCAATCAGCAATATTCGCCTTGATACAGCAATGGCAACTTTCCCCGTCAATGGTGACTAAAGGCGAAGCATCGACCTCAATTGAGGTATTCCGGCCTTAGCGCTACATCTTCAGCCATGATCTGCTGCATCATTCTAATCAGCGCACGAACACTACGTTTCTTTGCAAATGCCTGCCGCAGTACCATCAGCACTTCGTTGTCCATGATGGGTAGCATCTCCAGACGTGCATCATGCTTTTTAGCAATATCATTACGCAAGCTTAGCAATATCGCATCAAAGTCCTTGGCTTGCGGTGGTGCGACGTGGATAACGCGCATACGGCTGAGCAGCACGGATGGCATATGATGAATCGAGTTCGCCGTAGCTATCCAGTTGATATGTGAATAGTCGACCTCGCCCAGCAGAAACTCATCAAAGATATTCTGGGCGGTCTGCGGTTCCAGCATGCCAAGCAAGTTATCCCATACGTTGCCGTTATGTCGGTTCTCTCCGACTTTATCAATCTCATCCAGCCCGATGATGGGATTTGGGCATTTTTGCTGCAGCATCATATCAACCAGTATGCCCGGACGGGATGTGCCCCAGCCACGACCAGCACCTTTGAGCATCATGTTGTCAGCCATGCCGTTTAGTGACAGCACCCGAGATGGCGTGGCTAACACTTCGCCTAGCCGTTTAATAAAACGGCTTTTGCCGATACCTGCACTGCCGACCAGGCAGACAGGATCAAAATGCAGTGTCGATTGCCCCATGTTCTTGCGGAAGGTAGCGCTAAGCTTAATATGATCGATGACTTCACCCATCCACGGAAACTCATACTTGAGTATCTGAGCCCATTGGGTATTTTCAGGGCAGGCTGCAAGTGGTATCGGCAACCGCAATTGTGAGTAGCGTGCCAGCGCATCTTTCTCACGTTTATCTTCTGATTTGGTAATAGAGCGGATGACACGAATATGCCCTGCAGGGACAGGCTCAGCGGGATTGTCATCAAACGCTTTAATTGCCATACGCTGAAGCTTATCCAGTTGATCATCTTTCAGATTCACCAATTCAAGGGGTGACGTGTTCTGTAGCAACAGGCGTGCAATTTTGGGATTGTTGTCTCGAATTGCCAATTCCGCTGCAACTGCCTTCGCTAATATCTCTATCGGCCGCTCACGTGTAATGCCGCGATGGGTGAGCCATTCTTCGCACAATGCTGCAGCTTCCTCAGCACGAGTAAAGTCATTCTTTAATAACGCTAGGTATATCTGATGTAATTTGCCTTGCTCCGAGCCCATTTCGGCAGCGATGGCCCACCATGCATCCACGATATAGTCATCAAACTCGCCAGCTTGTTTACCCAGCGCCTGGGCAACACGCTCTACCAATTGCATTTGATGGCGGGCGTCCATGAGGAATAGTGACAGCAAGCTAAATGCCAGCTTGTTGTCTTTCTTAATGGCTTTGAATTTATCTGCCACCTCGTAGCGATTCAGCACGGCACCCTTAAACAGGTCGGTGAATACTTTTCTGGCGGTGACTGGCAGCTTAGGGAGTAGCTGACGAATTGGCTTGTGTATGTGATCTGGTACGTTTGCTAATGCTAGGTTATGTAAATCTCCATCGTTGCTCGAATTTAAATTCATTGTGAATTCTCCAAAGATATGTAATAATACCATAGCGTAGGCATTTTGTCAAGACCCAGGCATGCGCGCGTCCATTCATAGGCATTGAAATGAGTTCAGATTTAGTCCATACCGATACCGGCACCATCAAAATCCTTGATCGAGCGGGGAATTTTTTAATCCTTTTGCCACACATCGATCTACAGGGTGTGAAGAAAATGCCACTGCCCGTACCTGTGGCACTCGCCGATAAGTTATCTGCAGGGACGAGTGGCAGCACAACTCATGCATTCGCCATACTGGCACGCTGGGTGCTTGAAGACTTGATAAAGCCAGACATGCAATTAATTGCACGGTCCGAAGGGGCTGCCTTTGCTTTCGAACTGAAGTCGCGCGAAGAGAATAGTGTTGGAGATAGCAGTATGCCCGTGCAGGTATATGGGCAACTGGATCCCAAAGGGACACGACCTATACTGGCAAGCTTGCCGCCAGCACTGCATGAGAAGCTGCGCGAGATGGGTTCCGGTTCGATGCGTCAGACACTGCTGGCGTTGCTTCAGTATGGTTTGGAGCAGTTGGATAAAATCGATCGAACACTAACGCTGATAAAACCCGAAACAGAGTCGGTTGAGGATAAAGCCGTAATACTGCTGGTAGATGGTAGTGGTTCGTGTGAGCACTGGATCAACCAGGCCGTACCTGTCATGCAATGGTTGGGGTATCGAGTTGAAGTCGCCCAGAAACAAGACTTACAGCACGCACCCAAAGCCAACTGTGTCGGAATGTTCGTCGTGAGTAGGCCACGTGAGGTGGTGCCGGATTGGTTGCTAGATCAGACAGTGACGCCAGTATTTGGTTATGAGATTGAACTTGATGCGGCTGGTGCTTTCTCTTCTCCTGACGGTGTGCTATCCAGGCATAAACGTCCTAAATTCTTGAACGAAGCACGTAGTGCCTATTGCGAGCAATGCGATCGTGGGGTGAGTGTGATTGAGGAAAGTGAATGCAGGCGCGATGCTAATAAAATGTATCATCGAGTTTATTGCCGAGCATGTAAAAGTTTGTTTGGTTTAGATCGCTAAAAATGGTTGATGTCACACTTCGTTAATTAAATGGGGTCAATTGATTAACATTTATCACCAGAAATGGTGGCGATTTGTTGGCGATTGATTAATGCTCAGTAACCGAAATGGTGCTGATTGATTAATTAATTGGGGCAGAATAATACACTTCACTCGATTTCATGGTGTTAAAAAGCGTTAGGTTGGGAATAGCAAAGGGGAAAATTAGATGCTACTCTTAAGGCTATGCGCAGTTTGGACTAGGTAAGTGCGGTATGATTGAGCAAGTTGATATATTAGAAAAGTCGCCAATATTCAAAAAAATATCCGTATTGCGTGTTAACGAAAACTTGACATCCTCCCCCACCTAAATGCGGGGGATTCCTACGGGTTCACGCGATGATTTGCGGATGCCTTCAGTGGGTTCGTGCTTCATCGTGCGGTCTTGTTGCACCGTCACTCCACGCGCTAACACGGCATGTCCTGCCGCTAATATATTGATTGCCCCAACCAAGTCAGCATTGTCGCTATAGCCACATTCCACACATTCAAACTTTGCTTGTGTGAGACGGTTTTCTTTGGCTACATGCTTACAACACGGACATGTACGACTGGTGTTGCGCGGATTGACCGCGATTACCTCGCCACCTTTCCATGCCTGTTTGTATTCAAGCTGTCGCCTGAATTCAAACCAGCCTTGATCCAGGATGGAACGATTCAAGCCTGACTTGGCTTTGACGTTGCTTCCTTCGGTTTCCATCGTTCCTTTGGCGCTTTTGCTCATATTGCTGACCTGCAAATCTTCTATCACTATCATGGCGTGGTTTTGGCTGATGCGGGTAGTCGTCTTATGCAGGTTGTCTTTCCTGATATTCGCAATCGTGCTGTGGAGTTTGGTTATTTTGCCTTTCTGCTTTTTCCAGTTACTGCTGAATTTAACCTTACGCGCTAATGCGCGTTGATAACGCGCAAGCTTGGCTTGCTTTTGTTTGAAGCTGTTGATAGCTGTGAATACTTGTCCGTTGCTTAACGTAGCAAATCTGGCGATACCTACGTCAACACCCACCATGCTGGTAGATAGGTGTCTTGGCTGCTCTATCTCACGCTCAGTCTGGATGCTGGCGTACCACTTGCCGCATTTGAGTGATACGGTGATGTTCTTTGGGGTGCCAAGCATTGCTTGGCTATTGCGGTAACGTAGCCAACCCAACTTGGGTAAAAAGATGCGATTGTTCTGTTGCTCAATTTTGAAGCCTTGTGGAAATTTGAAGCTGTCACTCATGCCTTTCTTTTTGTACTTGGGAAACTCAGTGCGTTTAGCAAAGAAGTTCCTGAAGCTGGATTCCAGATTCTTTAGTGACTGCTGCAATGTTTGGCTGGGTGCGTCTTTGAGCCAAGTAAGTTCTGTTTTCCATTGAGGCAGTAAATTGGCTGTTTTGGTGTAGCTGAATTTGAAGGTATTGTCGGCTTGATATTGTGCATTTTGCCACGCTAGGGCTTTGTTATACACCACACGGCAACAACCCGCGTATTGACGCATGGCGCGTGATTGCTCACCGTTAGGCATGAGTTCAAACTTGTAGGCTTGCAAGCGTTTCATGGTTTTATTATACTAGGTCTATGGATCAAAACAATGACATTAGACATGGAAGACACTGCGTTTTTTTAATGCATGTACATTTGGTCTTTGTCACTAAATATAGACGAGAAGTGTTTACAAAAACTATTTTGGACGAATTGCGTCCGATATTTGCAGCAGTGTGCAAAGACTTTGAGGCGGAACTGGTGGAATTTGATGGTGAAGATGATCATGTGCATTTACTAGTGAACTATCCGCCCAAGGTTTCAGTTTCCATCCTGGTCAACAGCCTTAAAGGCGTATCTAGCCGAATGATTCGGAAAAAGGACTACCCAAGTATCCGAAAGAAGTTGTGGGGTGGTGCGTTATGGTCACCGAGTTATTTTGCTGGTAGTTGCGGCGGTGCGCCGATTGAGATTATTAGGCAATATATTGAGCAACAACAAACACCGCATTGAACGGCTTCGCCGTTCGCGCTTACATCCTCGCCCTGAAGGACGAGGTTTTACGCGCCGACTGATAAAACACAGTCAAGGTGAGTCACGCTTTCACGCATTAGGCAAGACAGACGAGGGACGTACATTACATATTACGTTCACATTGCGTAATGCCAGTGAGAAAATTCGGGTTATTTCGGCCAGAGATATGCACAAGAAGGAGCGCATGATTTATGAACAAGCAACTTAAACCGATTCCGAAATTTGCTAATGAGGCAGAAGAGCAAGCCTTTTGGGATAAAGAGGATTCAGCGGATTATTTAGATTGGACAAAGGCGCGCAAGGTTGTGCTGCCTAATTTGAAGCCGTCGACAAAAACAATTTCGCTGCGCCTGCCTCAGCATCTTCTGGATTCCATTAAAGCCGCTGCGAATTCTCGCGATGTGCCTTACCAGTCGCTTATCAAAATTTGGCTACAAGAGAAGTTGCACAGTCACTAAATAGTTTCTACATATTTACCTGGTGTTTTATCAGGTGATGCTGCTACTTACTCAAAAATTGGAGTGAGCTTTGCCAATACTTCTTCCATATTGGAGGCGGGTAAGGTGTCAACCTTGCTTGCATTGCGGCCACCAAGATCAAGCACGCGAGGTTGATCGCAACGAATAACACCTGTTGTCTTAATTGTTGTCAGTATCCAAGTATAGTGGGGATTACCATCTGTAAATTAGCCTATATTGTAGCACTGCAGTGCTACAATATAGTGTTGCTGATAACTTATAGGCGTTCAACATGTCTACTACAACCATACGCTTACCCGATGATCTGAAAATGCGGATAGCTGCCGCTGCCGAACAGATGGGTGATACAACGCATCACTTTATGTTGCAAGCAATTATGGAAAAGACGTTAGAGGCGGAACAGCAGCTTGAATTAAATAAGCCGGCAGATCAACGATATGCCAATATCGTCGCAACGGGTAATGCGATTCCTTGGTCAGAAATGCGTATTTATCTTGAAAATAAAATAGTGGGGAAAACAGACAGCGTTCGTCCAAATGCGCGTAAGTTAGCACGTTAAGCATGGCGAAAATTGAATTGGCGCCCGAGGTGGGTGATGATATTGATCAAATTCTTGATCATTTAGCACAGTCTGAAATAGAAGACGCGCCATTGCGGATTTTAGCCATTACTCAGGCGATCAATGTCTTGGAATATAACCCACTTATTGGTCAACCTGTTGATGGTAATAAACGACAATTGGTGATTGGCCGACGCTCGCGTGGATATATTGCTCTGTATCGGTATGTTGTGGAAATAGATACGGTTTTCGTGCTGGCCTTGCGTAGCCAACGAGAGGCTGGCTATAGTTGAGCATAAAATTTATGCTGCTGCCTGATAACGCCGTATCTGTGGCAGCATGACTGCCAGCTTGTTTTCAGCCATGCGCCTATCGTAATCCGCTTGTAACCCCATCCAAAACTCAGCAGGCATCCCAAAAAAACGAGCTAACCGCACTGCGGTATCGGCGGAAATCCCTCTTCGTTCCAGCACAATATCATTAATACGAGGTGCGGGAACATGCAAAGCCACAGCTACAGCGCTAGCGGACAAACCCATCGGTTTCATAAATTCTTCCCGCAAAATCTCACCCGCATGGATAGGCTTTAGTTTTCCTGCCTCAGCTACATCACTAAAATCCATACCAGCCACATCGTCTATCGTAATACTCATAACATCCTCCATCAGTGGTAATCCACTATTTCAACATCGAATACATTGCCATCCTCAAACCGAAAACAAACTCGCCATTGATCATTGATGCGGATACTGTATTGGCCTAGCCTGTCCCCCGATAAACGCTCGAGACGATTACCTGGTGGAATCTGCAAATCATCTACGCTAGTTACATGATGCAACTGCGCCAGTTTACGACGCGCTACCTGACGAATATCGGGTGGCAATCTTCTAACCCGTTCATCGGCAAATAATGCAGCTGTTTCTTTATTAGCGAATGTTTTGATCATGGTTATATGATATAACGATAGGCGTTAAATTGGAATCGTTAAATTTGGAGTGGTTGATGTTGCGTTGTCCGATGACTGCACTGTGTTGACGCTGATCAGGTATGCGATGCTGGGGCGCTACCTTATGGCTACTACTATAACAATCATTGAATAGCAAGATTCATACAAATTATAGTCGTCTGCGCGTATCAACAATGTTGACACATAGTGGTAAATCTATTGACGTATCAACATTGAATCAACAGGCGGTGTTATGCGTGTAATCGTGAAGAAATGGGGAAACAGTGCTGCTGTTCGTATCCCTGCTGGAATAATGGAATCAGCTTGTTTGAGTCTGGATGCGTCGGTTGATGTTCGGGAAGAAGGTGGCCGTATTATTATCGAGCCGATTCGGTCAACTGAATATGATCTGGCGCAATTGCTTGCTGACATCACACCAGAAAATTTGAATATCGGCGCTGATTTTGGTACGCCAGTCGGCAAGGAGTTTTTGTAATGGGGCAAAGCTATGTACCTGAATCAGGTGATATTGTGTGGTTACAATTCGATCCGCAGGCAGGGCATGAGCAAGCCGGGCATAGGCCAGCGGTAGTTGTCAGTCCCGCATCCTACAATGGTAAAACCGGATTGATGTTGTGTTGCCTGATAACTACGCAGATCAAAGGTTATCCATTCGAGGTTGTGATCGCTGGTGATCGATCAAGTGCCGTGTTGTCTGACCAGATAAAAAGTCTCGATTGGGTTGCGCGCAAGGCTACTTATAAGGGAAAAATAACTCCCGATGAGTTAATGATAGTGCGAAATAAAGTATCTGCCCTTATTGGCAAATAATCGGCAGTTGGATGCAATTCTACGGAACTCCACCACTCATAAAGAGCAAAGCCCTTTCACATTGACGGTCTGCGAAAAGATCAGACGGTTCTGACCTCATTAAGCAGATCGGGGTGACGATCCAGCAGTTTGAGCAGTTTAACTAATGCCAACGGTGGCTTGGTTTTGCCGTTCTCATAGCGCGAGAATGCATTGATGCCACCACCGAAGATTTCGGCAGCCTCACGCTGTCCAAGGTCTAGCTTTTTGCGTACGCTGATGATGAAAGCAGGGTCAACAATGGCCGCGTTCACCTGTTTGTTGAATGCCTGCATCTCACGCATGACACGCTCAGTTTCAACTATGTCGGTGATGGACTCATCACAAGCAGGACAAAAATCAGCGGTTACCACTGGAATAACAGTGGTTTCACCCTTGTAGGTATAGGGCAGGTCGCGGGTGTCGTGAATAAGTTCCGCAGCGCCGCAAACAGGACATTTCATGCTCATGCTCTTGTAAAAATCAGCTGGCGTGAGCGCGTCACCACTGCCAGCATGTCGGAAGGTTCCAATCCCAATGCAGTGGCTCCAAGTCTAGCCGTATTGGTTGTGCGTACTTTGCCAGCTTCAACGAAAGCTTTGACGATGGTTAGCTTGCAATGTGGGGTTGGTTTCTCCATGAATAAATTCTAACCTAATTGGTTATGTTGTCAAATGGATTGATGGCGGCCATTTCGATGGCACCAGCTTAGTGCCCAGCCCAAACGATGCATCGTATTTTGCTCTTTCCTCTGCAATGTCCTCTCGGCAGGTGAGTTATTCACCTAGAATTGAGACTCCGTGGGTTTTGCATCGGCAGCATGAGGCTGGCGACACTTGATCATGAGCACACTCAGTGCAAACCAGCCGTGACTAACTGATATCTTTCCAGGCGGAATGCGTAAGACTACGCAGCTGGTATTGCCGTATCACACTTCAGATGCTAACATAAGCACATCAGGCTTAAACCTACTAGCCATAACCTTAACATCGCGTCCCAATCTGAGCAGTGTGCTCCTTTTGAACCCTTTATTCAGCTTGTAGTTAGCGGGAGATAATATGAGCAAAAGTGTATCGACTCGCGTAGTACACAAGTACGCATCTTTAGCGAAAGGCCAGCGGCGGCACGATGTGCGGTCTGAGCCTGTGCCGAATTATGTTGATCAGACGCGGACTCACTTAAATTCAATCTTCCTTGAGCCGCGTGCCGAAAAAGCGTTGCGTGATATTTGTTTAGACCGTCGCGCATTAAGAAACCCGCAACGTGCAATGAAAAAGGATGCTGCTATTGCAACTTTGGGTATTATCACCTTTAGCCATGAAGCCCAACCAGTCATTAACGCGCTGTCCATCGCTGAGCAAAACGCCCTTTACAAAGAAGCGGCGGATCGAATCTCTGCAGAACTAAATACAACATTGACCGGGCTTGTCGTTCATCGTGACGAATCGGCTCCTCATGCACACTATCAAATGCCAGCATATAATCTGGAAGGCATTCCTTTGTCAAAATCAATCAACAGGGAAGTGGCGAAGCGACTGCAGGATGTCGTGGGAGAAGTCTATCAATCGCATGAGATACATCGTGGAAAACCAAAATTTGAGCGCATATTAGCTGGTGAAGATTATTCTAAAACGATAAATCGGACGGTTAGGCAACTGCACGAAGACCTACCAAAAGAATTAGAAGCAGCCAGAAAAGCGCTTGATGCTGCGCTAGAAAAACTGCGAAATAATGAAACGCTTGCTCTGAAAGTGCAGGAAGAACTTGATGCCAAAAAAGGTGATATCGACAAATTACAACTGAACATCGCAACATATGAGCGCCGCCAAGCGCAGGCAAAAGAGGATGCTGATGCGATGGAAACAAAACTGTCAAATGTTCAAGCAGCGGTTCAGGCACTAACCAACGGCGCGCCGGTTTTGCCAAAACTCGAATACGAAACTGTCGAAGTTGTAACCCGTCGTGAGGAAAATTTAGTCGGAGAGTTAATAGTAATCACTGAAAAACGCAAAATGCTCAACCTAGACGATGTTAATACGTATTTGCAAGTTTCACGCGCACAACAACAGTATTTCAAAAATGAAGTTGCCTCTCAGATTGTCGATATTGTAGAGAGGAACAAAATAATTGATGCTCGCGTGGATGCGGTTGCTAAGAAAGAGGCTAAGTTAACTGACTTGGCAAGCACGCTTATAGAACTCGACGAATCTTACAGTTCTGAAGTGAATTCTTGGGTTCAGCAGGTAGTGCTGAATCCTATTGAATCTGCACAACAAGTCATCAATGCACAGACACTAATCCGGTACGGCGTGCTTGTACAGATGCATAAAAGCCGTGTGCATATACTGCCTCAAGAGGCGACAGACGAACTAAAAGCAGTTGCACTCTACCGCATAGCCAGAGAACAGGCGGATGCCGAAAAATGGCCAGAAATCGTTTTTACAGTCAACGAGGCTATCGCCGAAAAAATTTACGAAATGGCGATAGCTGACAATTTAGTTGCATCAGTTCATGTCAGGAGTAAAGATGGTCAGGTGCGGCTTTATGAACTGCCGCAGATATGCGAAGAAGTGTTGCAATCAAGTGGTATGACTCCGTCCTGATTTCGGCTGCCTTCCAATCGTCTATGCTAACCTGTGAGCAACGCAGTAGCGTGCAGGCGATAAATCCCTAGCCAGGATAAGCCAGATTAAATTGTTCATAAAACAAGGGGAGTGATGCCGCTGGTAAGTGGTTAATCCCTGCCGCACCTTTACGTCCACCACCACTAGGGAACTGTCTGCATAAAGTGTCTGCACCTGTTTTGTTGACCATAGGTGCGCGTACGCTGACTGTGTAATCGCCTGCTGAGTTATGGCTGAGTATGGCATGCGCACGATTAGGGTGGTTGGATGCCAGGTCATTGCTGTACACACCGCTCACGCGTCGGCTCCATACTTCGTCTGGCAGTATGAATACAGCGCCACCAGCTGTTTGATGTGCAGGCTGTAGCATTGCTGCCTTAGCCATATCTTCGGCATAGCCAGCGCGCAGAGTAGCGAACACAGTATCCTCGCGCATAAACACGAACGGATCTGCGTAAGCACGCATACGCATGGAAAGTTCTGCTGGCTTGAAATACAAGTCGTCCTGTGTTTCGCCATAAGCATTGTAATTAAGACATTCGCCCAATTCATGCAACAACGCTAGTTGTTCGGTTGAGAGGTTGAGTGGCGCGGCAATTTGCTCGGCTACGGCAGCGAGATTATCGCCATAAGCACCGACTATCGCCCAGATGGCGAATTGCCCATTCAATGACTCGTTCACTATTGCACTGGTGCAAGTTTCTGCACTCAAATTGATGTGTTGATGCAGATTGGTGTGGGGCGGAATATCACCCGCAAAATGGTGATCGAAATAATGCACCTGCACACCCATATCCAGCAGTTTCACTAAAGCATCACGATTCTGGTCGAGCCCAATATCCAATACAGTGACAATATCCCCAGGTTCGGCGCGTACCTGCTGGAGCAGAGTAATATCGCGCTTCACTCCGGTAATCAGCTCTGAGTCAACAGGATGAGACAAGCGCAATTGTTGTAGTGCGCAAAGCCCATCTGCATCGCCGTTGAATACGTCTATGTAAGTCAATTTTGGCTTGAATGGTTAAAGTGTATAAATGATGTGGGTGCATAAGCGAGTTATAACCACTCTAACAACAAGTCCTCATACTCCTTGAGAACTTTTTCCCAAGTAAACTCTGCATCAAAACGGCTACGGCTGGCAGCTTTCATGTTCGCTATCTCCGTATCGTTATCAAGCAAGTTATCTAATGCAGCAGCGCATTCATCTTCGTTTTTGAAATAACGAGCGCCATCCGCTACCACCCAGCGATTGAATGGATTGTCATGCGCCAATACTGCATTGCCAGCGCCCAACGATTCAACTAACGATGGATTGGTGCCACCTACCTGATGGCCATGCACATACAATTGTGCGTGAAAGCGTAAAGCTGCTACGGTAGGTTTGTCGTAAACCGCACCGATAAAGCGCACTTCGTCAGAGGCGGCTTCTTTCACTGCGCGTTGATAGGCGTGGTTAGGATCGTATTTGCCTAACACCACTAACTGCATACCCCGTTGTCGACGCGACCAGGCGCGAACGACTTCGAGGATGGAGTTCTCTGGTTCTGCACGCGCGATCAGAATTGCATAGCGATTAGGGGTGAGTTGATAAGGCGTTAATGCGCTGATATCAGCATGATCAACTGCATCAGCACCATAAGGTATGGTCGTGATCTTGTCACGGCTCACCCGCGTGGCGAGGTGATTTTTAATCTCGGGATGATCCGCGACTAAATGGTTACCCAGCCAGCACCCAGCCCAATCATTCATCCAGAACCAGAGCTTGGCAATTGCGCCCCATTTTTGTCGATGCCACTCTATGCCATCCATATTGATGAGATTTTTGTGACCACGTAAACGATACAGTACACAGAAAATCGCCGTGTTATAACCAAGCGTTAATATCAAACCAGATTCGCCAGCGGCATGCACAGTCGATTTCCAGTCAAATACGATAGTACCCGCAGCACCCTCAGTCGCCACGGGCATACGCACGCGGCGCACACCTTGCCAGCTATCTTCAAATACATGTCCTTCGCCATCTTCCTGGCAATACACTGTGACCTGCCAGCCTTGCTTGACCAGATACAATGCCAAATGTTCGGCAAAGGTTTCAAAGCCGCCATGAGCAGCGGGGACGCCTCGTGTGCCGAGGATGCGGATAGTTTTTTGCATAATACTTCTCTCAGACCAATGTTAATTATTGCGGTATTGCAAATTATTGTTATGTTTTTAAGCCCAGATCAGCGTACATTTTTAATGTTGAATTTACATAACCAGCACGATTAAATCGTTCTTCTACCAGTGCCCGCCCCGCCCTGCCATGTTTGGCAACTTCAGCATCAGGCATCGCATTAACACGTGATAAGACTGCAGCTAAATCTTCAACATTTCTGCTTTCAAACTGCCAGCCAGTTAATCCATCTTCTATCATTTCGGGTATGCCACCAATGTTTGCGCCTATTACTGGTTTACCAAACCCGTAGCTTTCAAGGATACTCATAGGTGCATTTTCATACCATTCTGATGGCAGCACGATTGCTCTCGCTCCAGCTATTAATGCATGCAAAGCGGCACCACTTTGATATCCGAGAAATTCCACATCGCCTTGTAGCTCAGCCTGTAAGGCATGCATAGCTTCTTCTTCTGGACCTGTTCCTGCAATCTTTAGCTTAATCCCTGCTTGCTTTGCTGCGCGCAGGAGTGTGGCTACGCCTTTTTCTTGTGCCAAGCGCCCAAAGAACAGGAAGTAGTTTCCTGGCTCATAGGTGGGTGTAAAACGGCTTGCATCAATATAATTTGGGATATAAACAAATTTATCGCGAGGCCAGCCCCACTCAATAAACTTCTCCATAAAGAATCGGCTAGGCACAACGATTTTGCTTAAATATTTTTTATAGGTGTTGAGCTTTTGATGCAACAGACTTTCCATGGCAACAATAGCGCTAGGGGCAAGAGATCCTCGAATGCAACGATTCGTTGCGACATTCAGTAAATTGCCACCCTTACATTGTTCACAAATACCATTATCGTTGAGCATCTTATAAGCTGGGCAGGCGATTTTGAGATCGTGTGCCGTCATGACTATCGGCACGCCAGCTTTTGCTAATGTGGGCAAAATCGAGGGGGATAAGTGGTGATAAATACAATGCAAATGCGCCACATCAGCAGGGTAATCGTTTAACAAGGTGTTTAATTTCTTTTGTGCCTCGAATGAATAAATAACTTTAGAGGCCATTTTCAGCTTATCGATTACTGAGTAACTATGTCCAAATTCAATTTCATCGATGAAATATTTAGACCATTTTGTCTCTATATTTTTGGGGTGGTTCATGGAAAAAAAAGCATTTTCCCAACCCAGTTCTCCCATCAAATCTGCGTGATCAAGATAAACGACGTCAGAGCCACCTCGTCGGTAGTGGTAGTTGTTAATACTTAGTAACTTGATCACGTTTTACTTTCATTTTGAAGGGTATTTATATGTGTCACTCTTATTAGGGGCTTGGTTTTCACCTGATAAGAGTGAGGGTGTTGTTAAAATTTATCCATTAGTTTTTAACATGCTGTTATGGATAATGTATTCATGAACATCAATAAATTGTTTTAATTCGTATATATTTTTTTGTTGGGATGCTGGTGCTGGTGCTGGTGCTGGTACTGGCACTGGTATTGGCACTGGTATTGGCACTGGTATTGGCACTGGTACTGGTACTGGTACTGGTACTGGTACTGGTACTGGTCGTGTAACCATACTGGTATAAATTAAGGAGATCCGTATCCGAAGCCGTACTTACCCCAAACCATTGCCATTGACCTGTGATAAGTTTAAATCGGCCTATATCAATACTAGTGTTAGTCGTGTTTTGATTCCATGCGGCCATGGTGTTTAGCCAATAATCACCACCGACGCTAATGACATATGCACCATTGCCACCAGGGGCTGTTCCTCCAGATGCTTTGGTGACAGTTCTTGCCTGTAGGACGGATAAAGTGCCGCAAATATTTGTGCTTGGTAGCAATACACGCCCCTGTTTATACCAATAATGGAAAGCCTTGTTTCCAGTGTCGATACCGATAGTAGCTAATCCTGAATTTGTTATTTGTAAAAAATAAGGAGGGGGTGTATTTACATTATTGACATAGTCAGAATCAAACTCACTTCCATCTATGTCTCCTTGCTGTAATAGAGACCAACTATGAGCGCCATTGCTTACAGTGCAAATTAAAGTTTTAAAATTTTGTATTTGAACATAATCATTGCTTGAAGTGATTCCCTGAGCCCACATTATTTGAGCCCATCCAGTAATTGCAGTAAAACTACTGGGAACATTATTGCCAGCATGCATCCATGGGTGCCCCCCCCATCCATAGTTTGTCGGTACACCTTGAGGGTATGCTTCACTAGATAGCGTCTGGTCGATATTAAATTGCTGTAATTGTGATTGACTAATTCCTAGCTTTTGACTATTTGGAGCCGCGTTTGCATTTAACGAAAAACCGAAACTTGCAAACAACCCGATGCCGAAAATCAACCCTCTGTTTATCGTATTCATAAGTTCACCTCAATAAAGTTGTTATAGAATAATCATGAAATTGGTTTTCCACTACTACAAAGGTAGTTCATTTTATAAAATCCACCATGAGTTAATACTTTTAATGGAGAGTATATATACGCATTTAAATAAATATTAAGTTTTCTTGATTGCATATACAAAATTCAAATTAATTTTAATTCTGTGGAGCTAAATGTTGAAAAATGCTATCGGCGATAGCGGCCCAGTTGGCTGACTGTTTTGCATTGTTCATTGCTTCTGAATATGGTTGGTAGGTGCACTTAATTTGCGTGATGGCATTTAAGAAGTTTTCTGCAATGTTTGTGTCGCAGGATACTAGGATGCCACCACCTTCAGGAGTTTGTTCAGGCAAATCGCCAACGCTTGTTGCAATAATCGGTTTGCCAAATGCTAAGGCCAGTTTCAATACACCACTTGTTGAACCTTCTAAATAAGGTAGTGCGACTATGTCACAAGCCGAGAAATAATTCTCTACGTTTTCAAATTCGATTCGTGAGTCGTGAATAATTACATTTGGTAAGGTGCGTGCAGCATCTAATTCATCAGAGTATTTTTGTCCATGTTTCGAAAGATCATTTTTACCCGCGATTAAAAACTTTATTTCTGGCTGATTACACATTTTCGCCATCGCTAAAAACTCCATTAATCCTTTTCTAGGTTCCAAGTGACCGAAAAAAAGAACAATAAAATCATCAGATACTAACTGGCCAATTTTTTTACGAGCATTTAATTGAGTTATGTTAGTTAAATTGAATATGTCGTAAACACCATGCGGTACGATCAAAATATCTTTAGTGATTTTTAATTGATTGAGAAGTATTCGGTTCGCAGCTTCTGAATGAGCAATAACTTTATCAAAAGATCGATAATAAAACCCAAACTCAAATATGCTCCATTTGCGTGGGTAATGTGGCAAAACATCATGAACAGTTATAGCCGTTTTAATGCCAAATAAACGTATTAGTCTAACAACTAAAGCATCAATAAGAGGGAATTTTATTGGCCCTTGAAATATTATCCAATCTGGTTTTCTGGTGATCACCCCAAATAAAAATTTGAAAATATCAATAGGGTATTGGCGACTTCGGCGAAAGACGCGCTCTATTTTGAAACCCATATTATTAAATGTGTTGGGGAGTGACTGCGCAGAAACAACTCGTATTTGCGCATGATTAATTAATGCGCGAGCAAGTGAAATGGCGTAGTCAGTTAACCCAGAATTGCCTGTAAAACTAACGATCTCAATTTTCATGAATTGTTCGGCCTATATTTTTTATGATCTAAGTACCAAAATTTGAAAGGCAACTTAAGGCTTCCTTGGGCCAGATTGCATCAACAGTCCATCGACTAGTGCGGTGAAAGTAGTGTTGGCTAGTACATGCTCTTTTTGATAAATCAGCCGCAACCATTCTCTGATAACACGTAGTAATGCAACTGGTATCAACCAAGGCATTCTTAGCATGTAAAATCGTATTAAATTGCGGTTAAGATAATACTGTGACAGAGCTGACCGCTTGGCACGGCTCGCTGTGCCAATTGATCCGCCTTCTTTGTGATAAACAATACTATCAAGCGCCATAGCGATTTTCCATTTTGGCTTAGCACGTACCGCCCAATCAATTTCTTCGAAATATAGAAAATAGCTTTCTTCCATTAAGCCCACGTCGCGCAAAAATTCAGATCTTACAAATAAGGATGCGCCAGAGATATAAGTGAGAGCGTCTTTTGCTGGTTCCACTACTCTGATATCGTCGGTCGATAGACCCTGACCGAGCTGGTTACCTCGACCCAGCAAAAAATTAAACTGAACGCCACCAATGGCCTGCACTACTGTACGGTCATCGTAATAAATGAGCATGGAGCCGCACATACCAACTCCGACATCCTGAGCCATACACTGTTCGAGTGTCACTAAGGCTGCTGGATCGACTATTGTGTCATTATTTAACAACCAGACATACTCGCAACCAGCCTGTAATGCCAATCGAATTCCTAAATTATTGCCTGCCGCAAAACCACCATTACTTGACGATTGAATGTATATATATTCAGAATTTTTAAATTCGCGATGAAAGCTTCCAATATCTACTTCATTGATTATGGCATCGATATGTGCGCTGGGATTATGGGTAGATATCCATTCTAGTAATTTGGCACGTGAGTCGTCTGTAGAGGCATTATCTACCACCACTATGGCAAAATCTTGGCGTTCAAGGGAGCGCAGACTTTCCAGACATTCCAGAGAGTCCTTCCAGCCATTCCAATTTAGGATAATGATCGCAATCCGTTTGTTCATGAGCAATACACCAATTCAAATTAGCTAGATATGGTTGAAGTGGGAGGGGGGTATTTAGAGTCATTTCTAGATGTGTTAGAAAATGCAGCTAATGCAGCTCCACTAAGAATAAATGTAAAAAACATGTTATAAGGCATCCACAATACAGTGTGGGTTAGCGTTGTCACAATCAGGCATCCTAATATTGCAGCAAAATATTGGGGGAGGTGGGGGGTACCATTGATTAAACGGTTGAATATGACCCACATTGGATAAATTAAACACGCTAAAAGCAATAAAATTGCGGGCACTCCGCTTTCAATAGCAATTGCCAAGAAGTAATTATCAAGCGTACGAACGCCCGACCCCGTCAGGATGCCAGCAACCATACCGCCTGTTCCAGGTCCAGTCCCTAATAAAGGGTATTGTTCAATACTGGGTATGCCAAGTTTGAGCATTTGTACACGAGCCGCTGTGCTGGTCACTTCACTCTTGGATTTGCCTTGTGACAGTAGTGTTACTGCAGGTAGAGCGATAGCAAGTGCGGCGATGAGTGTCATTATGAATGACAGTTTTCGTAAGGCCGATTTGCCACTTGTTATTTGTTGTTTAGGTGAAAAAAACCATAGCATGCTTACCATGCTACCACCCGCGGCAACTGTGACGAGTGCACTGCGCGATCCTGATAAAAAGGCAGCAGCGATGGCGCCAATCAACGTAATTGTTCCCAGCACCCGGAAAGCCAGTGATTTATTAGTCCATAACATGGCTGCCAAGCCAAAACATACTGCCATGGCAGAAAATTCGGCTAATAGTAAAGGATGCTCAAATGTGCTTTGTGATCTGAAGAATCCATCACGCAGACGAGACAAGGTAAGCGCAGCTTGAAAATCAGCAAAGTCTTTCCCGCTGGGAATAAATTGCAGCAGGATGTTTTTTTTCATTATCCATTCGATGCCTGCATAGCCAGATATCAAGATCGCGAGCACCATAAAGACAGTCATGACCCAGCCGTGTAAGCTTGGGCGACTGAAAAATAATGCACCTACAAAAAACATGCTGTAGTAGTACAGTATTTCCCAGAAAACTTGCACCAGCGACTCAATCGGTGAAGGGGAAACGAAACATGATGCGATACGCCAAATGGCATAGGCGGTGACTAGTAAGCTACCTGTGCGTAATGGACCGATATTCTCTTTAAATAGGGAGCGATATATATCTTTACGAGAGATTAAGAAGAAAAACATGGCGGCTAAACTTAAGCCCGCGACGATTCTACGTGCATCAATCGCGGGAAACTCTCCAATTTTAATAATCATATAGGTAGGCCATAAGGCCATGGTGCCAAGCAATATGGCCAGCCAAACTTTGAGGAATCCATCACTTAATGGTTTGTCGGTCTGGCTAAGGAAGGCCATTGCAATTGTAATAAGGAGCAGCGGGATAAGTAATAATTTTGCGGCAAAAACTGGGGTCGCTGCAGTTAATGCGCCAGCAATAAATAGTGCAAAACCGATGAAGCCAAATAATGCTATTTTGAAAAGTAATGACTGTGATTTGTTGGCTTCTGAATATTTGGAGTTCATGAGTATTTACCAATCATGCAGAGCACAATATAGTCTTCATATTTCTGTAAAAGTGTATTTGCAGTTTGATTGCCCTCTGCAACCTGATTTTTCAATAATTCCCTTTTATCGTAGCCTTCCATGATTGTCTTGAATGCAGTGGCAGTATCCATTGATTTGCCATCCGCGATCCATGGGTAGTTGAGCGATGAGAAAAGGCCATTAAATTTACGGCTATAAGCGAGTGGGACAACTGGAACGCCAGTGGAAAAAGCTGCGATGCAGGCATGCATGCGTGCACCCGTCATGAAGTCCATGCCCGAAATGAATGATTTAGCTTCGCTTGGGCTGTTAAAGTCAGGTGCACGCTGTGCACTTGGAAACTCGGTCAATAATGCATCAATTGCGATTCGATCATCTTCGACGGGCAGGTCATCTGGAATAACATGGGGAATCAGCCATACCTCATTTTGCGGGTCGTTAGTCCATTCGCGTAATAATTCGCGAATGAGTGCTGGATAATCTAGCGTTAATCCAAACTGGTTGTTTTCTGTGTATCCACCCGAGAACAGCAGCCCTGAAACATTTACGCCAATATGTACCTTGTTATTTGTATGATGCTCTGGGCGAGTAAATGGCAGGCGAAATGCAACGTCAATTACTTCAGTGGTATTTCCCCTAACACCGTTTTTTGTAAGGTAGCTCGATGATAGTCCATCTCGGGCAAAGACCTGATTGCAACGTTGCATTACCGCGATAGCCAGTTTGCGAGGTAACCAGTGATCAAACGGCCCTATTGTTTGGGGGCTGAGTATTAGGGGTTTATGTTTTGCTAATACGGCGATTTTGCTGACGATTAAGAAAATAAATCGCTTGATGCCGTAAATGTCGGCAAAACTATCACCTTCACCTATGTCTAATATCAGATCGCATTGATCGAGTTCTTTGAGAAATGGTGAGTTTCCACGCATCATCTGCTTGATTGAAATACGGCTACCTATACGGACAGAAATGCCTTGGGGCACATAATGCTTACCGCCCGTTGTGCCAAATATTAAGTAATTTACATCGACTCCTGCGCGAACGGCTGCGGCTTGGCATATTGCAATTTGTGATTCTGTTAATGCGCCAACGCCAAGATTGTCTGAAGAGATGGAGTGCCAGAGCAGTCCGATAGTAATTTTCGTTTTAGGTATTGTTGTTTGGCTCACTGTACTTCTCCATTTGCCCGACGATATGTGCCAATGGCATTGCGAATAAAATTCATGGGTGCTGCACTCGTAGATGCTCGTAGTAGACTTAGATTTCGATATGTTGGCGCAATGCCTAGCGCAAAGCGGGTGGCAAGTGTTCTTGCCAGTGCTACTTGTTTGCGTTGTACTTGATAAGGTTGCATTTTGGCAATTTCGTCGATTTCGAGATTGTTGATTTGGATCGTATTATTTGCCAGGGCATCTGCAATGAGTGTTTCCCCTGTATCTGTTCTCGATAATAATAAACTACGACCATCACGTTCGGTGAAATCGGGGTATCCATCTTTACCGTACCATGCATCGGCACAGACTATATCAGCAAACTCTCCTGTTCCATCTGGACAAATTTTGCAACGAAACTGAAGGTGCCGATTCAAGATAGTCCCCCATGACGTGTTGTAATCCATTTCGAATGTCTGGCCATCTTTTTGTACTGCACGCGCCATACCTGGCCAACCATCACCACGATAACGGAAACTGGATAATTTTGTACTATCAGTACCGAGCTTCTCCAATACTTCGTATGTGCCCTTCATGCTGGGGATGCCAGCGCACATAAATGAGAGCATGTAGGGTATTTGTGTTTTGATTTCTTTGTTTAATTCTGAATATCTGCGTAATGCCGCAACGTCACATGGTTTGCCAACAAAGGCAAATTTTTGGCTTGTTGCAAGTAAATCTCGCAGAGTGCGTAATGGAGCAGAAGGTGCGTAACGCGAACCAGCTGCCCGTAATACATCTGCTCGGTTGCGACTGATTTGCAGTTCATTAGCGAGAGGGTTTTGCTGGCTGGTGGCAATTTGTGCTACAAAGTCAATCTTGCCAGATTCCAATAAGTGAATTAAAAGCGCAGAGATGACGCCGCCAGAGGAGCCTTGTTTTCTGGTTTCTGGGTCGGTTGCAAATCCTGTTCGCACTTTGACTAAGGGCCCCCAAATCGGATGGTAGCCTTTGATGCCAGCAGGATGTTGTACTGTTACTCCTGGGCATACTTCTGCAATTTTATTTTCGGTTGCTGATGACAAGGTCTCAAGTGTGCGTGGTCGCAAGTAACCTGATGCGTTTAGTTCTACTTGAATCTGCCCTTTGGGCGCAATCGACTCACATAGCCCACAACCTGTGCACAAGCCATTTTTTGTGATGGTGTCGATTAACCCGTCAGTAGGTGAGTTTGGCTTTAGTTTCATTTCGCTTGTGCGGCTCAATTAAAATGTAAAAATGGGAAGAAGGCGCCACAGCTAACAAAAGCAATGAGTGTATTGCTGCGGGTAGGGCGTACAAATTTGATAGAGGCTACAAAATAAACAATGGCTAGCAGTAGGTTTCCAATGGTGAGGGATAGTATCCAACCAATATCGCCATATTGAGGGATGAGCACCGTTGCTATTGTTAAGATGATGATCCATTGCGCTGCATTAATTTTAGCGCGGAATTTTTGGCGCCCTGCTGAAGTAAGCATGATGCCGAATGCTGATGCGAGGAACCTTACGAAAAACAATAATCCAAACCATGGCAATAAGTTAACCAAGTCATTGAATTGTTCGCCGAATAGTAAATAAACAATCGGTTTGGCACCTATTGCCAATATGAGACCGAATAAAGCACCTACGGTAATAAATGCTGTTTGTAAACGCTGCCCTTCATGTTGTAGTTGAGTTGCATTATGGATGACACCAGAAATGCGGGGTATGAATACGTTGCTCAATACATTAGCTGCCTGAGCGCCACCGAGAACCAGGCGCATACCAGCCTGGTATAAACCCACTGCAGCAGGTCCTAAATAAAAGTTAAGCACTACGCTATCAATTTGCCCAAATAAACTTTGCAATGCGAAATCTACTGCATAGGATAAGCCTAGGCGTAATTGGTGTATTGCGCGGTGTAACGGGGCAGGGCGTAGATTCGCAAAGTATTGTGCTTGATCCCACCAAGTTAATGTGAGTACCCCTATGCGCGATATAAGAAAGCCTAAAGCGGCGGCTAATACGCTTGGTGCATACCAGACGCTGGCGGCAATGATGGTAAATTGCATTGCTGATGCAATAGTGGCAATGCGTGTTTCCGCCGCATACCGATTGGTGGCGCGATAACCTACGTTTAAGAAATCTGTTACCGAGTCAATTAACAATGCGAGCATGATGGTGAGGAATACCCATCGGTTGGTTGCTGCGATAAACGGCATTGCGCAGAGTGCGGCTAATATCAATATGCCAGATATGAGTATTTTGGCGGACAGCACCTCGCTCATTAGCGTATGTGCTGTATCAGGTTTGACACCGATTTCACGTAGTAAGTAGGGGCTAAATCCATAATTGGCTATTAAGCCCAACAGTGTGGCAATAGATAACCAAACCATGAATAAACCAAATGAAGCGGGACCGAGCAGTCTTGCGAGGATGGAGAAAGTCAGCAGTCCAAAGACTAAGCGGATAGCGGTGCTCGACCCCATGAAGAATATATTCTTCATGTTATCCCGCCTGACCTGGGTTATGCCCAATAAAACGGTCGCGGTCTTTAAGCGCTATGCCGTCTACTAATGCATTGATGAAGGTATCTTGCAGGGCAAAAGCTTGATTGGAGTTCGTGTCAATAGATGAAACTCGGAATAGCATGCCATCTGGTATTTTCCCCGTTAGGCCATATTTGAGTTGGGCTAATTTCCATTTCAGGCTCTCTAGTGCAATTTGATCACCTACGGTAATCCAGTAAGTGACTGGCTCCACTCTTTCACCTAGTGAAGTAACCAGACGTTTGACAGGGATGTCTCTTTTATCTTGGGTTAGGTGTAGTGTTCCCGTGTTCATGTGCAACACTTGAAAACCTTGAGCAGGGTAGCAAATCTCTGGTTTGTGAACTTGCATTTCATCGCGTTGATTGCCGCCATAGGCTAGGGAGAGCATGATTTGCTCGCCCTTCGTATTCACGTAGGTGCGTGATAATGTTTGTTGATAGATTTTGTCGAGGTTAGCTTGCACTGCTGGGTTTACTGCAATGACGTCAAGCTCTTGCAGTTGATGCCAGTCCCCAAACTGCTTAGGTATCATGGTTTCTAAATCAATCTTGGGGGCTGTTGCAGCAGTGAGTCTAGTGGGTGTTAACACTATGGACAACAGTGCAGCAGCTACCATGCATAGTCCGATTATCCAGGATTTGAGTGGGATGGTTTTCATGCGCTATGCTTTCTGGTCGTGAAGAGTAGCGCCAATATTGCATCCCATAGCATGAAGCTCAGTAGTGCAACGATGAATAAGACTATACCTGCAAAACCGTGAATAAAGCCTTGACCTGCTTCATCACCCCAGTGGTATGTGACCAGTGTAAGAATAATGACGCGCACAACATTGGCGGCAAAGGCGATGGGCAAAATGCTGGCAAGTATTAAGCCGTTTCTGAACCAGTTGCGATATTGCATCATGTATAGATACAGAAACCCTAACGCGCTCAGCGAGAACATGGAGTTGAGTCCTGAGCAGGCATCTGCGACTAATAGCTGATAGTAGCCAATCGAGAGTATCACGCCATTACGGGCGATGGGGTAATTGAAGTAATACAGTATGTTTTCTACTGCGATGGAGACATACTGTTTTAGCGGGCCAGTCAGTGCGTCGATTAGCGAGCCAGGCAATGGAATCATGAACAGTATAAATGCAATTGGAAACCAGAAACTGCGTAGTCCAGCTATCCCTCGCGTGATGAGCAACATGCCTGTGAGGATAGGAATTAGCCCGCCGACTTCAAATATGTAGATGCTTTGCGAGCGACCTAATGCATAGAGCAGTAAACCTATGGCTAAGATGGTGCTGCCAGTGATGGGAGATGTAGATTTGGCTGGCTGGATGAGTACATCACGTTTTAACCAAAAGTAATACAACACTACTGCCAGAATTAATGGGCCGTGACCTTGTTCCTCGGTATCCCATAATGTGGTTGCGAGTTCGTAAAAAGTGGGCATCAATAATGCTGCCAACCCGATGATAATTGGTAGCCAAACCAGCGCAATGTTCAGATTTCTGTTAACTGGTGATGGTGTCGGGTTGGCAGTGGTCATGTCTAGGCTTCGTTGAATACAGTGCCGATAAGGTGTGCACTGGTGCCATTGAGGGTGTTGCGGATTAGTTCTAGATCACGATGCCTAGTGCTGTCTTGCCGTGCGACGATGATGCTGGCTTCACTAATGATGGCGAGGCTGGCGCTTTCGGCGTGTATGTTAAACGCAGGGGTGTCAAACAGGATGGTGTCGAAATGCTGACTTAGTTCATTGAGTAGCTTAGCGTTCAAGCCGCGTGCGATAAGTTCAGCAGGGTTGGGTGGAAGCGCTCCGCTTGGCAATACGGATAACCCTGCTAATGCGTCCATTTTGACTATGCTGGTCAGGTCACCACGACCAGCTAGCAGACTGGTTAAACCCGCATGATTATTCAGATTGAATATTTCGTGCTGGCGTGGGTTGTGCAAGTTGGCATCTATTAACAGGGTGCGTTGCCCTAGCTGGGCGTAAGTTACCGCAAGGTTGGCTGCTACATAACTTGCACCCGCTCCACTGTTAGCCCCCAATATCGAGAGTGTTTTTTTGCCATGACTAAACCAGCGGGACATGAGCTGGTTGCGCAGGACGCGTATCTTTTCTGCGGGCTGGGTAAATGGCCGATAGGCGCAAACGAGCTCGCTGCTGTAACCCCCCTCGCCTGGTAGCAGGTAGGTGAAATCAAATTGGTCAGCGAGGATACGGCGAATGTCATCGTCAGTGACTAAGCCTAATTTAATCGCAGCTTCACCGAATCTGAGTGAGTCGGATTGTTGTAGTGCGATGATTTTGGCTACGTCGGGTACGCTGATTTTACCTGCGCGCATCAGCAGGTTGCCAATGGAGTCGTCGGCTGCGGCTGTCTGTGGCTGGATGTTGGTTAGGGTCGTGATCATATTTGTTCTCCAGATTTAATTCAGTTGTGCTTGTTGGCGATTGAATAAACCCAGTAGTCGTTTAGGTTTTTGCGGCTGGATGCTGTTGAGCGTGACCAGTACGGGGAGATCAAGTACATCGGTGAGGTCGCTGTCTGTACGCACGCGACGATCCAGCATTTCTGCTACTAAAGTAAGCGCCAAGCCTAGGAAGCTACCCATGAACAGTGCCAGTATGGCAATAATAATGATGCTTTTGCTGGCGGGTTTGGTTGGCATAGTTGCCGGATTAAGCAAGGAAATGTTGGTCTGGTTGGTTTGGCTGGCCATGCGAGTTTCGGTGGCGCGTTGCAATGCCATGTCATAGGCTTTTTGTGCACTTTCTACGTCTTGCACGAGTATGGCACCTGCATCACGGTTCTGTTTGAGCGCGAGCAGTTTTTCTTTCTGGCTGGCCAGTGAGCCACGAAGATCAGCTTCACGTTGCTGGGCAACACGCATACTGGTGTTGATGCTTTGTTGGGCATTACGCGTTTCTATTGCGAGTTGTTCATGTAGCGCACTGACTTCAGCGGTGGCGCGTTGATAGTCTGGGTGATTTTTCCCTACACTGCGCGAGAGCTGATCCAGCTTGGCTTCCGCTGTGGCGATTTGGGTGCGCAGTGATTGAATAACGGGGTTGTTCATGACGTCAGACAGTTGGTCACCTGAGCGACTGTTGCGTGAGCTGCTGTCGAAAGTCTGATCTTGTGCTGCGGTGAGTTGCGTGGCTGTGCCTGCTAAGCGTGAGCTTTCAACGTCCAGTTTCTCATCTACATTGACGATGCCTTTGCTTTGCTGATAGTCAGATAATGATTTTTGTGCCGTTACAAGTTTAGTACGCAGTTCGTTTAATTGGGATTCATACCATTTGTTGGTTTGAGCGGCGGGCGCAGTTTGTAGCTCGAGGTTGGTTTGAATGTAGGCTTTAACAAATGCGTTAGCAATAACCATGGCTGACTCTGCATCGGTAGATTTGTATGCTACGTCGATGAGATTGCTTTCACGTGATGGAGTAATGTTTAGATCCTTGAGTAGTGCGTCTGCGAGCCAGTCGCGTATGCTTCCTGCACCGTGGGTATCATTCATGAATTCTTGTTTGGCTTGCGGATCTGTTGTGAACTTGAGGTCATCAACAACTTTGAGCGCGACATTGTGGCTGCCAATGACATCCACTTGGGTTGCAATATAGCCAGGCATGAGCTGGGGTGAGAGCATAGCACCTGTCACCGTGTCGGGCTGATTGGCATCGACAAGTACACTAGCCGTAGCCACGTAGGATGGCGGCAGTATGCTTTTGATAGCAATGGCAGACAGCAATGTCACTGCTATGGTGGTTAGCAGGATTTTTTTGCGCGCCAGTAGGACTCTTAAAAAACTGATCATGTTCATGGTGTTTACCTTTGTGCCTGTGCGATTAGAACAAGCTTTCTTTTACATAAATAACGTCGTCTGGCTGTACGGTCGCCATGGCGTCAGCCGGAATAACAACGGGTTTGCCATTATCATCTTCACGCCGTATCTGTACGCCGCGCTCGGTGCCGCGCAGGGTGATGCCACCACCTAGCGAGATGGCTTGCATGATGTTCATGTTTTTCTCCAGGCGATAGGCACCGGGTTTTTGTACTTCACCGTAGATGTAGAAAACCTCAGCGCGTGGAACGTAGAGGATGTCGTCGTCAGCAATGGTGTAGTTGAGATCCAGCTTGCCGCCTTTGAATAAGGCCAGGGTGTTAATCGGGGTTTGCTGGAGTTTGCCATCGACTTTGTGAATAAGGATGATGTTGTCTGAGCCAAGTGGGCTGATGCCGCCCGCGAGGGCTAACAGGTCAGAGACATTGCTGGTGGATTCCAGTGCGTACTTGCCGGGCTTGTTGACTTGGCCAAGGACAGAAATTTGTTTGCTGCGATATTGTTGGACGATGAGGTTGATGTGCGGATTGATGATAAAGCCGCCTTTCACCAGTGCACTCTCTATGCGCTTTTGAGCCGCGCTAGTAGTGAGGCCCGCAACGGGTGTTGCACCGATGAGGGGTACAGACAGGTTCCCGTCCTCGTCGATTTGTGCGGCATCGACCAGTAAGTCAGGATGGTCGTAAACGGTGATGTGAACGACGTCGCCTGCACCTAAGAGGTATTCTTTTGCATGTGCGGGCAGCGTGAATGTTAATAACGCTAGCATAAGGAAATAAAACAGTTTACGCATGATGTTCTCCATCGTGGTGAGGTTGCTTGAGGTTATAAGATTAGAAAGCATTATTCAGGCCCAACATGACACTGTTGTAACGGTAGCTATCAAGCGCGGCGTTAGAATGGCGGACGCCGCGTTCAGCAATGAGGTCAATCTTGGTTTTGCGAAATAGTTGATAACCTAAATCCAGGCTGGCGGTGGTGAGCTCATCTGTACGAATAGGAGTGCTTTGAAAATCGATGGTTTCATGTTTACCTAATAATGTGGCGGTAACTTTATCTGTGGCTAACCATATGGCCTGGGCGGAAACACCCTGGGTAACGTCATAGCTGGAAGTGCTGGTGATGTAGGTATTGAGGTCACGGTAAATAGTGAGGTTCAGTGTGGTTTTGCTGGTTGCAAACCAGTCTGCTGCTATTCGACCAGTGACACCTGCATAGTCGTTTTGTTGGCTATTAGGATAGTCGCGCTTGGTGTAATTGAGTCTTCCGCTTAATTTGGTTTTGCCTGTGGCGATCCAGTCAAATGTGACGCCGTTGTCGTATTGGGTGTAGGTGTACAGGTTGGTCAATTGTTCAGGATAGTTGCCGTTACTGACTTTGCTAAGAAAGTCGAATGTGCTGCCTTTGGGTGTGATGTAACGAAAGCCTGCGTTGTAGCTGTCTATATTGATATCGTTGTATTGTTGGCTATTTGGTGGCGTGGTGTAACTATTGATTGTGTGAGTCGTGTCTGCACCTAACTTGATTTGCCAGCGGTTGTTGATTTTGACGAAGCTATTTATAAATGCTGTGCGGGTGGTGAGCAAGTTCGCAAGGGGCTTTTTTGTGTAAAGAAACGGTGCGAGGGTTAGTTTGTCTGATACGCCAACGTCACCTTGTAATATGCTATCTACCAACCAGTCCCATTTCAATGCAAGGTCATGCCCTGTGTAATTCATGCCGGTATAAGTGTTGAAATTGACCTGGCTGATTTCAGCGTGGCCGCTAATTACCTGACGACTGAGCTGCCAGTTCATATTCACCCCAGCCGCATAGGCTTGATAGGTTTCTGACATGTTGGTGGTGCCAAGATTAGCAAGCGCTGCCTGATCGTTTTGCAGCAGGAATAAGTTGCTGTTGTAGGCAGTTGCTGCGCTGACGTAGGGTGAAAAGGTGTTGCTCAGATCGGCATGTGCCATTGCGCTGATGCTCATGAAGCCGATTGCGTATAGGGTTTTTTGTACTGGTTTATGCATTGCGTTGGTATATGTCTTCGTAGCGAACAATATCGTCTTCACCCAGGTAGGCGCCTGATTGCACTTCTATCAGGTGCAATGCGACTTTGCCCGGGTTTTCCAGTCTATGTTTGCTGCCAAGTGGGATGTAAGTTGATTGATTTTCTGTGAGGATGATGGATTCTTCATCACGCACTACTATGGCGGTGCCTGAGACCACTACCCAGTGCTCTGCACGATGATGGTGCATTTGTAGCGATAGTTTGGCGCCTGGATTGACCATGATGCGTTTGACCTGGAAGCGGTCGCCACTGTCTATGCCCTCATACCAGCCCCACGGACGATAGACGCGTTCATGATAGAGATGCTCATTGCGTTTGAGGGCTTTGAGTTGGTCTACGATGAGTTTGACATCCTGGGCGCGATCTTTGGGGGCGACTAATACGGCGTCGGCTGTTTCTATTATCATTAGGTCATCGACGCCCAGCGCAACCACTAATCTGGATTCGGCACGGATGAGGTTGCGATTTGCGTCTTCGGTGATAACGTCACCACGGATGGCGTTGTGCTGTGTGTCTTTGGCGCTGGCTTCCCATACGGCGCTCCATGCACCTATGTCACTCCAGTCTATATCGGCTGGGATGACGGCGGCTTTGGTGGTGCGCTCCATGACGGCATAGTCTATTGAGTCTGCCGGGCATGCGCTGAAAGCGGCAGGGTCGAGGCGGATAAAATCCAGATCGTTTTTGGCGAGCTCCAGTGCCTGAATGCAGGCGTCGAGTATGTCAGGACTCAGTCGACGCAGTTCGCTGATCAGGTCGTCGGCACGGAACAGGAACATGCCGCTGTTCCAGTAATATTCACCGCTGGCGACATATTGTTCGGCAATTTCGCGGGCTGGCTTCTCTACAAAAGCTTGAACCTGGTAGGCGTGGTCGGTAATGGCTGTGCCTTGTTGTATGTAGCCAAACCCTGTTTCAGGGGTGTGAGCAACGATGCCGAATGTGGTGAGATAACCTTGCTGGGCGACAGTTGCGGCGTGCTCTACGGCAAGGGCAAATGCGGCTGGGTCGCCGATAAGGTGGTCCGCAGGCAATACCAGCATGAGTGCATCAGGATCGGTGCGCTGCAACATGAGTGCGGCGACAGCGATGGCAGGTGCGGTATTGCGACCAACGGGTTCCAGCACGATACCCTGGGCGGCAACATCGATGGCGCGAAGCTGCTCGGCGATCATGAAGCGGTGTTCTTGATTGCAAATAACCAGTGGTGCTGCGACATTGGGGAGTGAGGCGACGCGTTGTACGGTTTCTTGCAGCATGGTTTGTGCTGATAGCAATGGCAACAGTTGTTTAGGCATTGCTGCGCGCGAGAGCGGCCACAGTCGTGTGCCTGAGCCACCTGATAAAATAACGGGATAAATCTTAGGGATTGTCATTTTTTCCTTGTTTTGCCTTGTTTCACTATGTCGCACAGTCTAAATCAAACTTTTTCATACTGTTGTGCGGTAACGCACAAACAATTGCATATCTAAATGCTAACCTGAGTTATCTAAGCTAAATCTATGCCACGTAATTTGGTTCGTGAGTTGTCAGTCGAACTAAGATTTGTGACGTAAGTATAAAATGAAGCAATTGTATCTTTTTTTTCTTACAATTATATGGCTAAATACTAATACGTTAATATGCTCATGTGTATATTAGCAGTTTTGTATGACATTTTGAGTGTCGTATTTTGAGTATGCTCGTTTATTTGTCATACTTTTTGCTTAGTATATTGGGATAAGCGATAAGCAAGTTAGTGAAATACATGTTGGATGCTGGGGCAATGAGGCTTTAGTGTGCGGTTTTTGAAATGGTTAGATGAGATTGGTCGGTTATTGCGATGCGAGGCTGGCAAATTTTCTAAAGGTGTAATTTATGATAGTGACTAGTTATGAGCACCCAGCGCTGGGTCTGGCTAAGCGTCTGGTGAATCCACTGGTGATTTTTGTTTCGTTGATGATTTCGGTTGCTGTTGTTGCGCCACCCTTTAGTGATATGGATTTGTTGCTGGGGGTGCTGGCTTTTTTTGTGGGCTCCGAGGTGTTTGACGGGTACAAGTTTTTTGAGGTGGAAGGCTCATCGTTGGGGCATACGCATCACTATGTGATGGATTTGTTAGTGGCCTGGTTCTTAACTATATTGATTTTGGGTGGTTTGGTATATGTCACTAATTTATATATTTGGTATTCCCCTGAGATTTTGGGAGTGTGGGCGCTGTTGGCATTGGTGATGTTGTATGTGAGTCAGTTCGCTGTGCGGACTTATTTGACTGGCCTACGTAAGAAGGGCGAGATACGCCGAGCCGTTATTGTGGGCGCCACTGAGGTCGGTTGTCTATTGGCTAATCGTATCCATCAGCAGCATAGTCTGATGACGCGAGTTGATGCATTCTTTGATGATCGTGTGGATGATAGATCCGATCAGCGCCTGGTAGCCGCTGTGACGGGTGGGTTGAAAGAAGTGGCGGATTATGTTGACAAGAATAATATAGATTTGGTGTATATCACGTTGCCTATGCTCAATCAGCCTCGGGTGATAGAACTGGTGAACTCGTTGCGTGATACCACTGCGTCCATTTACTTTGTGCCAGATGTGTTTATTTTTGATCTGGTGCAGGCGCGACTGGAAAGTGTGAATGGTGTGCCAGTCATTGCGGTGTTCGAGTCTCCTCTGGTTGGCATCAATGCGGTGCATAAAAGGATCTTTGATGTGCTGGCATCGGCTTCGATACTGTTGATGATTTCACCCATACTGTTGGTGATTGCGGCTTTAGTGAAATTGACTTCCAAAGGGCCGGTTTTCTTCAAACAGCGTCGTTATGGCATGGATGGTGAGGAGATTTTTGTCTATAAATTCAGGTCTATGACTGTTACTGAAGATGGGGCAACGGTGACACAAGCGACCAAAAATGATGCGCGTGTGACCCCGCTTGGTGCATTTTTGCGTAAATCATCACTGGATGAGTTGCCGCAACTCATCAATGTGTTGCTGGGTTCCATGAGTATAGTCGGCCCGCGCCCGCATGCAGTTGCACATAATGAGCATTACCGTAAGCTGATCCATGGCTATATGTGGCGGCATAAAGTGAAGCCCGGTATTACCGGCTGGGCGCAGGTTAACGGATTTCGTGGCGAAACCGATACCATTGATAAAATGGAGGGTCGCGTGCTACACGATATTACTTATTTGAAGAATTGGTCGATAGGGCTGGATATATCCATCATGCTTAAAACGGTTAAATTGGTGTTTAAGGATACGCAGGCTTATTAGTCTCAGTTGGCTTGGTAATGTGCGTTTGTGTTGAGTAGATGTGGACTGCATTTCTTCTTACGAACTTTTGTGATGAAAGTGCGTCTATGTAATGGGCGTGTAAAGCTGAACTGGTGGTAGTGTTTGTTCTGTCATCAATATTTAATATTCTAGGAGGCATTCTGTAGGGTCTCCTGCCGTAGTATCTAATATATATAAATTGATAAACTTCTTGCATTTGTAATGCTTTTTGATTGTCATAATAAAGCAGATAGGGATACTGCCTTGTATTATATTTCGTATTTTATTGTGTTTTTTAACTATTTTTAAAGGAAATTAAATGAAACTTATTAAATTGATTAGCATTGCTGCATTGTTAAACGTTGGGTTCGTAGTTGGTGCTCAGGCTATGGAAATTCATGAAGGGCATCATTTTGGCCATCATTTCGAACACCATTTTGGTCATAACGTACCTGCTGTACCTGAAGCGGATACCTGGGCGATGATGGCAGTTGGTCTGGGTTTGGTCGGTTTGCGTTTACGTCGTAAAAACAAAGACGCCGTTAAGTAAGCAATAACTGAAGTAGTAATTTAAAAAAACGAGGTTATGCCTCGTTTTTTTACGTCCATGGTGGGTTTTTTTGTAGATTCTGTAGTTTTTGTCTGTCTTTTTTATAAAGATAATATGGAGAAATGAACGGAATTGATGCATACGTCGACTTGTTTTGGTGCGTTTTCAGACTTTATAGATGTGGGTGGTGTGGCGATATGGGAGATATAAGGCATGTGCGATAAATAGGGTGTGAGTTTGTCTTGCAGTGCAAGATAGGCTTGTTTGCTGGAGTGTAGCCAATATAGTAGATTGCAATAAGGTTTTCAGGATGTGTTTATTAGCTAACATTATGCTTTATAACAGAAACTTAAAATAAGCTTCATAAATATGGCATATAAAATGCTTATCATTGAGTGGGGCGTTTAGATGCCATTAAGTTGCTCCAGTATTTATTTTCGTAAATTTTTCAAGGAGAAATATCATGAAATTAGTTAAAGCCGCTGGTGCTGTTTTATTGTTGAGTTTGGGTCTTACTGCCGCTGCTCATGCAGTTGAGTTTGATGGTCCTCATGGCCCAAAATTTTGCCCTCCTCCTATCCCAGCTGTTCCAGAAGCAGATACATGGGCGATGATGGCAGTGGGTCTGGGTTTGGTTGGTTTGCGTTTGCGTCGTAAAAACAAGTCAGATGCTGCTGCATAAGTTGTTGCTGTATATTTAAGTAAAAAGACGAGGTTAAGCCTCGTTTTTTTACGCCATATGTAAATTTTTCTCGCTGTTGTTACAGTGTTTGTCGTTTTCGTTGTAAGTGTGATGCGTAAAAATGTACGGAAATGATGCATGCAATGACATGGTTTGGTGCATTTTCTGACATTTTGCTTACTTGCTTTTGCGGTGTTATAGGTATGTAAGTGATATTCGTTAAATTTAATGTATTTTTGGCTCACAAGTCGAAGATGCCCTAATTTACTGATATGTAGCCAAGTTGGCAGTTTGAAAAATAGTGTTCCTGATGTGTTGATAAGCTAATATTTTGTTTTATATAGGAAACTTAAAATACCCTTCATTAATTTGGCATATAAAATGCTTATCATTGAGTGGGGCGTTAAAAAGATATAGGCAGCTCCGTTGTTTATTTTTTCAAATTTTCAAGGAGATTGATCATGAAAGCGATTCAAACTGTAAAGTTGTTGGGTGTGGCAGCAGTTTTGGCATTGGGTGTTGCTGGTAATGCAAGTGCTACAACATATGTAGGTTCTAAGTATGTTGTGACTGGTATAGGTACAGGTTCTGGTACTTGGTATAAAGTGCCTGCTGTACCAGAAGCTGAAACATGGGCGATGATGGCTGTGGGTCTGGGTTTGGTGGGTATGCGTTTACGTCGTAAAAACAAATCTGATGCTGCTGAATAAATTGTTGCTGGGTGGTTAAGTAAAAGGACGAGGTTAAGCCTCGTTTTTTTACGTCTGGTGATAGTTGGTTTGTGGAGGTATTGTGGTATTTGTTGG
Organism: Sulfuriferula nivalis; assembly: GCF_009937995.1. NCBI lineage: Bacteria > Pseudomonadati > Pseudomonadota > Betaproteobacteria > Nitrosomonadales > Sulfuricellaceae > Sulfuriferula > Sulfuriferula nivalis. The sequence goes on from NZ_AP021881.1 coordinate 243,653, forward strand.
GCGGATTGTATGGAAGAGTGATCAGAACTGATGCATGTCATGACATGTTTTGGTGCGTTTTCTGACATTGTTCTGACTAATTTTGTGGTGCTATACGTGGGTAAGTCATATTTGATAAATATTGTGTATATTTGTCGTGAAAGTCGAAGATGGCTTATTTTACTGATGTTGCAGCCAATTTCATGATGCGTTATTGGCTAACATTTTGCTTTATATAACAAACTTCAAATAAGCTTCATTAATCTGGCATATAAAATGCTTATCATGAAGTGGGGCATTTAAAAGGTTTGGGTAGCTCCATTGTTTATTTTTGCGAATTTTCAAGGAGATTTATCATGAAATTTGTTAAAGCTATTGGTGCTATTTTATTGCTGAGTTTGGGTCTTGCCGCTACTGCTCACGCAGTTGATTTTGATGATCATCATGGCCCAAAATTCTGCCCACCTCCTATCCCAGCTGTACCTGAAGCTGATACATGGGCGATGATGGCAGTGGGTCTTGGCTTGGTTGGTTTGCGTTTGCGTCGTAAGAACAAATAATTGTGTTGTTGTTTGCTAAATTGCACATCGTGCTGCGGGTATGATGTGCAAAAATGCTCTTGGTTTTTTGTAGTTGATACTCTTTAATTAGTATTTAATAAATATTTAATATTGTAAGCGTTGTTCTGTAGTTGTGAGTGTAGTATCATCCGAGCATGAATAAGTTGATGTGCTTCCGTATTTATTTCGGCTTATGCAAGATAAAAGCAGTATCAGTAGATGTTGTTAGTTTAGTTAATTGCACGTAATTTAAGTTGTTCCACTTTTTATCATTATTTTTAGAGGCTAGTTAAAATGAAATTGTTAAATACCGTTAAATTGTTAGGCGCTGTTGCTGTTGTTGCTTTCGCAGGTAACGCAGCAGCTTCTGTAACCGTTACTGGTTCACATGGCAGCACCATATTCTCTGCACACTACCCACACATCACTCACGTACCAGCTGTTCCAGAAGCTGATACATGGGCGATGATGGCTGTTGGTTTGGGTTTGGTTGGTATGCGTTTACGTCGTAAAAACAAAAACGCTGCTTAAGTTTTAGCACGTTGGTTTTAAAAAAAGCGAGGTTATCCTCGCTTTTTTTACGCCTGATGTTTGCCTTCCATTAACGGTCGCATGGCCGTGAGTAAGCTGGCGAAGAGTTTTGGATGCGATTTTTCCTGATCGGCGAGCATCAGCTTCAGGCTTTGCCGTTGCTGTGGTTTACTGAAGCAGGCAGGGCAGTTGTCGTGGACGACAGGCAGGTTTGCGCTCTTTGCAAAGTCACTGGTCTGTCGTTCACGTGCATACACTAGTGGCCGGATGATGCGTACGTCGCCTGCGTCGTTGGTGTAGTTGGCTTGCATGGTACGCAGCTTGCCACCAAAAAAGGCAGACATCATGAAAGTTTCCGCCAGATCATCCAGGTGTTGCCCTAGTGCAAGCACGTTGTAATGCTGCTCACGTGCAACGCGGTAGAGTATGCCGCGGCGCATGCGGGAACAATAGGCGCAGTAGGAGTCACCGGTCATACTGGTTTTGGCAGACTCGATGATGGGCTGGCTTTCATAAAAATAGGGCACATTAAGTGTTGCCAGATAAGGTTTGAGCACGCTGGGGTCGAATTCATCCGATTGGGGGTCAACGGTGCAGGCACCTAGTTCAAACTTTATCGGTGCGCGTTTTTGTAAATCCAGCAGTACGTGTAGTAAAGATAATGAATCTTTGCCACCTGATAAGCCGAGCAAAATACGGTCGCCGTTTCTGATCATGTCAAAATCAGCAATCGCTTTGCCTGCAGCAGACAGCAATGAACGCGGTGGTTTGATGGCGATATCACTCATGGAATTGCAATCTGTGCAGGTGTGCATACGTGCCATTTTTTTGTATCAGTTCAGCATGTTTGCCAATTTCAATGATATGACCCTGTTGCATGACAACGATGCGGTCTGCATTTTCTATAGTGGATAAACGATGTGCAATGACTAGCGTGGTGCGGCCTTGCATCAGTGTTTCCAGTGCAGCCTGGACGTGACGCTCTGACTCGGTATCGAGTGCTGAGGTGGCTTCATCCAATATCAACACCGGTGCGTTCTTCAACAATGCACGGGCGATGGCGATGCGTTGGCGTTGTCCGCCTGACAGTTTTACGCCATTCTCCCCGACCATGGTCTGCAAGCCTTGTGGTTGCTCACGGATAAACTCCATGGCATGTGCAGCTTCGGCAGCGCGGATGATATCGGCTTCGGACGCACCAGCTTGCGCACCGTAGGCGATATTGGCGGCCAGCGTATCGTTAAACAGGATGACATCTTGTGACACCATAGCGATATTGGCGCGCAGGCTATCCAGGCGGATGTCAGTGATGTCGTGATTATCCAGCAATATGCGTCCGCTACTCGGCGTATAGAAGCGTGGTATGAGGTTGACCAGACTGGTCTTGCCACTGCCTGATGCGCCTACCAGTGCAATGGTTTCGCCCGGCTGGATGTCTAGGCTGATGTTGTTCAATGCTGGATTAGGTTTGTCGGTGTAGTGCAGGCTGAGATTCTCAAAACGCAGTTCACCACAGGCGCGGGCGATGGTTTGTGTGCCGGTATCAATTTCAGGTACGCTGTCGATCACTTCAAATACGACTTCAGCGGCTGCCAGTCCACGTTGTAGTTGTTCGTTAATGCCGGTTAGCCGTTTTACCGGGCCAAATACCATGAGCATGGCGATCATGTAAGAAACGAAGCCGCCTACCGTCAGCTGGCCACGCAAGGCTTGTTGGGTGGCGATATAAACTACGATAGCAACACCGAATGCGGCGATGAGTTGTACTACTGGGCCATTAGCTGCTGCGGCTGTTACGCCTTTCATGGTGTAGCGGCGGGCGTTGTTGACTGCGCTGGTAAAGCGGCGTGCTTCGTATTCCTGACCGCCAAATATTTTCACAACTTTGTGTGCGCCAACTGATTCTTCTACCACATGGGTGATTTCGCCCAGGTTTTGTTGGGCCTGGCGGTTGATGCTGCGTAACCTGCGGCTGACCTGGCGTATGGTGACGATGGCGACGGGCGCAATGGCGATGATGATGAGGGTGAGCTGCCAGTTCAGCCATAGCAGCCAGCTGAGCAGGCCGATGATGGTGAGCGAATCGCGCACTAGCAGGGTAACAGCACTGGTGGCAGACTGGGTGACTTGGGTGACATTGAACACCACATGCGCAATCAGCGTGCCTGTCGAGCTGTTGTCATAGTATTGCGTTGGCATGGCAATTAGCTTGTTGAACATGGCGGTGCGTAAATCCATCACCAGGCGGCTACCTACCCAGTTCATGGCGTAGGTGCTGGCGAAATCTGCCAGGCCGCGGATGAAAAACAATCCGACCATGAGAATAGGAATAATGCGGATGAAGTCAGGATCTTTACGGACGAAACTGCCATCCAGCAAGGGTTTGAATAGCGCGGGTACCGCAGGCTCTGCTGCTGCCATCACTGCCATGGCCAGCATGGCACCTGCAAACATGCGCCAGTACGGACGCACGTATTGCAGCAGGCGCAGGTAGAGTTCCAGACTTTCGTGTTTAGGATCGGTCACGCGCCAAATACCTGTTTGCTCAAACCCCACTTGTTTGCCAAGGTTTCAGTGGCGTTCTGGATTTCTTCGGTACGGGCTGGATGGTTGTAAAACATGGAGGCAAAATGCGCGAGCGCATCTTCGTTGCCGTATTGCTGGGCGATAGCATGGATGATTTCACCCGCTTCCGCACCGACCACTTCCGCGCCTAACAGTGCACCACTGTCCATGTCGGCAATCAGGCGAACAAAGCCATTGATGTCATCCTGACCCAGTGCGCGCGGGTTGCTTTCAAACGCTGCAAAGCCGACAGCAGGTTCGAGTTCATTATCTTCAGCTTCGTCTTCGTTCATGCCGATACGACCTAATTCGACTGCGGAATACACTAGTTCAGGTACGGCGGCGACATCCTGTTTGCGCGATTTTGGCGCAAGAATGTTCGCAACGGCAACTGAAGCATCTGCCAGCGCCTGATTGGCGGTCATGCGTGAATTGGCTACGTCACCGATGGCATATATGTGCGGGATACTGGTTTGCAGGTAAGCGTTTACTTTCACGTAACCCTTGCTGTCAAGCGCTACGCCAGCGGCTTCAGCATTGAGTGCTTCAGTATGTGGGCGACGACCTGAACCTAGTAATACCCAGTCTACGGTTTCATTGCTGCCATCAGCAAAGCTGAGTTTGACTCCATCTGCCAGCACTTCTACCTGCTGTGCGCGACTGCGGGTGCGCGGGATAATATCGAGTTTAGCGAGCGCCTCGTGCAGGATTTTGAGCGCAGGTGCGGAATACTGGCTGTTGGCCAGTGGCTTGCTGTTGGCGATCCACACGACTTCACAACCGAGCTGTGACAGGATAAAGGCGAATTCAGTGCCGATGACACCACTACCAACAATGGCGACACGTTTGCCAGCAGGAGGTGGGTTATCAAATAAATCGTCGGTAGTGAGTACGCGTCCCGCGGTGAGAGGGTAATTGTCTGGCACGTACGGGCTGGAACCCGTGGCGATGATGATGTTTTTGCCGCTGATGTGTTCGTTAGTGATGGCGATCGTGTTGGCATCGACAAATTGCCCGCTGCCAGTAAATGCACTGATGCCCAGTCGTTTCATGTAATCGGTGTAGCTGTCGCGTACGTTTTCTACGACTTTGTGCTGGTGATCCCAGGCGCCATGGATGTCCGCACTGAGTGTGCCAGTGATGCCGCGTTCGGCAAAATCCTTGCTGTGCGCAACCAGCTGTGCAGTATGGTGCCAGTCTTTTTTGGGTACGCAACCACGATTTAAACAGCAACCGCCCCAATCTGCTTTTTCGATGATGGCGACATTCAAGCCGCGTAATGTAGCTAATACTGCTGCGCGATAACCGCCAGGACCTGAACCGATTACGATGAGATCAAATTGTTGCATGTTGCTTCCTTACGTTAGATAAGGCATAAATAATGCCGCCAGACCGAGAAAAATAAAGAATCCGCCACTGTCAGTGACGGCAGTGAGGAGTACGCTAGAGCCTACCGCAGGGTCACGGCCAAATTTATGCATGATGGCAGGAATGGCGACCCCCATGAAGGCGGCGAGTAATAAATTGAGTGTGAGCGCGCCCATCATGACCACGCCCAGAGCGGGCTTGCCATAGAGCAGGTAGGCGAAGATGCCTACGACGCTTCCCCAAATCAGGCCATTAATGAACGCGACGCCGATTTCCTTACGGAACAGTTTTTTGGCATTGTCCGGGTGTATCTGTCCTAATGCCAAGGCGCGTACTATCATGGTCAGTGTTTGATTGCCCGAGTTGCCGCCGATACCAGCGATGATGGGCATGAGCGCGGCAAGTGCCACCAGCTTTTCTATCGTGCCTTCAAATTCACCTATGACGCGCGAAGCAACAAATGCCGTGACCAGATTAATGGCCAACCACGCCCAACGGTTTTGCACCGATTTCCATACGCTCGCGAAAATATCTTCTTCCTCACGCAAACCCGCAATCGAGAGCATGTCGCTATCGGATTCTTGACGAATATGGTCAACCACCGCATTAACGGTGAGTCGGCCAATCAAGTGTCGATCTGCGTTTATGACAGGGGCCGATACCAGGTCGTAGCGTTCAAACGCGTTTGCCGCGTCAGAGGCGTCATCTTCGGCATGAAATGTAACCACTTCTTCCGCCATGACATCCGCTACTTTTTCATCGGGTTGTCTGAGCAACAGGCGTTGTAACGGCATCACACCCTGCAGCGCGCCATTTCTGTCGACCACAAATAACTTGTCAGTCTGCTCGGGTAATTCGCCTAAGCGGCGTAAATAACGCAGTGCAACTTCCAGCGTGACATCGGCGCGAATAGTCACGATGTCATAATCCATTAGACCACCGACGGTATCTTCCGGGTAGGATAGGGCGGATTGCAGGCGCGCACGTTTTTGCGTATCCAGTGACTCTAGCAAGTCCTGGATAACGTCTTTCGGCAAGTCAGGCGCCAAGTCGGCGATTTCATCAGTGTCCAGCGTTTCCGCAGCAGCCAGCAGTTCATCACTGTCCATCGCCTTGATCAGCGATTCACGAACTGCGTCGGACACTTCGAGCAGGATTTCACCGTCGCGTTCGGCTTTGACTAAATCCCAGACCAGTAGGCGATCATTCAGCGGCAAAGCTTCCAGCACACATGCCACGTCGGCAGAGTGCATGTCATCGAGCAGGGTGTGTAATTCAGTCAGATTTTGCTTGTGGACGAGATTCTCTACCAGATCGCGGCGCGGCATGTCCTGTTTGTGAACAAGGCGTGTAACCAGATCGTGTTTACGCAACAACTCCACCACCCGGTTCAGGTTGTCTTCAGCGCTGTCGTGGGCTTTGTTGCCCGTATCGAAATTATCAGCCATGATGGGTGGAGGGGTAGACGTAAAGTCGTGATTGTACGGGATTTAGCAGGAAAACGGCAGGGGTAGCAGGTGCTAAATAATGGGTTTTATTTTTGATAATAGATTTGTCAAAGTATCGCAATTTTTTTGACATATTGCGCGGAAGTCTGTGCTGATGCGGCTATCTTGGGCACAGTGGTGCCAGTAGTGGGTAGCGGCGGCAGCAGCTTGATGCCATAGCTGTTGTTCTGCGGGTAGTGGCAATGCGGGTTGGTAGGCTGGAGCGGGCACTTCGCCGCTATTTGCAGGGGCATACATCATTGGTAGCATGTCGTAGATGGGCGCGAGCATGAGGCCTGGGACGAATGCGAGATTGCCATCGTGCATGTCAGTGTTGGCTATGAGTTTGCCAAACCACCATGCGAGTGTAATACGTGTTACATCGTCACTGGCTAACCAGCCCAAGGTTTGTAATGTACGGGCAGAATTTGGCCATTCTGTATTTTTGCCAATAAGCGCAGCATTGATGCTGGCCAATGTGCAAACGGGCGAGCGTCCATAGTCACCATGCCTATCGAATCGCGTAATTTCCAAAAAAGTCCGACCTGCATGTTGAAAAATTGTTGAGCTGACTGCGGCAATTTTTAGCGTGTCATTGAGTATCTGGGCAGCGATATGTTCGCACACTAGCAAGTCAGTCCATCGTTGCACTGCAGCCGAATTATCAGCTGCCGAGAATTTGACGATGACATGGCGTGTTTGTTGCTGGTTGTACCGGTGAGCAGTAAATTTTGGAAATTCGCCCCCTGCGGAGGAGCCTGCAATGCCTGATGTCATTGCAAGATTGGCTAGTTGCGGATAGCGTAGGCTGACTTCATCATCGGCTATAGGCGGTGAGCCTGGCATGCTGATGTTATTCAAAAATAGACGATAAGCGGTGTCGCCTATAATCAGATCTCCTGGTTGGTCATGTCCCAAGTTAGACAGTGCATAAAGGGTGTCATTGTCAGACCAGTTGTCTGGGTTGTCTGCAAGTTGTAAATTGTGAGCGTAAGTTTTGGCAAAGCGTCTGCCTAAAAACCCCTGTGGGCGCATGTCGATAATAGGGTAGGGCAGGCCATCAAACCAGCCATCCGCCATGTCCTGATCAAGTGGCCAGCGGAAAAGCATGGTAGGTGTGAGGTGGTAGCCTTCGGGATGAGTGAGTGTAAGCCGCCCGATTTCATGGCCTTGGCCCTTTTCATCGATGCGGTAAACAGGGATGGGCTGTGCATCACCACGTAATGTACGGCGCAAAGCATAACGTGTGCGCTTGGATCCACCACCACTGATGATGTTATTCCCTAGCTGCTTAATAGCGCGGCTTAATGTGGCGCGACTAATGTCACCTAATTGCGTGCGTAGTGCGGCAGCACCTATGCGTGGCTGGGCGCGTAGGATGTTGATAATGCGATCGCTGCGAATTTTAGTCATGTTGCACCACTTATAATGATACAAATTATGAAACGAATTTATTGTAATTTGTTTATTGCTTATTGGGTTATTTATATTGATTAAATTGCAATATTTTTATATTTTGGTATGGTGAATGTGTAGTTTAATGAAACGAATTTTTTCAGTTGATTGTTGGCTGTTGTTTCTAGGACTCTGATTCGCGCAGGCGTAAAAAACCCCGCCACAAGGACGGGGTTCAGGTTGTGACGAATCACATGAAGCGGAATTACATCATTCCGCCCATGCCACCCATACCACCCATGTCGCCCATGCCTGCGCCACCACCTGAAGATTTGTCTTCTGGCAATTCTGCAACCATAGCATCGGTTGTCAGCATCAAGCTGGCAACTGAAGCAGCATTTTGCAATGCGGTGCGAGTTACTTTAGTTGGATCCAGCACGCCCATTTCTACCATGTCACCGTAGACGCTGGTAGCTGCGTTGTAACCGTAGTTGCCTTTGCCTTCCAGAACTTTGTTAACCACAACAGAAGCTTCATCGCCGCAGTTGATAACGATTTGGCGCAATGGCTCTTCGATAGCGCGCAAGATGATTTTGATACCAGCATCTTGATCAGCGTTGTCGCCTACCAATGAACCGATACCTGCTTTAGCGCGTAACAGTGCTACGCCACCGCCAGGTACGATACCTTCTTCAACTGCCGCACGTGTTGCATGTAGCGCATCTTCTACACGTGCTTTTTTCTCTTTCATTTCAACTTCGGTAGCAGCACCGACTTTGATCACTGCAACGCCGCCAGCTAGTTTGGCTTTACGTTCTTGCAGTTTTTCTTTGTCGTAGTCGCTGGTTGCTTCATCCATTTGACGGTTGATTTGTGCAACACGGCCAGTGATGTTTTCAGCTTTACCAGCGCCATCGATGATGATGGTGTTGTCTTTGCTGACATCGATGCGTTTAGCCTGACCTAATTCAGCCAGAGTAACTTTATCCAAAGTCAAACCAACTTCTTCAGCAATCACAGTACCACCGGTCAAGATAGCGATATCTTCCAGCATAGCTTTACGACGATCACCGAAACCAGGTGCTTTAACAGCACAAGTTTTCAGGATGCCACGGATGTTGTTTACAACCAGAGTGGCCAATGCTTCGCCGTCGATATCTTCAGCGATGATCAGCAATGGACGACCAGCTTTAGCAACTTGTTCCAGTGCTGGCAGCAAGTCACGGATGTTGGAGATTTTCTTGTCGTGTAACAACACGAAAGGATTGTCCAGACCAGCGATTTGCTTGTCATTGTTGTTGATGAAGTAAGGTGACAAGTAGCCACGGTCAAACTGCATACCTTCAACTACGTCCAGTTCGCTTTCCAAGCTGGTACCATCTTCAACAGTGATAACGCCTTCTTTACCCACTTTGCTCATTGCGTTAGCAATGATGTCGCCGATGGTGCTTTCTGAGTTAGCAGAAATAGAACCAACTTGAGCGATTTCTTTAGAAGTTGCGCAAGGTTTGGAAATGTTTTTCAGTTCTTCAACGATAGAGCTTACTGCTTTGTCCATACCGCGTTTCAAATCCATAGGATTCATACCGGCAGCAACAAACTTCATACCTTCTTTCAACATGGCTTGAGCCAATACAGTAGCGGTAGTAGTACCGTCACCAGCTACGTCAGCAGTCTTGGAAGAAACTTCCTTAACCATTTGCGCGCCCATGTTTTCGAATTTGTCTTTTAATTCGATTTCTTTAGCAACTGAAACACCGTCCTTGGTGATGATAGGTGCGCCGAAAGCGCGATCTAACACAACGTTACGGCCTTTAGGGCCCAAGGTTACTTTAACTGCGTCGGCCAGAATGTTCACGCCGATCATCATTTTTTGACGGGCTACGTCACCGAATTTTACGTCTTTTGCTGGCATAACTTACTCCTGAATTGATAGGTTAAATAATGATAAGGGGATGGATTATTCCATGATGCCCATGATGTCTTCTTCACGCATAACCAATACTTCATCGCCGTCGATTTTTACAGACTGACCTGCATATTTACCGAACAGAACACGGTCACCTACTTTTACATCCAAAGGACGCACGGTGCCGTTTTCAGCAATTTTGCCATTACCAACAGCCAATACTTCGCCTTGGTCTGGTTTTTCAGTTGCGCTGTCAGGGATAACAATACCTGAAGCGGTTTTGCGTTCTTCTTCCATACGTTTAACGATGATACGGTCGTGTAAAGGACGAATTTTCATTACTGAAGCTCCTAATTAAATAAACTAAATAAAAAACGGTGTGACAAGATGTCACGCAAATTTCATCTCGGGCGGTGCGATTTTAGCACTCTCGTCCGAGGAGTGCTAATAATAGGGGCGGTTAGGTGGATTTTCAAGAGGCAGATGAAAAAATTAAATGCGTATTAGTCGAAGCGGAAGGTGTAAAACAAATCCAGTGCTGACTCAGCGCCGCTTTGTGCGCGTATGGAGAAGCGGCGACTGAGCTCGTAAGTCATTTTAACCAGTTGCTTGGTGTTGGTCAGACCTTGTTGATAGTTGATATAGACTTGATCAGAGAGTCGTTTGCCCAGACTGAGCATGCTGCTGTCTAAGGTACCATCTCCATCGATGCCGATTTTGTCTAGCCCAGTCAGTTGCGTGAGTTTGGATTGCAGGGAGATGGAATTGTTTTTGCCAAGGAAGTAGCTGGCCGCTGCTTGCAGAGCTTTGGTGTCTGCACCATCAGTGCCTTTTTCGCTGCCGTGACCGAGTACCAGCCAGGATAATTTTTCACTGTCAGTCATGTTAGGGATGGAAACCAGTTTTGCCACGGGTTCAAGAGCAGTGCCGGTGATTTGTGTTCCGACGGTGACATCGGTGTAGGTGCGTGTCGCCAGGATGTCCACGCCCGGGTTGTCAGTTGTAGATACAAAATTAAGTATGCCACGGTTGATGTCCAGGCGTTGGCCAAATGCGGTGTAGGTGCCTTCAGCTATGCTAATCGTGCCATTTGCAACCGCTGGGCTGCTGTCATGCTGTACTAATTTGAGCGTGCCTTTCAAGCGTGCATCTAGCCCTGATCCAGTAATTTGCGTATGTTTGCCCAGATTGAGTTTGATATCAGTATTGACCTGCCATGCAGGTGTTGTTGTGCCGGATGGTTGGGTTGATTTGTTCAGGTCATGTGTTCTACCCACGATAACTACATCATTACTCAGTTGCGGCATGTTGCTGTCATTCAGATTGAGCAGGGCGTGATCAATAGTGATATCTGCTATCGCGTTGATGCGCTGGTTCTGACCGGTAATATCGGCTGTACCAGTTATAGTAACTTGACGTTCAGGACGGTTGATCAGATTTAGCTGTGTCGCCTGAGCATGGAGTTGCAGGGTTGTCAGCCCTTGATTGATTTTAATATCACCTTGTACATTCAAATCTCCTCCAGCCTTAAAGTGCAGCTGTTTGATGTGCAACGTGTCCTGATTAAATTCGGCGTTAAATGTGCCCTTTTGCAGTGCGATGCCTTGTCTTGCATGGGTAAATACGAGTTGGTTGGCATTGATTACACCGTTAAACACAGGTGCATAAAGACTGCCGTGCAGATTGACCTCGGCTTGCATGGCACCATCTAAATGCACATCGTCGCTCAGGATGCTGGTTATCCATGCTAGCGTGGGTAAGTCGATTTTTGCCTGGGCAAGTACGGGCGCATGGGTCGAGAGTATAAGTTGATGATTGCTTTGCGCTAATGTAGTGCTGCCTTGCATGCTGATTTTGCCCAGCGTGGTGCCGTGTATGTCCAGTTGTGTAGTCAGATGATTATGCTGCGCCTGCAGGGTCAGATGTGTTTGATCAAGTCCTAATTGAGTCGTTTTGTCACCTATGATGCCGATGTCGCCAGCTTCACGCCATATTTCCAGTGCGCCATTAAGTTGCTGGTCTAGGTGTGCCTGCCATTTTCCACCTGCTATGAGTGTGTTGTGTATGCGCGGGTTGGGGTAAAGGCTTTGCTGAATAGGACCTATATCTATATGGCTGGCACTCCCTGTAGTCGTTATGCCGGATTTGGCATAATCGAACTGCTCCAGCTTAACCGTGCCTTTGGCGAAATCGAAATAGGCGTGACGCAGTTGCGCGCTGTTGGACTGGATGGACAGTTGCGCGGGTGTTTGCAGGGTGAACGGGTAGCTGCCGACATTGTGGAGCTGGTTGATGCTGCCGTCCCAGCGCTGGTCATGCCAGTTGCCCGTCAGCGTGGTATTTAAGTCGAATTGAGGATTGGTTGCTGTCAGGTTGATGGTGTGGCGGTTCCGTGTGCCACTGATGGTGACTTGCGCGTGCTGGAGTTGCTGCTTACCTGTGTGTATGCCCTGTATATCCGCATCCGCTTGCACTGCGCCATTGTTACCTGAGGCTATATTGATATGCGCGTTGATTTTAGCGAGGCTTAACGTTGACAGCCAGTGGATCTGCTCCCCTTGCAGGCTCAGTTCACCAGCCGGGTTGTCCAGGGTGCCATGTAATGTGCCGTGCGCGATCACCTTGCCAGAAAAACCATCGCCCAGATTGGCAATGTTGGGTGCATTGAGTTGCCAGGTGATACGGTCTTTAGGTGCGCCATAACTGCCTTGCCAGTTTAAGGTGTTGCTGCCTAATTGTAGTTGCACATTACTGTTGTTGATGCGCTGCGGCGCGATTTCAACAGTTGCGTGACCACTGAGCGCAGCATGGTTGTAAGTGCTGTGATCAATATCAAGCTGTAGCTGGGTCTGCAATTGTGGCTGAATTTGGCCTTTGGTGTTGAAGTTGGCGTTAATGTTGGCGCTGGGGTAGCGGCCGAAATGAGCAGGGTCAAAATGTTTTAATTGCCCCGTTGCAGAAAATGGATGGTTGCCGGTAAAGCTAAGCTGACCCGCAAAATCCAGTTTGCTAGTACCCGCATTGAGTTGTGCGCTGGCGATATTAAGCTGTTGCTGTTTGTAGGTGGCGGCGAGCTTGATTGCATAGTCTGATTGTGCAAGGTTAGCGGTGAAGGTTTGCTGTTGGGCGTCCGCGTGGGCATTCAGGGTGCCATTTAGTCGGGTGGCGTATAAATCATTGTGTATGTTGTGCAGGTCCAGTTGTTTTACATCCATCTGTAATGCCAGTCCATGGTTATCCCACTTACCTGCACCAGCTATGCGGGCATTTGTGCCCAGTGCCAGCATTAATTTATCAAAGTTGAGTGTGTTGGGTGAGCCATTAAATTGCGTGGTTATCTGGGTAACGGGCAGTTTGTTCTGATCCAGACTGCCTGCCCGACTATTGTTAAGCATAATGTTGCCCAGGTAATTGTTACCATCAGCAGGGCGTATGTCTATCTGTCCATCTATCATGGCCAGTGGAAGCCCATTGGCAATAGCGGCGGGATTTAGATTGTGGATATCGACGTGAGCTTGCATTAACGGTTGAAGGTTAAATGGGCTGAATTGCGCTGTGATGGTGGCGTTGGCGTCATGCGATTGTGCCTGGCTATTCAGGGTGATGTTGTTGAGTGTGCCTGTCAGCAGGGTATGCGCATCATAAGCATGTACGCCATCGTGCATGCCGAGCTGGATGTCACTGCTAAGTTTGTATGGTGCGGTATCAGCCAGCATAGCCTGTAATTGTGCGTTACCCCATTGCGAATTGGCCTGTGCCTGGATTTGGTAGTGCTGCTGGTCATAGCGTAGGCTGAAGGTAATGGGCTGCAAGGTGATAGTCGTACCATTGTTTATTATGCTGAGGGTGTTGATGCGAGCATGTTGTAATATTGCGGCAAATGGGAGTGTCAGGCTGGTGGGCAGGGTTAAGGGCTGGTTGTCGGGTTGCTTGGACAGAATCACCAGTTGGTTAATGGCAAGCTGGTTGATTTCCAGTTGTCGATGTTGCCATGATGATTTGGCTGACCATGAGTAGGTGGTCTGTTGCAGGGTGATGGTTTTAGTGGGCGTATCCAGCTGTATGTGTTCTATATTCAGGGTATTGAATAGTGAGCCGGAAATGCCCTCGATGGTGATTTGTCCTGCGCTGATACGGTGGATAAGCTGGGCAGCTAATCGTAATACAGGTGCGCTGCCTGATACGCCGATCAGCACGGCAATTAATATCGCTGTACCTAGCAGATAGCGTAATGGTTTGGCGTAAATCCGCCAGTTCAGTAAGTTGGCAGCAGTCAAAATGCGCTCCCCAAACTGAAGTGGATGTGAAAACTGGAAACCGCTTCACCATAAGCCACATCAAGACTCAAAGGGCCAAGCGGACTGCGCCAGCGCGTACCTACACCGTAGCCTGCAACAGGATGCAGGGTGGCGAATGTGTCGGCTGCATCGCCTATGTCATAAAATATTGCCGCACCCCATTTCGGAGTTATCCAGTGGGTATATTCTGCACTGGCTGTCGACAGGTAGCGGCCACCGACGATAGCGCTGCCATCAGCAACCCCCAGACTCTGGTAGTTATAACCACGCACCGACTGGTCGCCACCGGTACGAAACAGGAAATCAGTAGGGATGCCGTTGCGATCGGGTGCGATGACGATACCCATTTCACCTCGCAGGGTGAGGCTGTCATATTTGCTGATAGGGTAAAAGTAAATGGCACGGTTATAACTACGCAAAAAGCTTTGATCGGATAAAACTGCTTTAGCGCCACCACCAATTTCGGTACTGAATACGTAGCCTCGGGTGGGGAAGAGCAGATTGTCCAGATTGCGATAAGTCCATATGTAATTGAGGGTAAGGGCTTGCAAGTTGTCACCCACGGCGCCTGACACTGTTTTATGTTCGGTAGTGTACTGAGTGGTGATGCTGGTTTCGATGCGGCCTTTATTGCGCGTGCGTTTGAGTGCAATACTGTTCTGGGTAGTGATTTCACCTTCAATGTCGGCATGTTGGATGAAATGACGGATGCTGTCTATGTAACCCAGTTCATCGCGAGGCCGTTTCAGCTGCGTGTCCAGACTTTGTATGTTGGGATCAATTTTCAGCGCGCTGGAAAATACCAGATTGCTGTTTAACATGTTCAGATTCTGATATTCGATTTGGGCATGTGGGCCATTGTCGGTACTGGCCCCTAAACCCAAGCCTAGTTTCTGACTTCGTACTTCCTTGACATTGATGGCAATGGGCAGATTGGTTGCGTTGTCCTCGTTGGGCTCGACCAATATTTCAACAGATTGGAAATATGGGGTGCTTTGCAATTTGGACTGGAATGCCAGCAGTTTGGCCTGATCATATGGCTCGCCGGGAGTAATGGGGTTCAGGCGCTCAATAATACTGGCTGGATAGCGTTTTAATCCGGTAATGGTGGTGATGCCAAACTGGTAAGATTTTCCGCTGTCCAGGAGTATATCTATAGCGACTTGATGAGTGTCAGGGTTAACTTGCGCGACGCTATTTACGATTTTGGCTTTGGGGTATTGGTGCAAAATCAGACTGGCAAGTAAATCACGTTTGGCTGCTGCCCATGCGTCCTGAGTAAATACGTCGCCTTTTTTTAAACGCAAGGGTGTATCTTGTAACCACGTCTGATATTTTTCTGGATGGTCAGTAATCGGGCCGATGGCTTTGATGGTAGTGCTGGTCACCAGGCTGGGTTCGCCTGGCTCTACCTTGAAACTGGCAATAAAGTTATCGCCATTCTGTTCCAGGGATGAGGTGGTTTTGGCGGAAAAATAGCCTGCGGTAGATAATAGTGTGCTGATGTCGTCCGGGGTCAGGCGATAAAGTCTGCGGAGTTGCGCTTCATCCAGTGCAGGATTGGTACGCCAGCGGTAGATGTCCAGATGTTGTGTGAGCAGTGGTTTTATATCAGCAGGCGCATCCAGTTTTATCTGATAATCCAGTGCGAACGCGGGCTGACTTAAGCTGTATATCAGCAGTGTGAGGCAGAGTGTGAATAGTTGCCGCATCAATTCACGCATTTAGATGTCCACAGCGGGAAACAAGCAGGGTAAAATGCAACGATGTGGCTTGAATGAGAGAATATCCATGACTTATGTAGTAACTGAAAATTGTATCCAGTGTAAATATACCGATTGCGTCGATGTGTGTCCCGTGGATTGTTTTCGCGAAGGCGAAAATTTCCTGGTCATAGATCCGGACGAGTGCATAGATTGTACGTTATGCGTGGCTGAATGTCCTGCTGAAGCGATTTTTGCTGAGGATGATGTGCCCGCTGATCAACAGCATTGCACCGAATTGAATGCGACGTTGGCGCGGGGCTGGAAAGCGATTATCGAACGCAAAGATCCGTTGCCTGACGCGGATGATTGGAATGGTAAGACAGATAAATTAGCGCTGCTTAAACGTTAATCTCTGCTCCTCGTGTTGCCTGCTTTTTATGCGCGCGTGGCGCGTGACATTGTTGCGCAATGCCAGCTAGCACAAGTCGAACTGGCCGATGCGCTGATCCTGGTTCCCAATTTTCATGCGGCGCCATTGCTATATCAGCAGTTAGCTGTGGCCAGCGAGCGTGAGGTAATCATCCCGCCGCCAGTGTTGACCTTACCTGCATGGGCGCAATCAGTAACGCTAAACACACCAACTTTAGCTAGCAGTCAGCGCAGTGCGTTGCTGTATCAGGCACTTAAAGCCCAGGGCTGGTTTGATACCGCATTGCTCTGGGCGATGTGCGATGAGATTGCACACCTGTTTGACGAGCTGACGCATCAGGCCGTTGATATGCCGCTGGACGTGGATGAATTTGCTGCGCAATTGTTAAGTTATTATCAAGTCCAGCAACATCAGGCAGTGACGTTTGAAGCGCGGTTAGTGCATGATTTGTGGTTTGCACTGAATCAGACAGCAGATAGCCCAGCTGCCCACTATGCCCTGCAACTGGCGCAATTGGCGGAACAGTCACGCGCCCCCCTGTTTGTGGTGGGCTTGTCCAGCCTGTCGCGACTGGAGCAGCGTTTTCTTGCTCGTTATGCCGAGCATGCCTCCGTTAACTATTACCACCTTGAAGATGCGCTGACGCCGATTGCACAGACGCTCTCCGCAGCTTGGCCAGAAACATTGGCGGTACCGTTACGCCAGCGTGCGTTGCAATTACGCCAGACCTTACCGGTTAATCCTATTGCCCCTAGATTAAGCTATTGTGCGGCCACCAGCCTGGAAGATGAAGCGCGCGCGGCGGACACGCAAATTAGACTGTGGCTGCACGAAGGTAAACGCAATATTGCTGTGGTGGTGCAGGATCGGGTCAGTGCGCGGCGGTTGCGGGCACTGCTGGAGCGGGCGCAGATATTGGTGGCAGACGAAACTGGCTGGACGCTGGATACCACTACAGCAAGTACGGTGGTGATGCGCTGGGTAGCGGTGTTGCTGACCGGGGCTAATCATGTCGATGTGCTAGACCTGATGAAGTCACCTCATGTGTTGAATGAATTAGACAGTGAACAGCGTCTGCTTGCGGTGCATCAATTGGAACAGGGGTTGCGTCAACATGGCCCAGCTCAGGGATGGGCGCGTTTAATTGCGTTATTGCCAGCAGATGCGCTGGTGGCACAGGCAGTATTGTCGGCATTGCAAGATGCGGCGTTATTGGTCAATACGCAGCGCATGAATAGTTTGGCTGGCTGGCTGGATCAATTACAAAGCAGTTTGCAATTGCTGGGTGTGAGTCAGTGTCTGGTGGATGATGCAGCCGGTGTGGCGTTGATTGATGTGTTAAGGCAGCGCCGGATGGAATTGGCGGGGGATGTCGGGCTGTTTGAGCTGGCCGAATTTCATCGCTGGTTAAGCCGTGAATTAGCCAGCGCGGCATTCGTCGAAACCGATGTGGATAGCCCAGTGATATTTACCCATCTGGCTGCGACACGTTTGCGTCAGTTTGATGCGGCATTATTGCTGGGGGCGGATGCGCGTAACCTGCCGTCATTGCCTCAGCAGGGTGTGTTTTTTAATCAGTCCGTACGCAGTGCTTTGGGTTTACCCACCCGAGCGCAGGCCGTTGCACAGGTACAGGCTGATTTGCAGCAACTGTTGCTCACGACTGCGCCGGTACAAGTGTTGTGGCAGTCCCTCATTGAAGGTGAGCTCAATCCTGTCAGTGCGTGGCTGGAGCGGCTGGATAGCGTGTCCCAATTGGCATGGGGCGGGAGTCTGGTCAATCAGGATTTGCATGCGCAAGCGGCGGTAGCTATGGTCATCAGCGCTGATAATGCGGTGTTGCCTGTGCGGCAGCCTATGCCACAGCCGAGTGTGCCGAGTGAGTTGATACCCAGCAAAATTAGTGTCAGTGCCTATAACGCATTGTTAGCTTGCCCATATCAATACTATGCGCGTTATATGCTGGGTTTGAATGCGGTGGATGATATTAGTGCCGACGTGGAGAAGTCTGATTACGGTCAGGTTGTGCACCTTATTCTGCGGCATTTTCATGAGCAACACGCTAGTGTCATGGCGTTAGGACGTGAAGCTGCTATTGCCGCACTTATCGAGCAAAGTGACGTTGATTTTGCGCCGTTGATGGTCAATGATTATTTCGCCCGTGCCTGGCATGTGCGCTGGCTGGCGCAAGTAGAAAGCTATATAGACTGGCAAATCTTGCGTGAGCAGGAAGGTTGGTACTGGTATCAGGGCGAGGTTGATGCCAGTCAGGTATTGGCACTGGATGCAGGGTATGCAATCAAGCTCCACGGTCGACTGGATCGCATTGATAAACTCGGTGACAACTATGCTGTACTTGATTATAAAACCAGTAATGGCAAAGAATTGCAAAATAAGGTAGACAAAGGCAAAGAAGAAGATGTGCAGCTATTGGCTTATGCCTTGTTGTTGAGTGAGGACATAGTCCAGGCTGCTTTTGTGAGTCTGGATGATGATGCAGTAAGCTCTTTTGATTTGGCGCAAGAACCTGAAGCGGCTGCCGAAACCTGCGCAACACGTCTGGTGACGATATTTAATCAGCTTCATCAGTCCGCACCATTGCCTGCCAATGGTATCGCCAAAGTTTGCCAATATTGCGAGATGCGTGGTGTGTGCCGGCAAGATTACTGGGTTTGAGGTGGAGATAAAAAAAGGGAGCGATTCAGCTCCCTTTTTTGTTAACTGCATATCTCAAATTAATTTGAAGCTGTGCGTTCGATTTCTTCAACCGTGGTATGACGTACATCTTTGCCTTTAACCATGTAAACCACATATTCAGACATGTTTTTGGCATGATCGCCCATACGTTCTATGGCTTTGGCAACGAACATGATGTCAATGAAGATGGAAATGGTGCGTGGATCTTCCATCATGTAGGTGATCAGGTTGCGCAAAACTAAATGATATTCTTCATCTACCTGTACGTCGCTACGGCATACTTCGATTGCCGTGGTTGCATCCAGACGGGCAAAGCCGTCCAGCGCTTTGTGCAGCATCTCGAGAACAATGGTGCCCATAAATTCAATCTGGTTGAATTTTGGCTGATAGATACGGCCGTTTTGATGAATTTCCCGCGCCATGCGCGCTACTTTGGCTGCTTCGTCACCTATACGCTCCAGGTCGGTAATGGTTTTAACAACAGTCATTACCATGCGTAAGTCAGATGCAGTCGGTTGGCGACGGGCAATAATTTGCGCACAGTCTTCGTCTATACCCACTTCCAGCGCATTGACCAGATGGTCATTGCTAATCACTTGATCAGCTAATACGAAATCAGCATTAACCAGCGCTTCCATCGCCTGAGTGATTTGTTGTTCTACCAGGCCACCCATTTGTAGCACGCGAGCGCGCATGTTTTCCAGATCGGTGTCGAATTGTTTATAGGTATGTTCTGTGGGCATGTCGTACTCCTGTAATTGCTTAAAATTATAAGGTGTAATTGTGACAGTTTGGTGACAATTTATCCGTTAAATGGTATTTCAACCTGCTTATTGTCTATGTTTAACGTCAATATCCAGTCATGTCGTCCAGTCACGCAAACGGGTAAAACGACACGTGCTTGCCATTGCTGTGGGGATAGCGCCAATAATCGATATTGATTGTATCCCATTTCCATCTCTTTCATGGTGAAATGGGCGTGGATTTCCTGTGCATGCGCGATGCTTACGCGCAGGGTAAATGGGTGTAAGCCGGATGGCGGCTCTATGAATTCTACTTTTACCGGTTGCTGGTCTAACAGAAACTGACAACCCTGAGCTGGGCTGTTGCAGGTGATACGGGTAGTCGCTGTGTGTTGATGTTGCCAGGTCTGGTATAACCCCCCTGCGATGGCTACGCTGATGAGCAATGCAGGTAAGGCGTATTTGAGCAGCCAGTCAAATTTCATTGCCATGCTCCACGTAACAAGGCAATGCCGTGTGCACCATGCTGTTGTGCAGTTTGCAAATCAGCTGGTGTGAGCCCACCTAGTGCGAATATGGCCAGACTGCGCTGCTGGGATAATCGGGTAAATTCATCCCAGCCTAGCGTGGGTGCGCCAGGGTGGCTGGCAGTAGGTAGCACGGGGGACAGCAGTGCATAGTCGCAGCCTAGTTGTGCTGCGCGGCTTAGTTCGTCAGCGTTGTGGCAGGATGCGCCTACCCAGAGCAAATCTGGTCGTGTATCGAGTTGAGCAAGCTGGCTGGATGTGAGCTGTACGCCATCGGCACCTGTGGCTAGTGCCAGGGCTATGTCGCTGTTAACGATGGTATAGGCGTGCTGGGCATGGGTGCGTAGTGTGACTTCACGTGTAAATGCTTGTAATTCGGCAGCAGGCATATCCTTTTCACGAATCTGGATGAGCTTCAATCCATTGGCTAATGCACTATCCAGTTTGGAGAGAAAGCCATGCGGGTCAGATTGTGCCTGGGTAATCCCCATCAATGTTGGCAGTGACAGCGCTTTGATAATGGGTGAGTTCGCAGGTAAGAGCGGAGCAACGGTGATATTGTCGGCATCTTGCCAGCTAAGGGTCTGCCCTTCACGGGGATGTGGCTGGCCTTCCCAGGCCGTGACTCGGAAAAAATTAAGTACAACGGTTGCGGTGGCGTATTCGTGGGTGCGGGTAATCCACGGCGTAGCCTGCGTAATGTGTATTCCCAGCTCTTCTTCTAATTCGCGTACCAGCGCCTGATGAGCAGACTCTCCCGCTTCGATCTTGCCACCAGGAAACTCCCAATAGCCCGCATAGGGTTTGTCGGCGGGTCGGCTGGCGAGCAGGAATTGTCCGTCAGGGCGGATAATCGCGGCTGCGGCAACGTGAATGAGGGGTGGCTGCATTAGTGTTTCCTAATTTATCTGAGTGACGTACAATGAGGACATTAATATCTTTTTAGTGAAACCCGATGTCTATAGAACTTTACAATGATGGTGACCATGTTTGCATGATGTTTAATGATCTGGTTGATGATAATGCCGCAGCCGTCCAAGCAAATCAATTCCTGATTGTATCAAATGGTGAGGGTGCTTTGATTGATCCTTCTGGCAATATGACATTTAATGGTTTGATTGTGGGTATGGGTAAGTTCTTTCATTACAAAAATCTTAAATATTTGCTGGCATCCCATCAGGATCCAGACATCGTTGGTTCATTAAATAAGTGGATGATGTCCACCGATGCTGATTTGTATGTGTCCAGCTTGTGGTCACGCTTCGTACCCCATTTTTGTACGGGCGATAAAACGTCAGGACGTATCGTCGGGATTCCTGATGGCGGCATGCGAATTAAGTTGGGCAAGGATGAGATAGTTGCTGTTCCTGCCCATTTCTTACATGCGGAAGGTAATTTTCAGTTTTATGATCCGCGTTCCCGTATTTTATTCAGTGGCGATATGGGTGCATCCTTAGTGCATCATGATCAGGTGACGCAACCTATCGTAACCCCAGCTGAGTTTCGTGAACATATTGAGCATATGCAGGGGTTTCATCAGCGTTATATGGTGTCGAGCAAAGTTTGTCGCTATTGGGTCAATATGGTGAAAGAAATGGATATACACGCCATCGTGCCACAACATGGGCGCTGGTTTCAGGGTAAGCCCGCAGTCCATGCTTTCCTCGACTGGATTGCCACATTGGACTGTGGCATTGATCAATTTGACCAGAGTAATTATACCTTGCCACGTTAATTCCGGCCTGTGTAGTCCCGAGCAAATTGCCATGCGGTGCGGCCTGAGCGCGTGCCGCGTGCGAGCGCCCATTGCAGCGCTTCACGACGAAGTAGCTCAGGGTCAGTAATTTCAACCTTGAGCGCATCCAGCCATACTGCAACGGCTGCAAGATAAGCATCCTGATCGAATGGATAAAATGATAGCCATAGCCCGAAGCGTTCTGATAGTGAAATTTTTTCTTCTACTGCTTCATTAGGGTGAACCTCTGCACCGTGATGTTGGGTCTTTTCATTTTCACTCATGTATTCAGGCATGAGATGGCGACGGTTGGAGGTGGCGTATATGAGTACGTTGTCAGGCGGTGCGGCGAGTGTGCCGTCAAGGGCTGCTTTGAGCGCCTTGTAGCCCGCTTCCTCCGCTTCGAACGATAAGTCATCGCAAAATATGATATAGCGTTCGGCTCTGCCTGCCAGTTGCTGGGTGATGTCGGCTAAATCGACCAGATCGGCCTTGTCTACCTCGATGACGCGTAATCCTAGTGGCGAATATTCCGTCAGCATGGCTTTGATCAGTGATGATTTTCCTGTGCCGCGTGCGCCTGTGAGCAGGACGTTATTGGCAGGTTTGCCCATGACAAAGTGCTGGGTGTTTTGGCTGATACGCTGTTTTTGCTGGTCTATGCCTGTGAGTCGTGCCAGATCCAGCATTTGTGGATGGGCAATGGCTTCCAGCCAGCCACGTTCACCACGCCGCCGCCAGCGGTAGGCGATGGCGGTATCCAGATCAACGCTCGGCGGTGGCGCAGGCAGCCAGTCTTCCAGTCGCGCCAGCACGCTTTCTGCACGGGTAATTAACCCGCTCAAATCAGCTGCGGTATTCGGCATTGATCTTCACGTAATCATAAGAAAAATCGCAGGTCCATAAAGTGGCATCCGCATCGCCGCGATTGAGGACAATGCGCACGGTGATATCAGCCTGTTTCATGATGCGCTGACCATCTGCTTCCTGATAGCTGGCAGCACGGCCGCCGTTCTCGGCAACCAGTACATCGCCTAAATACATTTGCAGCGTGCTGACGTCGAGGTCAGTCACGCCTGCGTAGCCGATCGCTGCAAGGATGCGTCCAAGATTGGGGTCGGATGCAAAGAATGCGGTTTTAACCAGCGGAGAGTGGGCGATGGCGTAGCCTATTTTGCGGCATTCGTCACGATCACGTCCGCCTTCGACTACGATGCTCATAAATTTGGTTGCGCCTTCACCGTCACGCACGATAGCTTGCGCGAGTTCGCGTGAGAGGTCGGTAATTGCGTCAGCCAGCGCCAGATAATCTGCGCTGTTGCAGTCGGTGATTTCGGCATTGCCAGCTTGTCCTGTTGCGATGAGCATGAAGGAGTCATTGGTCGAGGTGTCGCCATCGACGGTGATGCAGTTGAAACTCAAATCTGCCGCATGTTTGACCATGCTCTGCAAAGCTTCCTGATTGATTACGGCATCGGTAGCGACATAGCCGAGCATGGTTGCCATGTTGGGATGGATCATGCCCGAGCCTTTGGCGATACCCGTAATACTGATGGTTTTGCCAGCTATTGTGACTTGGCGTGATGTGGCTTTGGCTACGATGTCCGTGGTCATGATGGCATTGGCAGCGGCAAACCAGTTGTCAGCACGGCAGTCTGCAATCGCGGCAGGCAAGGCAGCGATAATTTTGTCGGCAGGTAGCGGTTCCATAATCACGCCAGTCGAGAATGGCAGAATTTCAGGTTCGCTGCAGGGTAGCAATGCAGCCAGTGCCTCACATACAGCGCGGGCGCGTGCCAGACCGTCGTCACCCGTGCCAGCGTTGGCATTGCCCGTGTTGATGATAAGCGCACGTGGTGCGGTTTTGCCTAGATGCTTTTTCGCGACGATGACGGGAGCTGCGCAAAAGCGGTTTTGGGTGAACACGCCTGCGACACGACTGTTGGGTGCTAGCAGCATCAAAGTCACATCCTTGCGACCTTCTTTTTTAATGCCTGCGGAGGCAATGCCTATGGTGACGCCCGCAATGGGTAACAGATTTTCAGCAATGGGTGGCGCTAGATTCACAGGCATGGTGACTATTCTCGTAGTGTAAAAGTAGATTCTAACCTGATTTGTGACGTTGTTGCAGCTTCATAATGTTGCAACAGACTTGCAATAAACTGAAGGCTTCTGTGAGTTGCTTGGGTATATAAAAATTATGTTGGTTTATTTGCGTTTGATGGTGGTAATAGCGTTTTCACTGTTCATAACTATGAGTTATGCAGCGGAAATACGGGTAGGGCAGTCTATTGATATGACGGGTGACAACGGCGATCTGGGTAAGGATTTTCTGGCCGGTGCGCGAGTTTATGTGGATTACATTAATGGTAATGGCGGTGTGCATGGCAAAAAAATCGTATTGGATGTACGTGACAATCAAGGTTCGGTTGAGAAGTCTAACCAGATTACTCATGACTTTTTGACTAAAGATAAAGTGGATGTTCTGTTTGGTTACTACGGTGATAACGTGGTGGAGGCGACATTAGCTAATCCTGAGTTTGAGCATGGCGATACCGTTTTGGTCGCCCCATTTTCTGGTGTGAATGTGGCACAAAATGCACATGTGTATTTTATGCGGCCGAGCTATGCACAGGAGATCAAGGCAGCATTGGATTATTTAAAAACATTAGGTTTAACTAAGGTGGCTGTGGTTTATGCAGCAGATAGCTACGGACAAAATGGCTTGCAGGCTATGAAAGCCAGCTTGCGCGGTAGTTCCCTGCAATTGGTGGCTGAGCAATCTTTGCGTGAAAACAATGCAGCAGATACGACTGCGGCGATACAGAAAATTAAATCGGGTGGTGCGCAAACTACATTAATGATATTGGAAACTTTGCCAGCAGCGGAGTTTGTGAAAACTTATCATCCTATGTCGCCTGGTGCAGTCTTGATAGGCTTGTCGCTCATTAATCATCAGACGTTGATGGAGATCGCCGGTAAAGCTTCCGCGGGTGTGGTGATTACACAGGTCGTACCTCATCCTGGAAATTTCTCCATGGCATCGGTACGCGAGTTGGAGAAGTTAATGAAAAAATACCGAGATGAAGCGCCGTCACACTTGACCATGGAAGGTTATCTGGCGGCGAAATGGTTGGTAAAGGGATTGATGCAGGCTGATAGTGGCAAGCAACTTGGTCAGGCAATCGCCAATACCCATAATCTGGATCTGGGTGGCTACTATTTGACTGTGAACTCAGCGCACAGAGCTTCAGATTATATAGATATCACTGCAATTAGCGCGCGTGGTGGTTTGTTGCACTGATATCTGCTTATTAGCCTAACAGCATTTTTATCCCTAATGCATACAATAGTGCTGCAAACAGGCGTTTAAGTACGTTCACAGGTAAGCGGTGCGCCAGGCGCGCACCTATAGGGGCGGTGAATATGCTGGTGCTGGCGATAGTGGCGAAAGCTGGCAGGTAGACATAACCGGCGCTATAGGCGGGCAAGTGGCTAACAGACCATCCCGTGAAGACATACCCAAGCGCACCTGCTACTGCAATGGGGAAGCCAATCGCGGCGGAGGTGGCGATGGCCTGGTGCAGTTTGACATTGCACCATAGCATAAAGGGAATGGATAGCGTGCCGCCGCCGATACCGACCCAGCTCGATACTATCCCGATGATGCTGCCGACCGATGACATGCCCAGGTAGCCTGGCAAATTACGGTGAGCTTTGGGTTTGAAGTTAAGCAGCATTTGTGTGGCTGCGTAGAACAAAAATGCGATAAAAAAATGGTGCAGAAAAGTGTTGGGCAGTTTGCTGGCCAGCCAGGCACCAAACAAGGTGCCGAACAGTATGCCAGGCAGGATATGTTTGACCGTGTTCCAGTTGACCGCGCCATGTGCGTGATGTGCGCGTACGCTGGAAATGGCGGTGATGCTGATCACGCCCAGTGACGTACCTAACGCCATGAGCATGTTGGATTCATGGGCAAACCCTTGCATGCTGAATAACCAGACCAGTAACGGAACCAGTATCAGTCCGCCACCTACGCCGAGTAAGCCTGCGATGAAGCCGGAAAGTAGCCCCATCGCAAGATAGTAGGCGAGATAAATACTCACGCCTTCAAACGCATGGCTTCATCATTGAATGCGCCGTCGATGGCGTGGACGATATTTTCTACCAGGCGGAAGCCTTCTACAGGAGCATCATCCTTCATGTAGAACAGGCGTATTGGACCCAGCGTTTTAATTGCCAGCGCACGCTCAATTTCAGCATTGGTGTCGGTCAGGCCGCTGTTTTTGTACATTTGCGCAATGATGTCGCCTATCACGGCATTTTTGTGTTTGCCTTCCAGAGCAACGGTCAGTGTGTTGTTGATGTCGCCATCAGTAATGTCGTATTTGCTGTGTGTACTGATAAATGTGAGCAATTCGATAAATGTCATGTTATTTCCTTTAGTGTTGAGTAATGAGTCCTGCGCGTAAGCTGGTATGGCAGGCGGTTTCTACGCGTTGTATGTAGTACATCAAGTCCAGTGGCATGGTTACGCCATCCAGTAATTGT
The DNA here is from genome assembly GCF_009937995.1 of Sulfuriferula nivalis. Classification (NCBI taxonomy): domain Bacteria; kingdom Pseudomonadati; phylum Pseudomonadota; class Betaproteobacteria; order Nitrosomonadales; family Sulfuricellaceae; genus Sulfuriferula; species Sulfuriferula nivalis. Next base: position 270,134 of record NZ_AP021881.1, read on the forward strand.
AGCGGAAAAAGATCCGTTGCAATCAGGATGTCACAAGCACTGAGGCTGTTGTTGAGATAAAAGCGCTGTTTGGCGAGATGCTTGCCTAATGCGATCAAATTAGACTGTGCGACCAGCTGATTAAATCCGTCATAACGGTCATTGGATAAGGCTTCTACACTCATGCCATAGCGATGTTGTACGTTGGCTTTGTAACTGGCCAGCTCTGTTTCGCTGCCGCCGATATCTATGAATGCCGGGAGCACAGGTGCATAGAGTCGCTCACGTATCGCCTGTACGCTGGTGCGCCAGTTCAGTAAAGCTTGCCATGCATCATCGCTGACCAGGCCGTTATAAATGGGTGTGCCACCTGCCCAGTCGTCCAGATTGCGCAGGATGGTGAGGGTATCTGTTTGCAAATCATGATCAGGTAATTGCAAAGCCAGATCAGCACGCGCGCAACCGAGTTCAAACCATATTTCATCATCCTGTTGGTTTAAGGCGATTTCGTTAGCCGCTATTCCTTTGAAGTGTAATGCTATACGAACTTGCTGTGCAGCCATGGATGACCAGCGGTGATATAAGTTGATCATAATTTACTTAAAATGAACTCGTATTCGCGCGGGTCAACTGGGGTGATAGACAGGCGATTGCCACGTTGCAGAATGCGCATATGCTCGAGCTCGGGATATTCACGGATTTCCTTGAGCGGCATCAAACGAGTTTTTTTGACCAGTTGTACGTCAACGTTAAGCCAGCGCGGTGTTTCGTGGGTGGCTTTAGGGTCGAAGTATTTATTGCTGGTGTCGAATTGTGTTTCGTCTGGGTAAGCTAAGCGACTGACTCGTGCCAGACCAGCAATGCCGGGCTGATCGCAACTTGAGTGATAGAACAGCACAGCATCATCAACTTGCATCTGATCACGCATAAAATTCCGCGCCTGATAATTGCGGATGCCATACCAAGCAACTGATTGATTGGGGAAGCTGGCAAGGTCATCTATGCTGACATCGGAGGGTTCGGACTTCATTAACCAATAACGCATGGGGTTCTCGACGTATAATAAGAATCTGCTTATTTTACTGGAAAACACTATGACTGCGCTTGAACAAAAATTGACCGAATGGTTTCAACACCCTGCTATCCAATGTCATAGCTGGGATGTGGGTTTATTCTGGGTGGCTATAGACGGGCGTCATCCGTTCGGTCGTATGAAAGTTGATGCGCGAGAATTGGAAGTGCTGTTTGCGGCATTGTTAGAAGCCCCATCAGAATGTCTGGCAGAACTGAATGCGGAATCACTGGCGCGTGGCGACTATATGCCACGTGGTGATTTTCTGGCAGCCAATGCACGGCGCCATGAACTGCCATTATTAACTCGTGTTTACGCTTAGGAGGCGAATTTGAAGCAGTTAAGTTTTAGTCGGTTGGACGATATCAGCGCGCAAGCAGTTGCTTCGCCACGTTTCCGTATGAATGCAAATATGCATGACGATTTGGGTGACAGCATACAGCGTCTGGCTATAGCGATGGAGCCGAATACGGTGATACGTCCGCATCGCCATGAGCATACCTGGGAATTGTTAACTGCTTTGCGTGGGCGTTTTGTCGTGCTGCTGTTCAGTGACGACGGTTTTGTCACCCACCGTGTGGTGTTGGGCGAAGATTGTGCTGTGCAGGAAACGCCAGCTGGCGTCTTGCATGGCGTGCTGTCGCTGGATGAAGGTGGTGTGATTTTTGAAGTGAAACATGGGCCGTATAAAGTAATCAATGCGAGTGACTTTGCTCCTGGATACGAGGTGGATGATGCGCAGCAAGGTGAGGCGTTGAATCGCTGGTATGCACAAGCCAAAGTAGGCGACAGATTGTGGGGCGGATAGCCCTATCGCACCCAATAAAAAACCCGCTTTACGCGGGTTTTTTATTGGGTAGAGCTAGTTACGCGTAGCTGCGTAATTTATGCGAGAACGATTGCAACGAAGTTATGTCGCTGGTTTCCGCACGCTGACACCAGTCTTGTAACTGCTTGAGCAACTGCTCTTTAGACGCATTGGAACGTGACCAAAGCTGAGCCAGTTCCTGACGCATGGTGTAGACAGTATTGAGCTGCTGACTTTGTTTCAACACTTCAGCCAGGTTGGCTTTTTCAGACTCATCAAGATCCGCAGCATCAGTGTGTAACCATGCTTTGACTTTCTTGAATTTTTTGTTGTCATGCAACTGTGGAAGTGACGCTTGCAGCTTTGCCAGTTCAGTGCTGCAAGAAGCAGTAACTGTGCGGGCATAGCGAGTCAACACATCATAGCGATGAGTAATGACTGCATTGAGCAGATCCTGGTCACATACTTGCTTGGCGACATTGAATTTCGCTGTAGGTGCGACTTTTTTGACTTTAGCTAGACCGACTATTTCCATGCTGCGTATGTATAACCAGCCAATGTCAAATTCATACCATTTGTTAGAGAGTTTCGCAGAGCTACCATAAGCGTGGTGATTGTTATGTAGCTCTTCACCACCAATCAAAATACCCCAAGGGAAGACGTTGGTGCTGGCATCTTCGCAGGTGAAGTTACGATAACCCCAGTAGTGGCCGATACCGTTAATAATGCCGGCTGCGGTAATAGGTATCCACGCCATTTGTACTGCCCAGATGGTGAGGCCGATAGGTCCAAACAGGACAAGGTTCACCACCAGCATCAAATAAATACCTAATCCACTGTGTGGGGTATATACGTTCTTTTCTAACCAGTCTTCTGGCGTACCTGAACCATATTTTTCCATAGTGGCGGAAACCTTACGTGCTGCGCGGTAAAGTTCTGCACCTTCAAAAAATACTTTTTTGATACCCAATACTTGCGGGCTATGTGGGTCTTCTTCAGTTTCGCATTTGGCGTGATGTTTGCGGTGGATAGCTGCCCACTCTTTGGTGATCATGCCAGTTGTAAGCCACAGCCAGAAACGGAAGAAATGGCTAGGTATAGCGTGTAGTTCCAGCGCACGATGCGCTTGGTGGCGGTGTAAGTAAATTGTAACCGCAGCAATGGTAATGTGAGTAAATGCCAGTGCTACGAGTACGTAACCGTACCATGGCAAATGACCCACTAAACCGTTTGCAATAAAATCCATCATAAGTGTGTTACCTCATTTGTGTGTTTCAAATATCGTTAGATACATTCAGGACATATTTATCCTGTTATCAAACTTTAATGCATGAATATACCAGAAGTCAAGCAATTGTCATAATTTGTTCGCGTCGTTAATCATGTAAATATCGCGTCTAGGATAGGGGATTTGTATTCCTTCGTGCTGGAAGGCTTGCCAAATAGCGAGATTGAGATCAGAGCGTAAATTGTTTTGTCCATTTTCTGGATCGTTGATCCAAATTGATAATTCCAGATTGATACCGCTGTCGGCAAACTCTATCAGTAATACACTGGGGGTGTATTCTTCAGTTTTTAATACGCGTTTATGCGCAAGTGCGATTGACTTCATCAATTCACGGGTACGTTCGACATCGCTGTCATAGCTGATTTGTATGGGGAGCTTGATGCGCACATCACGTTTAGTGAAAGAATGGTTGATAACGGTGGATGTGAGTAAATTTTCATTAGGAATAATAATTTCAGTGCCATCGAGCGCGCGCAACAACGTGTAGCGGGTATTAAGTTGACTGACTTCGCCGTAACTGGTGCCTACAGTGATCATGTCTCCTGGTCTTATGGAGCGATCCAACAAGATGATAAATCCCGATGCATAGTTACTGGCGATTTTTTGTAAGCCCAGTCCTAACCCGACACCTAATGCGCCACCGAATACAGATAATACGGTGAGGTCTATGCCGACTGCAGGTAATGCTACAAGTACAGCAATAATTACGAGTAATGTGCGCATTGCTTTAATAAGCGCCAGCCGTAGACTAACGTCCATACTAGTGATGCGCAGTAGGCGTGATTCTATGAACTGAGCCAGCCAGAGTGAAGCAATGATGGATAGGGTGATAACAGCAAGTGCTTCAAACAATAATAAGAGTGAGAAATGATGATTTCCAGATTCAAAAGAAACGGCATCCAATGCGCGTTCAATACGAGGCAGTAAACCTGTGATATGAAGTGCGAAGCCTGACCAGATGATCCAGGCGATATAACGTTCCCAAGTTTTAATGGTTTCGCTGTTATTAAAGGCGAAGCGCAACATGTATACCAAGATGCGTACGATAACGAGAGAGCCTAATAATGGCGTTACGATATTGAGCAGATGAGTCTCGTGCCATTGTTCCAGTATTGCGCGACTAATGAAGACAAGTAGCAACCCTGTAATCGGTAGCCCTATGCGTTTGGCGGCGGCATTGCCTATACGCCAAGTGGCGCGCTCATGAGCAAGATAAGGGGTGAGCCAGTGCATTATTGCCCAGCTGATCAAGCCACATACAGCTAGTATTGCGACTTGCCACAACAGATCCGTCTGGTGTGAATCGTTAATTAAGTGCTCCAGCAAATTATCGAAAGGTATGGGTGATTTCATAGCGGTAGGGAATGTAGGTAATGAAATTGCCAGTTGTCATGATATGCCTGAGTCAGCATTAGATTGTCGCGAAATATCAATAAATTTTCAGCATTTGTGAATTGTGCAGCATGGGTGAAATTATAACTGCCTGTGATGACTGCCGGGTGTGGTGAGTTTGCATCAATGATCATTACTTTGTTGTGGGCGCTGCTGTGTTCGCTATCAAACACGATTGTTATACCTGCCTGCGCCAAATCGTGAATGAGGCTAGTCGGAATATGTTCATCCTGATTTTTGTCGGCAATCAGAATGACGTCAACACCACGTCGATGTGCCTTTATTAAGGCGTCGGCGATACCCAAGTGGGTAAAACTGTAAGCTTGAACCAATATCTGCTGATGTGCCTGTCTAATCGTGTTGATAATGAGCTGGTCTGCTGCGTCGCCAGGTGTGAAGGCGATTTGTATCGTTCCAGTAGCAGCCTGTGGTGATGTATGTTGTGCTGCTATGGCAGTTTGTGCCAGTAGCAGCATTATTATAGTGACTGCTCTAAGCAGCATTTTCATTTTCAGCTGGGTCTTTCTTGATGGCCGGTGCGGCTTCAAGTACCGCAGCAAAGAAGCCATCAGTGCCGTGGTCAGCAGGGTTAAGGCGCAGATAGTCACCAGTATCCAAATCAATTTGCTGACTACTTAATACTTCAGCAGCATTTTTCAAATGAAAACGCGGATTGTTGGCCAAAAATGCGCTAACAATATCCTCATTCTCTTCCGGAAGTAAGCTACAAGTTGCGTAAACCAGGCGACCGCCAGGCTTAACCAGATTAGCTGCCGCAGCCAGGATGCTGGCTTGCTTAACGGTGAGCTCCGCAACGCTTTGTGGATTTTGGCGCAGTTTCAAATCAGGGTTGCGGCGCAGGGTTCCTAAGCCACTGCAAGGTGCATCAACCAGCACGCGGTCGATTTTGCCTGCGAGGCGCTTGATGCGATTGTCGTGCTCGCTGGTGATTAATTGCGGTGTCAAATTGGATAAACCTGAACGTTTAAGTCGTGGCTTGAGTTTGGTCAGGCGTTTTTCAGATACGTCAAAGGCATAAAGTCGACCCGTTGAGTTCATCAGCGCACCAAGTAATAAGGTCTTGCCACCAGCACCTGCGCAGAAATCCACGACCATGTCACCGCGTTTGGGCGCAACTAAATAGCCAAGTAATTGGCTGCCCTCATCTTGTACTTCGAATTCACCCGCTAAAAAAGGCTTGTACTTGTTCAGCGCAGGCTTGTCAGCCAAACGGATGCCGACGGGTGAATAGGGTGTGGCGGTTGCCGTGATGCCTGCGGCGTTGAGTGTGGCTAACAGGTCATCACGTTTAGTGCGGATGGTGTTGGTGCGTATATCTAATGGCGCAGAACGGCGAAGTGCAGCAGTGAGTTTGGTCGCGGTGGCTTCACCAAAAGTGGCTAGCAGGCGTTCAGCCAGCCAGTCAGGCACATCCCATTGTACTGCGAGCGGTTGCTCAGCCAGATTGAATGCTTTGATTTTTGGCAGCATATCCATCTCTGGGCCGCGTAAATAGGGCTCAAGCTGGCGCGCACTCATTCCATGTATGCGGGCTAACCAGGCAATAGCTAATAAACGCGGCGTGGGTTTTTCGCAGGCATTGTCCAGTGAGCGTAAATTACGTAACACGCCAAATACTAATTCAGCGATAAAAGCGCGATCTTTTGCACCTAGCTCAGGATTCTCACGAAAAAAACGACTGAGTAAAACATCGGCTGGTGCATCCAGTGGCAACACTGAACGCAGTGCGATAACAGCGGTTTCGAGAGGAAGTACGGTAGGGAAATTGGTGTGTGCCATGATCAAGGGAGTTCAATAAAGTGACGCTAAGTTTAGCTGATGCTGGCAGCTAATCCAAATCGGTGTGGCAGGTGTTTGCTGAGACCGCGTAAATAAGCGATAATTCAAGTGTTTTGTTGTTAATTATCACTATAAATTGAGGTTGCCTTGAAAAATTCTATCACCTGCCCGCTTTGGCTTTATAAGGTATTCCCATTCTTGCGTTGGTGGCCTACAGTAAGTAAGGCCACTACTAAAGCTGATCTGATCGCAGGTTTGACCGGTGCAATGATAGTGTTGCCACAAGGTGTGGCATTTGCGACTATCGCCGGATTACCACCTGAATTTGGTCTGTATGCTGCAATGGTGCCGGCAATTATGGGGGCAATGTTTGGCTCCTCCTGGCATTTGGTCTCAGGGCCAACGACAGCTATTTCTATCGCAGTTTTTGCATCGGTAAGTCCCTATGCTGAACCTGGTTCAGCTCACTATATTAGCCTGGTATTGACGCTGACGTTTATGGCAGGTCTGTTCCAGTTGATTATGGGCATGGCGCGTATGGGTGTGCTGGTTAATTTCATATCACATACAGTAGTTATCGGATTTACTGCTGGTGCTGCGGTATTAATTGCCGGTAGCCAGATTAAAAATTTCCTGGGTTTGCAAATGGCGCGAGGCTTGCCATTTCATGAAGTGCTGGAGCAAGTTTATTTACAGTTTGATAAGATCAATCCATACGTAACTGCGGTAGGTGTGGTGACATTGGTGTCGGGCATAGTGTTGAAAAAATATATGCCTAAGTTGTATATGATATTAGCGATGGTGATCGGTAGTGTGGCCGCGCTGATTATCAATCAGATGTATGGTGGTACCGATGTAACGCATATTAAAACTGTAGGTGCCTTGAGTGCGAGTTTGCCACCGCTGACACATCCTGATTTGTCGCTCACTGCAATTAAGCAGGTGCTGTTCCCTTCATTGATTGTCACCATGCTGGCTTTGACTGAAGCAGTCTCTATTTCACGCGCAATAGCGGTGAAATCAGAACAGCGTATTGATGGCAATCAAGAGTTTATAGGACAAGGTTTGTCGAATATCTTCGGTAGCTTCTTTTCCAGTTATGCGTCCAGTGGTTCATTTAACCGTAGTGGTGTGAATTACGCGGCGGGCGCGAAAACGCCTTTGGCGGCGGTTTATTCTTCTGTCTTCCTGGTTATTATTCTTCTGCTGGTGGCATCACTGGCTGCATATTTACCTACTGCCGCAATGGCCGGGATATTGTTTCTGGTGGCGTATGGTCTGATCGATTTCCATCATATCCACTCGATTTTACATACCAGTCGTCAAGAGACAGCAATTTTAGCGGTCACTTTAATTGGTACGCTGGTTGATTTGGAAAAGGGGATATTCCTTGGCATTATGCTGTCGTTAATGCTTTATTTGTATCGTACCTCACGTCCTGAAGTTGTCTCGGTTGTACCAGATGCTGAACCCGACAGTTACCATTATGTGCCACTTAATGGCTCGCCTGAGTGTCCACAATTAAAGATTATACGTGTACATGGATCGGTTTTTTTCGGCGCTGTAAACCATGTTCAGCAAGTTTTATTAGATGTGGATGAGCATAATCCGCAGCAAAAATCTTTGTTGTTGGCATCCAGTGGAATGAGCTTTGTGGATGTGGCTGGTGCGGAAATGCTGGTGCAGGAAGCGCGTCGCCGCAAGAAAATTGGTGGTGGACTGTATTTCTATCGTATGCAAAACGATGTGCATGATTTGCTGGTTAAAGGTGAGTACATGGAAGAAATCGGCGAGAACAATAGCTTCCCTGCCAAATCACGTCCGATAGACACTATTTATCCTAAGCTGGATAGTGAAATTTGCCGTAATTGTAGTGCGCGAATTTTTGCGCCTTGTCATCAGTCTTTACCTAATGGAGAACCTCGCAAGTGATACGTAAGAATCCAAGTGGTGATTTGCCTGTCATACATGAATCTGCATTTGTAGATCCAACCGCAATTATTTGCGGAAAGGTATTCATAGGTGAAAATGTATTTATAGGACCTTATGCGGTGATACGTGCCGATGAGGTTGATGAAAATGGTGAAATGGAGCCGATTATTATTGGTGCGAATTCCAATATACAAGATGGCGTCGTAATCCATTCCAAATCTGGTGCACGTGTTCAGATAGGTGAACATACATCGATAGCACATCGCTCTATTGTGCATGGACCATGTGTGGTTGGGGATAATGTATTTATAGGTTTTAACTCGGTATTGTTCAACTGTACTGTGGGCAAACGTTGTGTGGTGCGACATAACTCAGTAGTTGAGGCGTGTGCACTGCCAGATGGTTTCCATATCCCTTCTACCACCAATATTCATGCCGATTCGGATTTAAGTTTGGTCAAACAAGTTGGGTTTAGCGAGAAAGACTTTTCGGAGGATGTCGCACAAACCAATATTAATTTGGTTAAGGGATATAAGAAATTGCAGAATGAGTTTTGATTTGTTATGCTGATGTGAGTCGTTCTATTTAGGATACTCAATCGAATTTAAACAAAAAGCCGCCTGTTCAATATTGAATAGGCGGCTTTTTGTTTTGGAGTTGCACTATGATCGTTTTAGTCGAAGCTTATCGAGCCGGTTTGTTTAAGCGCTATGATTTATTTAAAAATGTATTAGCTGGGGTGATAGTGGGTATTGTTGCCCTGCCTTTGGCCATGGCTTTTGCTATTGCGAGTGGTGCAAAGCCGGAACAAGGGATATACACAGCCATTATCGCAAGTCTGGTGACCAGCGTGTTTGGCGGCAGTCGGGTGCAGATATCGGGGCCTACTGGGGCGTTTATCGTCATTCTGGCAGGCATTACCGCGAAATATGGCTATGATGGTTTACAGATTGCCACGCTTATGGCTGGGGTAATACTCATCGCCATGGGTTTTGCCAAGTTCGGTACGGTGATACGGTATATTCCAAAACCGGTTATTACAGGCTTTACTACGGGTATCGCAGTGCTGATTTGGGTGGGGGAATGGAAGGACTTTTTTGGTTTGCATCCTGCAGAGATGGGGACGCATTTCCGCGATAAATTAATCCATTTGTTAATGGCATTGCCGACACTGCATATTGCAACCACGTTGCTGGCGGTGTTGGGGCTGGCGATACTCATTATTGCACCTCGATTTGTGAAGCGAGTGCCGGCGCCATTGATTGCCATGGTGGTGGTTACATTGGTGCAGTATGTAGGTGCGTTTCCAGGGGTTGCAACGATAGGCTCCGCATTTGGTGGTATTCCTTCCAGTTTGCCGGGTTTCCATTTTCCCGCGATGACTTATGCGCAAGTGGTGGAATTAATTGGCCCCGCATTTACGATTGCTTTACTTGGTGCAATAGAGTCATTGTTGTCCGCGGTAGTGGCTGATGGGATGGCCTGCACTAAGCATAATTCTAATCAGGAGCTAATCGGGCAAGGTGCGGCTAACGTGTTATCGCCGATATTTGGCGGTTTTGCCGCAACTGGTGCGATTGCCCGGACTGCAACTAATATCCGCAACGGTGCAACCAGTCCGCTGGCTGGCATCATTCATGCACTGACTTTGGTGCTGATTGTAGTCATGCTGGCACCGTTTGCAGCGTATATTCCATTAGCGGCATTGGCAGCAATATTATTTGTAGTGGCGTGGAATATGAGCGAGATCCATCATTTCATAGCTATCGCTCGTCATGCACCTAAAAATGACAGGGCGTTGTTGCTGATTACGTTTACCCTGACGGTGTTTACCGATTTGGTGATCGCGGTCAATGTCGGGGTAATGTTAGCCGCCTTGTTATTTATGAAGCAAATGACTGAATCAGTTAAAGTTCAAGGTGAAACAGATGAGAGTATGGTTGATTTCTGTCCCGTTGGCGTACCTAAAGGTGTGCAAATCTACTCTATAGATGGGCCTTTTTTCTTTGGTGCGGCATCAAGTTTTGAAAGTACGTTGGCCAGTTTGCACGAGAGTATGACGGTGCTGATTATTCGTATGGGGCGAGTGCCCTTTATTGATGTGACTGGAATATATATGCTGAGGGATACTATAGCGCGTTTTCAGAAACGGGGTGTGCGAGTGATTCTGTGTGAGGCTAATCCAATTGTCCAGCGTAAGTTGGCGCAGTCAGGGGTGGATAAGTTGTTAGGCGATGAAAACTGGTTGAGTGATGTGAGTATGGCGCTATCATCCTTACCAGTTATCCAGAAAAATGTTATATCGTAGTCGTTTTTCTTCAGGCTTTTTTGGTAAAGACTATATCCCATACGCCATGACCTAGCCGTATGCCGCGTTGTTCAAATTTAGTCAGTGGGCGGTAGTCTGGGCGGGGTGCATAGTCAGTCGCCGTGTTGATGAGTGTCGGTTCGTCACTGAGTACCTGCAAAATCTGGATAGCATAGTCTTCCCAGTCAGTGGCGCAGTGAAGATATCCACCAATTGCAAGCTTTTGGCTGATCAGAGCGACAAACTCCGGTTTGATTAGTCGGCGTTTGTTATGACGCTTTTTATGCCAAGGATCTGGAAAAAAGATGTGTACGCCAGCCAAACTATGGTCGGGTATCATGTCGCGCAATACTTCTACCGCATCATGTTGCACTATGCGCAAGTTGTGCAGTTCACGGTGCTCAATTTGATTGAGCAGGCTGCCTACGCCTGGGCCGTGTACTTCTATACCCAAATAATCATTTTCTGGATGTTCTGCTGCAATGGTAGCGGTGGCATCGCCCATACCAAAGCCGATTTCAAGGATTTTTGGCGCGTTGCGCTGGTAAGTGGCGTTCAGGTCTATGGCCTGTGGCGTATAGGTAATGCCATACACTGATTGCAACTGATCATAGGCACGTTGCTGGGCAATGGACATGCGTCCCTGACGCAGCACAAAGCTGCGGATAGGGCGACCGACTGGACTGGTAGTATCTGTCATTTAAGAACCAATTACGCCTGTGGTAGGTGAGGACGGGCTGGCAGTATAGATTTTCTTAGGCATGCGGCCTGCTAAGAATGCGCTGCGTCCTGCTTGTACAGCCTGCTTCATTGCATCTGCCATGAGTATAGGCTGCTGTGCACCAGCAATGGCGGTGTTCATGAGTACGCCCGCACAACCAAGCTCCATCGCAATCGCAGCATCACTTGCTGTACCGACACCTGCATCGACAATGACCGGAACTTGCGCTTGGTTGATGATGATTTGCAGATTCCATGGGTTGAGTATGCCCATGCCGGAGCCTATCAGGGAAGCCAAAGGCATAATAGCTACGCAGCCTATCTCTTCCAGTTGTTTAGCAATGATAGGGTCATCGGAAGTGTAAACCATGACTTTGAAACCTTCTTTGATGAGGATTTCTGCAGCTTTGATGGTTTCGATAACATTCGGGTACAAGCTTTTTGGGTCACCCAAGACTTCAAGTTTTACCAGATCATGACCATCTAGTAATTCGCGCGCCAAGCGCAATGTACGCACAGCGTCATCTGCACTATAACAACCTGCAGTGTTGGGCAAGTAGGTGTAGCGACTGGGTGGCAGTGCGTCGAGTAAGCTGGGTTGGCTGGCATCTTGGCCAATATTGGTACGGCGGATGGCAACGGTGACAATTTCAGCGCCACTGGCTTCAACGGCCAAGCGTGTTTCAGTGAAATCTTTATATTTGCCTGTGCCAACTAACAGGCGCGACTGATAGCTTTTTCCAGCTATGATGAGATTGTCCATGAATATCCTATGAAATGATTAGCCGCCACCGACAGCAACGACGATTTCGAGTTTGTCATTGGGCTGGAGTGCGGTAGTATCGAATAGACTGCGAGGTACGATTTCGCCATTACGCTCAATCGCAATTCTCTTGCCTGTGAGATTGAGTTCTACTATAAGCTCGGTGACATTTGATGATGCATGCAATTGCTGCGCGACACCATTGATAGTGAGTGCTATCAAGTTTCCCTCGGCTAGATATTGGTTAATGAATGTGCATTCTAACACAGTGCTCATGCGCATAGAATCACAGTTGAACATTCCAATAAACCCACGTAGAATCAGCGGCTATGCGGGTGTAGTTCAATGGCAGAACTTTTGCTTCCCAAGCAAATAGCGTGGGTTCGATTCCCATCACCCGCTCCATATTTCTATTTGTTATTTTCATAATTTGTACTACACTGGTATACGTAGTGTTAGCTGTCTTGTTTTTAAGCCTGACACTTGAAAAACGCAAACTTGGTGAAAGCTAAGGACGCAAAACTTCCAGTCTAATGCGTGAGTTGTGACGCGATGATAGTGGGGTTACCAAGTGGGTGGTTAATATACCCATTAATGCCAGTTGGTATGTGTCATCCATCATTGTGATGGTTGAGGAGGTATGTAAAATGAGTCAGCGTAACGTTGTGTCTTTACCGCAATTTGATAAGTCTCGGAATGTACTGAGTGCAGCTGATGTGATGGTGGTGCTAAATGCCTGCCGTGACCAGCTTATCACCGCTGTTGATCTCGTTTGGAATGAGCGGCGTGATAAAATCGAAGATGACTTATTGGATTTTGCCGATCGCTCTCCTTTATTAGAAACACGTAATCTCTATTACGCGGCACAGAGTTTGTTGCGTAATCGAAATGAATCTCTCTCTACTGCAATCCGACAACAGTTTGTGCAGCAATTTGACAAGCAAGTTCGCGGGGATCAGCAAACTGAAAAACCGGATGTTGGCGTTGATTTAGATCTTTCCCTGATTGACGAGGATGCATTTGAAGAAAGTTTGGCGTTAAGCAAGGCATCAACGCGGATGCAGTCCAGCTCGGTTGAGGAGTTAGCTGCTTTGGATCAGCGTATAGCTGCTTTAATGCATCAGTCTCACAGTAAATCCTCAATTAACCCGTTGGCACCAAAATTGATTTGTGATGCCTTTTTAGAAGCGTGCAAAACAATAGATGCAACTGCACGGATGCGCCTAGTGTTATTGCAGCACTTTGATGCGCATATTGCGCCTATGATGCCTGGTATTTATCGTGGTTTGAATCAATATCTGGTTGATAAAGGGATATTGCCAAATATTAAGATAGGTGCAACTGCGCCGCGTGAACGACATCAGCCTCCAGCTCCCATGGTAGCCAGTGCCACTGATTTAGGAGGCAATGTTGGTGCGGCCATGCCATCTGCACCCAGTGCCGAAGATGGTACTGATGTTTTTGCATTGTTGCAGCAATTATTTATGAAACAGTTTGCGAGCCAATCGGGCAGCCCTGTGGGGATGTCGCAGGGGTTTATTGGTGGAGTAGGTGGAGTAGGTGGAGTAGGTGGAGTAGGTGGAGTAGGTGGAGTAGGTGGTGGCGCCGCAGTGGGTGGTGGCTTACCACCAGTTTCGTTACATGAGCGTATTGCTTCATTAACAACTTTACAGCGTGGTCAATACACTGGTTTGGTCAATACTGGATTTGATCCCGCATTGATCCAGGCAGGTACTGCTAATGTCCTGCGGGATATGCGTGATGCTGGGTTGGTTCAGGTTGATAATCAGGCAGATAGTTTGACTATAGATATTGTAGCCATGCTGTTTGATTACGTTTTTGATGATAAAAACATTCCTGCTGAACTTAAAGCCCTGATAGGTCGGTTGCAAATTCCTGTATTGAAAGTGGCGCTGCTAGATAAGCAATTCTTTTCTAAAAAATCCCACCCTGCACGGCGGTTGCTGGATGAAATTGCGGAAGTATCGGTTGGCTGGACTCAGCAAGGGGCAAGCAATATTGCCTTATTCGATAAAATTGAGTCTATTGTACAGTCCGTGCTCAATGATTTTACTGATGATGCTGGGATTTTTGAGCGGTTGCTGCTGGATCTGCAGGAATTCGTTGCTACAAATGAGGCTGAGACTCAAACTGCCGTCGCTGAAACGACCACTATTATTGAAACAGCTGAACGTGCTCAACTTGCTCAAACTGTTGTGAAAGATGAGATTGCCAAGGCGCTGGCTGTACATGAGGGGTTGCCTGAGGTTATTGTTGAATTTGTACAGACTATATGGCAGCAAGTATTGACGCATGTGTATCTGCAAGAGCATGAGTTGGGCGCGGCGTGGTATGAAGCATTGCAGACTATGCAGAATCTGATCTGGAGTGTGACCCCTAAACTTAATAATGACGACAGGTTAAAATTGGTCGCCATGTTACCAAGTTTGCTGAATCAATTACGTGATGGTATGTCATTTCTGAATATGGAAATTGAGCGACGCGATGCGATTTTTGCGGGTTTGGTTGCGTGCCACGCAGTAGCAGTTAAAGCAGGTCTGCAAGTGAAATCAGAGCTGGTGCGCGATGAAGAAATGGTTAAAGCGATTGAAGCTGCACAGCTTGATGTGCCTGAAACGCTACCGGAAATTGCCGCGCTTGATGAGGTCGTTGTGAATATGGATGCTGAGTTTTCAGCATCAGCCGATATTGATGAAGAAGATGAATTCACGGAACAAGCCAGATGTTTGAAAAAAGGTGAGTGGTTGAGTTTTGATAATGCCAATGGCACTACTAGAAATGCCCGTCTATCATGGGTGTCTGGTTTGCGGGGCATGTATTTGTTTACTAATAAACAGGGGTTGGATGCGATGACTATCGCCTTACCTCGTTTAGCGGCAAGATTGCGTGCAGGCGAAGCGCATGTGATTAAAGCAAACTCGCTGACTGAACGCGCTGTTGAACGCTTAATAGGGAAATTGCAAGGTCGTTAGTCGTTATTGTTGCAGTTACGCGCAGACATTTGAGTGCATTTAGCAATCAGTAAGTGATAATTGCTTGTACATGCAGCCAGGTGTCACCTTTTTCTAATACATGAGCAAGTTTGACCAGATGGGTTTCGTGACCCATAGTAACTTTAAATGTACGGTTGCCGGAATATTGGGCACCATCAATAATTAAATTGAATTGTGCGTTGACGATGTTAGTGGTCATGATGACGGGAATAGGTAAATTGTCATCAATTGCACTCACTTCATGTGCTAGTGCAAGTTGTGGTGTGGTTGGAAGTGTGGCGACATGTAGCATGAGTACAGCAGGATGTTGGGCGACAACTTCCATCCCTGCGTGTGTACCTTCTGTTGGTGCACGAAACAGACGTCTAACGACTGCAAGTTTCCAAAATTTTTCACCGTCGGCACGAACTGCCACTAAACGACTTAGTCTTAACCAGTCATTTTTAGTTGATGGGATTTTTGTGCGATAACCTTCAATACTTTCGTCTTCGACTCCCCAGTGCTCACATGCAATTTCAGTTGAGTTGGGTTTCGGTACACTCTGATGTTGGCGGTTTTTGGTTGCCTCGGTGACAAAACCATAAAGTTGAATGTCTACCATCTCGGCATATTTAATATCGGCATCAAATTCTTGAATTTGCTCAGTATCTTCGGCTGTGTCTTTAATAGCCGAACAGATTTTGTTGAATCCATGTATGACATACAGGATTTTTTTAACGGCAAGGCGAGGGCTTTTGCGTAACTTGCCAAGATTGATAGGATCCCACTGACGTTCCAGATAGTCGAGCATCTTCAGGTGCTCGGCTAAGTTGAGTTGTGAATCGGTTTGAGGTTTCGCAGTATGTAATTCGTCCTGTGTGCGTCTAAGTTGCCCCAGTAATATGGATGCATCCCAGCACAAAAAATTATCCGGGTAGTCGCGATCGGTTACGGGCATTGCCCCTGTGGGTTGTGATGGGTCGACATAAAAATGGTGTTGGGCAAACTTGGGGTGTTTTTCAAGGTTAACCAGATGTATCCATTTTTTGAGCCAGTGGTCTGCAATTTCAATTTCTCTGGCGGGTAATGCGCTGGGATGGATTTGTGTAAGTAAAAGTGCGCGTATATATTGTGCTGTGCATTTTGACTGTTTATCACCATACATTAATACTGATAGTTCGGCATAGTTGTGACTATCGGCATGTTGGAACAGTTTGTGCAGGATGCGCCAGAGTTTTTCATCAGGTTGTTCAAAATGAAAAAAACGCCATTTAAATAAATTTCCCAGATTGTGTAAGGCGCGAACCGTCAGTACAGGTAACAGTGCTTGTTGTTTTACTAGGCTGGGTTCTGCAACTATTGTGTTGATGTGGCTGTAATAAGCTAAGCTGATTTCACTGTAATAGGCATAAATGGCCTGCCATAACTTAGTTTCAACAGCAGTTGATATGCGTGTGTTACGTAAATATTGTTTGCATAGCATTTTTTGTATGGGCTGCGCATATTCATCCAGCGCTAAGAGCACATCCAGGCTATCAGGGTTGTATTCACTATCTTTGTTACGCAAGCGTATCAGTGCGTTTAATATTTCAGCATGATTATCGGTTGAGTCTGTATTGGGGAACTCATTCAACCAATTCATCACCGCTTTGCGATTGGCGAGAGGATCTGTGGAGGCGCTAGTTTTATTTAAGAAAGATAGAAAATTCAACATGGCGTAGTGCTACTCCCTAAATGGTGTGTTGTCTGCGCCAATATTGTTATTTTGTGCGTCTCCTGAAGTAGTGAATATCCATGTATTTAAATTTGGATATTCACCTAATTCATCACGCTGCAATCAGGCGCTATTTAATTTAATTGCTGTTGTATCCATTGTGCCACAGAAGTCAAAGCGGGTGGTAGTTTTGTAGGATTAGTACCGCCTGCCTGTGCCATGTCTGGCCTACCTCCGCCTTTTCCGTCTACCTGTAATGCGACGAAATTGACTAAGTCCCCAGCTTTTATACGTTTTGTGTAATCTGCACTTACTCCCGCTATCAGGCTGACTTTGTCTGTGGCAGTGCTGGCTAATACAATTGCACAAGGTGCCAATTTATCTTTGAGTCTATCCAGTGTGTCGCGTAAAACTTTGTTATCCGCATCGTCTAACTGTGCTGCAAGTACATTGAGTTCGCCGATTTTAATTACCTGAGTAAGTAATTCATTGCCTTGATGAGCCGCGAGTTTGCCTTTGATTCGATCCAGCTCTTTTTCGAGTGATTTGTTTTGTTCAAGCACTAGCGTTACTCGGTTTTGCAGCTCATTGCTCGGCGTTTTAAGTAAGTTTGCAACATCGTTAATCTGCTGTTGCTGCGCTTGTGTGTAGGTGAGTGCGACGTCCCCGGTGACTGCTTCGATACGGCGCACGCCTGCGGCAACACCAGATTCTGTGACTATCTTAAAAAGCCCGATGTCTCCCGTTCGTTTTACGTGAGTGCCACCACATAACTCAGTAGAAAATTCACCCATGCCGATAACACGAACTTCATCACCATATTTTTCGCCGAATAAAGCCATGGCGCCATGTTTGATAGCTGCATCGTGTGACATGATTTGTGTTGCAACTTCATGGTTGCTACGGATTTCCTGATTCACCAGTGCTTCAATTTGCTGAATTTGAGTAGGGCTAATAGATTCGTCATGCGCAAAATCGAAACGGGTCTTTTGTGTGTCAACCAAAGAACCCTTTTGGCTGACATGAGTGCCTAATACAGCACGCAAAGCGGCATGCAGCAAGTGGGTTGCTGAGTGATTGCGGGCAGCACGGCTACGTAAATCCGCATTGACGGTGGCGGTAATCGTGTCGCCGACACAAAGTGTGCCTTGATTGAGTATGCCACTGTGGCCAAAGACATCTGGCATGATTTTTTGAGTGTCTTCAACCTGGAAGGAAATATTGCCCGCGACGAATTGACCCTGATCTCCGGTTTGTCCGCCAGATTCTGCATAGAATGGGGTTTTGTCGAGTACGATAACTGCGTGTGCGCCAGATGAGATGCTGGTTACAGGCTCACCATTCAGATAAATGGCGAGTATTTTAGCAACGCTTTTAAGCTGGTTGTAGCCTTGAAACTCGGTAGTAGGACCTTCATAGCTTAAACCACTTGCCATGGAAAACTTGCTCGCAGCACGAGCGCGAGTGCGCTGGGCTTCCATGGCGCGCTCAAAGCCATCCACGTCAACACTGAAACCACGTTCACGACCTACATCTGCAGTAAGGTCCAGCGGGAAGCCAAAGGTGTCGTATAGTTTGAATGCGGTATCTCCATCGAGCAGGCTGCTGCCTGCAGGGACGGCTTGTTCAAGTATGGCCATGCCGTGTTCCAGCGTTTCCGCAAAGCGCTCTTCCTCTTGTTTTAATACTTGAGTTACGCGTGCCTGTGCAGCAACTAATTCTGGATAGGCGGCACCCATGACTTCGGCTAGATCAGCGACTATCAAGTGGAAGAAGGCTTGTTTCTGTCCCAATTTGTAACCGTGGCGTATAGCGCGACGAATCACGCGACGTAATACGTAGCCTCGGCCTTCATTGCTAGGAATTACACCATCGGTAATTAAAAACGAGCAGGCGCGGATATGGTCAGCAATAACTTTAAGCGAATTGTTGCTTAAATCTGTTGTGTTGGTGACACGTGCGGCAGCCTGGATAAGTGCCTGAAACAGGTCGATCTCATAGTTGCTGTGTACGTGCTGCATTACTGCCGAAATACGTTCCAGTCCCATCCCTGTATCGACGGAAGGTTTAGGTAGTGGATGCAAGGTACCTGTTTCATCACGATTGAACTGCATGAATACCAGATTCCAGATTTCTATATAACGGTCACCATCTTCATCGGGCGAACCAGGAGGGCCGCCTGCTACATCGGCACCGTGGTCGTAGAAAATTTCAGTGCATGGCCCGCAAGGACCGGTGTCACCCATTTGCCAGAAATTGTCTGACCCACCACTGGCTTTGTCGCCGATACGAATAACGCGATCACTAGGAATGCCCATTTCCTCTGTCCAGATGGTATGCGCTTCATCATCAGTGTGATAAACCGTGACCCACAGTTTTTCTTTAGGAATGTTGAGTTCGGTGGTCAGGAACTCCCAGGCAAATTGAATTGCATTACGTTTGAAGTAGTCGCCAAAGCTGAAGTTGCCCAACATTTCAAAAAAAGTATGATGACGTGCGGTGTAGCCTACGTTTTCCAGATCATTATGTTTACCACCTGCGCGGACGCAACGTTGTGAACTTGCCGCACGGACGTAGGGTCGGTGTTCGCGCCCAAGAAAGACATCTTTGAACTGCACCATCCCTGCATTAGTAAATAGCAGGGTGGGGTCATTGCCGGGTATCAGCTGGCTGGATGCAACAGGGGTGTGGCCATGGCGGGCAAAGAAGTCAAGGAAGCGTTGACGAATTTCACTACTTTTCATGATGATAGGCTAGGTAAATTGAATAACCCTCATTTTAGCTTGGAAACGTAATAAATTCACCACAAAAAAGAGCCACACAACGGTGGCTCTTGATTTTCGAGGTGGTCCTGATGAGTTAAACGACGTATCCTGGATTGTTGCCTATGCCAACTACTTTTGGTGTGTTCAGTTTCCGTGGTGTGACAACTTTAATATCACGCAAGTAGGTAGCGACTACATCCCAGATTGGGGTGCCAGTAACGCCTTCACCAACAGGCGCCCAGCCGGCAACTTTGTATTTCCGATTTGCATCTACGGGCTTGCCTTTGAGTGTCATGTTGCTAATGCGGTTACCTATCGTATTGTTGGGATTGACGGTATATTGGATGCCGCCCACTCGTACCATGTCACCACCTTGTTGGTAGTATGGGTCGCTATTGAATAGGTTGTCGCAAACATCTTCCATAATGCCCTTGATAGTAGCACCTGTCATTTCGTTCAAGGTGGACGATGGGTAGGTAATAGCAGTCTGATCCATCAATTTGTCCATAGTGATGACATCGCCAGACAACAGGCTGGTTCCCCAACGGAAGCCTGGTGAGAATGCAGCATCAGCACCTTTAACGGTCATTAGCGCATCAAGGATGAGTTGGTCAAATGTGCCATTGAAATTGCCGCGACGATAAAGCATGTCTTCTGTGACAGCGAGTTTTTCGTTGAGTTTTGCCGCGAAAGGTGCGCGTACATCTTCGATGTATTTAGCCATCTTTGCATCAGGTGCGATCAGATTAGAGAATACAGGCAGTAAGCGATATTTCCAGCCCACAATTTTGTTACCTCGGACATCGAAATCCATGACGCCGAGGAATTTGCCGTTAGAGCCTGCGTTGGTAACCAGTGTAGTGCCCTTTGCATTTTTAACCTGATAAGGTTGAGGCACGCCGTCATGTGTATGACCACCAAAAATAGCATCGATGCCAGTGACGCGTGAGGCCATCTTGATATCCACGTCCATACCATTGTGCGAAAGTACAACGACAACCTGTGCGCCTTTTGCGCGCGCTTCATCAACGATCTTCTGCATGTTTTCGTCTTGTATGCCGAACGTCCAGTCTGGAACCATGTAGCGTGGGTTTGCAATCGGGGTGTAAGGGAAGGATTGGCCAATAATAGCGACTTGTACGCCATTCATGACTTTCATCACATACGGTTTAAATACCTGATCACCAAAATCGTTGGTAGTCACATTTTGTGCAACAAAGTCGATACTGTTTTTAAAATCATTTTCTACGATGTGCTTAACGCGTTCTGCACCATAAGTATATTCCCAGTGACCAGTCATGACGTCTACACCTAATAATTTGCAGGCGTCGACCATGTCTTGTGCATTAGTCCATAGGGAGGTTGCTGAACCTTGCCAGGTATCGCCACCATCGAGCAACAATGAGTCTGGGCGGGAGGCACGTATTTTATCTACCAGCGTTTTCAGGTGGGCAAAGCCACCTACTTTGCCATAAGTGCGCGCTGCAGCCTGGAAATCGAGATAAGTAAACGCATAGGCTTCACGAGTACCTGGCCGTATGCCATAGTGCTTCAGTAAATACTCGCCTACCAAGTGCGGAGGTTGTCCCAGTGCACTGCCGATACCAATATTGACATTAGGTTCGCGGAAATAAATAGGGAGTAATTGTGCATGACAATCAGTCATGTGCATTAATGAGACATTGCCAAAAGTGGGGATGTCATAAAAATCGCTGGGTGCATTACCAGCCAAAGCCTGTTTACTGTCGATAGCCATGCCAGAAGCAGCTGCAACGGCGAGTAGTTGTAAAAATTCACGGCGATTCATCATGCTTAATTACTCCAAATTATAGAGAGCTGTTATGTTTGGGCCTTCAGTCAATTTTTATTACTATGCATGATTGAGCAAAGGTACTATTTTGCTGATTTTAGACGTTTGTCGAAATATGTAAATGGTATGAATAACCTACTTTCGACGGGTATAAAAAACGGCGAGGGGTTGCCTCGCCGAGTTTTGTTGCTGACCTGCTTGTGGCAGGTTATTTACGGAATACTGATGCTTTCATCGGTAAGCCATTGCTGATGTAGGAATGGAAATATTCCAGATTGTTATATTCTTCACTGCCTTCTTTAAAAGGTGTTGCTCGAACTAATTTATTGCAACCAACATAACGCATTTGCAAGGTGACTAAATTATCACCACCACGAAATACTGGCCAGTGTGTCGCTTGACCTACTACTGGGGAAAGTAATTCGGAGCGGAGACGACTGCCTGCGCTATAAACGTGGCAGCTTGCGCATGAGAAGCCCAGTTGGCCATGACGAGTATAAAACTCGGATTTACCCGCCTCGTATGCCGCTTCTGCTTTGGGTCCCTTGACTTTGATGTTCATTTTCATGCCGTCAGATAAAGTGCGCGCATAAGCTGTCAGTCTGCCTATGGTGGTCGCATCACTCAGGTTGAATGGTTCTTCGCCATTGCTAACGCGGCATTCATTGATAGCCATTTCAAAAGTAACAACCTTATTGGCTTTATCATCGAAGTACGGGTAGTTACCCGCTACATTTTTGCCGCCATTTGGAAAGCAGCTGGCATAGGTTTTGCCATTTTTGAATGGCGTTTCCCACATTTTCTGACCTTGGTCAACTACAGTACCAAATGGAGGGAAGTCCATGATGCTGTTGTACTGAGCCATCGAATCTTTATCAAAAGCAAGTGCGCCATAGACATATTGATCTAATTTGATGTCTGGATATTTTTGAGTGAAATACTTAACAAGATTCTTTTTGTCTTGTTCTGGGGTTGCATTTGCAGCGACTGCGCCCAACGTCAGGGTGGTTGCAACTAATGCTAGCAGCGTTTTCTTCATGCTGTCCTCCTTGGAATGTGGGGTGTGTCGCAAGTTACTCGACACACCTGATTTTAATTAGCGCCCGGTTTAAGCGCTAAGGCTATTTAGCGTCCAGGTATTAGCTAACGGTTGCGTCAGCAGTATTAGACTCACCTGTGTTGTCTTTCCAAGTGACAGTAACCTTGTCTCCAGCCTTAGCACCTTTAACTTTAATACCCAAGTATGGATTTTTGGAAATGGCGCCACTCCATTCAGCTTCCATAACGGTTTTGCCGTTAAGCGTTGCGGTTACTTCTGAAATGAAATGCGCTGGAATCAACTGACCTGTTTTAGGATCTTTACGTTGACCAGTTTCCATAGGGTGGTTCATTAATACTTTAATATCAGCTGTATCACCGGTCACGGTGGCACGGATTTTCATTGGTTCTGCCATGGTAATTCCTTTAAGTGTGAGTAATGTGTTGGGTTAAATACGGCAATTAACCGCCACAACCACCGATGGTTACTTTAACTTCTTTAGCTGCTGTGTAGGATTTTCCACCTGCGGTGACAACCGCACGTATCATTGCAGTCTGACCCATTTTAATACGAACAGAAACGTAAGGCTCAGCCCCATTTTCCAATTTAAAATCGGCAACTAGCGGATTAGGGTTCTTTTCAGCCAAGATAGCAATGTTGGTCGTGCCAGCGATTTTGCTGGTGACTTCTACAGGCACCACAGCACCATTTTCAGCGATTTCAGGCGCCTTGATTGCAATGTCTTTGCTCTCAGTTGGGGAAGTTGCGCCCATGCCTTTCAAGGCGTCAGCAACTGACTTTGCGCTGAACGCTGCGCTGTTATATGCGGCGAATGCGTTACCAGAACCAAATAAACCTGCTGCAATAGCTAATGTGCTAGCCGCGCTAGCGCCTTTTAAAATATTACGACGTAACATATTCATGCATTTCTCCTGTGTGAATTACAGACCGTAAATGAAATCGGTAACTTTGTTGATTTCGTCTTCGGTCAGGATTTTGTTTTTGCCAATCGAAGGCATAACTGTTTGTGGATTCGCATCCATCGCATTCCAGATTTGTGCACGTAATTTTGCTTTGTCTGGATAGCGTGCAGCCATCGCAATTAATGGAGGTCCTATGGTGCCTGCTGATATTGCATCTGTCTGAGTAGGCATAGCATGGCAAGCCAGACAATTACCCAGTGAACGATCATAAGCAATTTGCTTTCCGGTCATTTCAGGCTTGGCGTCATCTGCTGCTGCAGCGATGCTGACTATGCCAAGTGCACCAATTAAACCGACGACTAGTTTTGATAAAGTTGCGTGTGAACGCATGTCATCCTCCTGACTTATGGGTGCTAGCAAACACTAGCGAAATCTTACTTTATGTTCCTGATATCCATACTGGATTACATAAGGATAATGCAAAAAAATATTGAAACCAATAGCTAATGGCGTGTTTTTTTCCCAAAATGCTATTTTGGGTATATTTGTACTAAGCTGCACTGAGCCGAAATATACTATTTTTTCTCCATTTGTATTAATTTGTTCTGTGCGATTAATTGTTTCAGACGCGCATCAGCTATGGCGATTTGATAAAAATCGCCGTCTTTGGTTTTGAGTGCGATTTGTAACTGCTCTATCGCAGCGGTTAGGTTGCCAGATTTTGCATAGAATTCGCCTTGTGCATAATGCCGTAAAAAATCTTTGTTTTGCTGCGCATAGACACGGGCTTGCAACTGATAGAGCTTGGCGTCATCTGGATAAATTCGGATTAGGTCAGTCAATAATTTTACCGCATCATTAGACAAGCCTGCGTTAATCAGTGCGTCCGCATAGCTGTATATCAGTGGACGGTAATTAGGATAGTGCGCACGTGCCTGTTGATATCGCAATAACGCAGTTTTGATGTCGCCCGATTTGAATTTGATGTCCGCACCGAGTGTATCGATAATAGGGCTGTCGAGTTTCATTTGTTTGAGTTGCTGATAGCTGGTTTCAGCGTCGCTAAACTGGCGATTTTGTAATTGAGCAAAGCTCAGGCCATAAAGGACTGGCGCTAAGCTGGTATAGCGCTGATCTTTAATAGCAGCCTGATATTCTGTTACCGCCAAATCGGGGCGAAGATTGAGGACGCGTAATTTGGTTCGTACTAGCTGAAATGTCAGGCTATCTGCAACGGGTTTGTTGCTAAAATTGGCCGCCCGGTTTTGCATGTCTGCAATACGTTCGGTGGTGAGTGGATGGGTTTGCAGGTAGGCGGGTGCATTGTTTTCATACAGGCGGCTATATTTTTGCAGGCGTTCAAAAAAACTTGCCATGGCATGAGGGTCAAACCCCGCTGCGGCCATGGTCTGGATGCCGATGCGGTCGGCTTCACGCTCATTGTCACGGCTAAAATTGAGTTGTTTTTGTATGGTCGCTGCTTGCGTAGCGGCAATGGCGCCACCTGCAACTTGAGGATTTGATTTTGCAGCTAAAATAGCTATCGCTAGTACGGCTAATGATGGCAGAATACCATTGCTTTGGCTTTCTATCATGCGAGCCATGTGGTGTTGTGTGACGTGTGCGATTTCATGGCCTAGTACACCGGCGAGTTCTGACTCATTTTGTGTGGCTTCAATTAATCCAGTGTGTACCCCGATATAACCGCCGGGCAAAGCAAAAGCGTTGAGTGTATTATCTTTCAGCACAAAAAATTGAAATGAGCGTTGAGGTTCTGCACTGGCGGCGACTAAGCGGTCACCTAAATTGTTTAAATAATCAGTTAATTCAGCGTCATCGTAATACTGCGGATCAGCGCGAATTTCACGCATAATCTCGCTACCTACGCGCGCTTCGTCGCTGGCAGAGAAGCTGCTTTGTGAAACATCGCCCAGATCGGGTAATTCGCTGGCGATGACAGATTGGCCGTACAGGCACGTTATTAATATAAGTGTAATTAGTTTCATGCGTGTTTGATATGCGTGATAATTTTGGAGTTCCTTAAACTATGCAAGCTTTTACCCATTTTGACCAGCAGGGCCATGCCCAAATGGTAGATGTCGCTGATAAAGCTGACACCAGACGAATTGCAGTTGCACGTGGTCGTATCGTGATGCAGCCTGCTACTTTGCTTATGATACAACAAGGTTCAGCAAAAAAAGGCGATGTATTGGGGGTGGCGCGGATTGCCGCGATACAGGCCGCTAAACGTACTGCTGATTTAATTCCCTTATGTCACCCGCTGGCGTTGACCAGAGTGAATGTGGAGTTTGCGATAAATCAAGAACTATGTGCGATTGATGCTGAAGTCCGTGTGGAAACAGTAGGTAAAACAGGGGTGGAAATGGAGGCGCTGACTGCGTTGAATGTTGGCTTGCTTACTATTTATGATATGTGCAAAGCAGTGGATAGAGGCATGCGAATGGACGCGATACATCTGCATGAAAAGCTAGGTGGTAAATCTGGTCATTGGCTGGCCGAGTAACATGTTGTTACAGTTTTATTGATTTCAGAAATGTTTAAATAACGTATCGGTTCTAAGATGCAGATGTGGGTGCAAAGTGTTGTGCCCAAGTAGAAAGGTAGCTCATGACTAACTCTAAATTACTTGTCGGTATGCTGTGCATAGTCTGTTCCATGCCTGTATGGGCGGGGATGGGTCGTGCGCGTGATTTCCGGTCAAATGATGTTTATTCGGGGCGGGACAGTCAACAGAACGTGGGACGAGATGATCAACAGCAGCAACCCTCACGTAATGAAGTCACACCTGAACGTAACGAGGGTTTTGGTTATGGTTTTGAGCGTCGTCAGCAGCAGATGGAACAGCGCGGCAATAGTGGGCGACGCGGGAGTAATTAATCTACAACGTATCTGTGTTTATGAATCGGAGAATAAAATGAAAAAGTCGGTGTTAATAACTTTGCTGCTTGGTGCAGTAACTAATGTGGCATGGGCGGATAATCAAACCAGTTTTAATGATCGCGCCCAAGTGATTTCCAGCACGCCTGTTTATCAGCAAGTGAATGATCCACGTCGTGAGTGCTGGACTGAAACAGTCAACGCTAATGATGGCAATAATACAGCCGAGCATGGCTATGGCGGTGCGATTTTGGGTGGTTTGGTTGGTGGTTTGTTAGGTAATACTGTGGGTGGTGGCAATGGACGTACTGCTGCAACAGCGGTGGGTGCGGTAACGGGTGCAATGGTGGGTGATAAAATAGGGAATCAGCCTGTGGATAATCAGCCCCGCCAAGTTGAGCATTGCACCAATCATGATAATTATCATCAGATCATTAGTGGGTACAATGTAGTCTATCGATATCAGGATCGTACGTTCAATGCGGTTATGCCTCAGGATCCAGGCAAATTTGTGAATGTGAATGTCAATATAGGGCTGGCGGATAATCAGTATGATGAGCATCATGAAGGTCATCATCATGATCGGGATGCTAATTACAATAATTAGCATCAGTATGAAATCAAAAAAGCCAGCTCGCGAGCTGGCTTTTTTGATTTACAGGGGAATTAATAATAAGGCTGTATTCGACCACTTCGGTTCATGGCAAATTGTGCAGAATTGACTATACTGGGTTGTATCTCAATGATGGAGGAAATCATCATGAATACCCAATTTCTATCCCAATTAAATCGTATGCCTACCCACGATAGTAACAATCATGTGGTTTCTTGGCATGTATTCCGGTGTTTAAGTGAGGCTGAAGATTACGCCAAAAATGTTATGTTGGCAGGTGGGCAACATGTGGTTGGTGGTATGGATTTTGATAGTGTAGGTTCACTTTGGTGGGTAGGTGTCGCAGTAGAGGACATGGCGCACTGGGGGCATGCTGGCGCTATTAACAAACATGCAGCTTGAGGCTGGTGCGTAAATTTTAGCTGTCGCACTGATAAAGTGCGTGGTGACAGCGCAACTTTAGTGTAATCCAGAAAATTATTTTTAACTATATGATTAATAAATAATTATTTTTTCTGGCATGTGGTTTGCTTAGTGTCTGGTATGAATACTAAGCCAACAACCTCTCAGATTGCCTCAGCCTGCCCATATTGTGGCGTGGGTTGTGGAGTTTTGATTACAGCTGATGGCGGGCACATTACCGGTGTTCGTGGTGATCCTGATCACCCTGCCAACTTTGGGCGGTTATGTACCAAAGGTGCGACGTTGAATATTGCGTCAGACCAACTAGGTGCAGCACGTGCGCTTTACCCTGTATTGCGTACTGACCGCGATGCCGAACGTACACGTACCACTTGGGATGTGGCGCTGAATCATGCAGCAAATAAATTCGCCGACGTTATTCAAACGTATGGTGCGGATGCTGTGGGTATCTACATTTCTGGTCAGCTCTCGACCGAAGATTATTATGTATTCAATAAACTAGCCAAGGGTCTGATAGCGACCAATAACATTGATACCAATTCCCGCTTGTGTATGTCCAGCGCGGTGTCTGGCTATAAGGCTACATTGGGCGCTGATGCACCTCCTGTCTGTTACGAAGATATTGCACACACCCAGTGTTTGTTGATAGCGGGCTCCAATACCGCATTTGCTCACCCTATTATTTATCGCCGCATCGAAGATGCGCGTAAAGCCAATCCTGATTTAAAAGTTATCGTAGTCGATCCGCGGCGCACAGATACCTCGCGTGAAGCCGATTTGCATTTGCCGATTTTGCCCGGCACAGATGTGGCGTTATTTAATGCGATGCTGCATGTTATGTTGTGGGAAGATATGGTTGATCCCGCCTATATCGCTGCGCACACCAATGGTTTTGAAGAATTACGCGCCACAGTGCGAGAATATTCGCCAGAGTCGGTAGCTGCAGTGTGCGGTGTACCTGCTGCTGACATCATCACTGCTGCGCGCTGGTTTGGAAAATCGCCTGCCAGCTTATCCATGTATTGTCAGGGCTTGAATCAATCCAGTCACGGTACCGATAAGAATGCAGCGCTCATCAATTTGCATTTGGCAACAGGACAAATTGGGCGTGAAGGTGCGGGGCCATTCTCTTTGACGGGTCAGCCTAATGCAATGGGTGGACGTGAAGTGGGTGGTATGGCAAATCTGTTATCGGCACACCGCGATATGGCGAATGCTGAACACAGAGCGGAAGTTGCCAAGCTGTGGGGCGTCGATGACGTGCCAGCTACGCCTGGTAAATCCGCTATGGAAATGTTTGAAGCCGCGGCGGCGGGCGAAATTAAAGCCTTGTGGATCATCTGCACTAACCCCGCGCAATCGTTACCGAATCAGGTCATGGTGAGAGCAGCTTTGGAAAAAGCTGAGTTTGTTATCGTGCAAGAGGTCAACGCTTATACGGAAACCGCGGCATATGCCGATTTGTTATTACCTGCGGCAGCTTGGGGTGAAAAAGAATGTACGGTAACCAATTCTGAGCGCCGCATTACCCGTTTGCATGCGGCTATCTCAGCGCCAGGTGAATGTCGCCCTGATTGGGAGATCGCGACAGACTTTGCGCACCGTTTGGGTGCGAAATTGGGTAAATCGACAGCTAATTTATTCCCTTATGCTGACGTTGAGGCAGTGTTTAATGAACACAGAGAGTCCACTCGCGGACGTGATTTAGATATTACAGGCTTGACGTACGCGCTGCTGGATGAACAAGGGCCTCAGCAATGGCCTTTCCCTGAAGGTGCAATAGCGGGCAAGGTACGGTTGTATGTTGATGGTGTTTATCCTACAGAAGATGGGCGCGCCAAGTTTGCCAATGTACGCTATTTGCCCACCGCTGAAGTCATTGACGCACGATACCCGCTGCACTTGAATACTGGTCGCCTGCGCGATCAATGGCATGGTATGAGTCGCACAGGCATGGTAGCTCGATTGTACAGTCACGTTGAATCACCGGTTTTATCTATGCATGGTGATGATATGGCACGGCGCAGCTTGAGTACGGGTGATCTGGTGCGGGTCAAGAGTCGTCGTGGTGAGTTGTTGATTCCAGTAGAAATGAGTGACGACATGCGTATCGGGCAAGTCTACATGCCCATGCACTGGGGCAGTCGTTACATGAGTGGGTTGGGCGTGAATGCGCTCACTATGGATCAGCGTGATCCAATATCTAAACAGCCTGAATTAAAGCATGCCGCCGTGCAAGTGGAAAAAATGGCGTTGCCGTGGCACATGGCAGTCATGCGTCGTGATAACGCCGTGGCACGGATGTTGCGTATACAACCATTGTTGGATCAGTTTGGTTATGCGAGTTGCGGGCTGTATGGGCGGCAAAATCCAGTTCTGGTGTTGCGGATTGCAAATGCCACTCCACTGCCGGCTGAATTGATGAAGCAAATAGATGCGCTACTGGATATGCAGGATGAAACCAGCATCATGCGTTATGACGATGCTAAGCGGGGTGTTTCTAAACGCGTATTGGTTGAAGATGGTCGGGTTGTCGGTGTTCGTTTGACGGGAGAAATTGCCGCGCGAGACTGGCTTAAGGAAATGATGGCTGAAGGCGTAGAGATAGCGCCGTTACGTAATTGGGTATTGGCACCATTATCTACGCCTCCTACAGGTAGCGGTAGCAGAGGACGTATTGTGTGTAATTGCCTCAATATTTCAGAATCGCAAATTGTAGCCGCGATTGCGGCAGGAGAAGATTTGCCAGCACTGCAAGCTGGTTTGAAATGTGGGACGGAATGTGGGTCTTGTGTACCCGAATTGAAACGTATGGTGCTACTAGGGAAGCAGGGGGCAGCATGAGTTATTCCGCCATTTTGAAAGAAATTGCACGAGGTGTACATGGCGCCCGCAATCTGAATGTGGATGAGGCTGCCCGGTTATACGGCGCCATGCTGGATGGCGGTGTGCCGGAAATGGAGTTGGGCGCAATTCTGATTGCTTTGCGCATGAAAGGTGAGTCCGAGGACGAGTTGCTGGGCTTCTATCAGGCGCTGGAATCACGTGTATATACGCTGGATACACCAGCAGCAGGTGTCCGGCCTATTGTGATTCCGACTTATAACGGTGCGCGACATCAGGCAAATCTGGTGCCTTTGTTGGCCTTGTTGCTAGTGAAGTTTGGCATACCGGTGCTGATACATGGCACGCTGGAAAGCCAGGGTAGAACCACGACAGCTTATATTTTGCGCGAGCTGGGCATATTGCCGAGCGGGAGTCTGGCGCAGGCGAATACGGCGTTAGCGAACGACAATATCGCGTTTGTGCCGACGGCAGTGTTGTCGCCAGGATTAGCGAATTTGCTGGCTTTGCGTAATCGTCTGGGCGTGCGTAACAGCGCACATAGCCTGGCAAAAATGATGAGTCCGTTTAGCGTAGATAGTTTACGTCTGGTGAGTGTGTCTCACCCGGACTATTTAATCAAAATGCAGGCGTTTTTTGAGACAACTGGATTGCGTGCATTGTTGTTGCGCGGCACCGAAGGTGAGGCATTTGCTAATCCTAAGCGCCGTCCTGATTTGCTGTATTGCGATGATGGCCAATCGAAACTGTTGTTTGAGGCAGAGGCCGGGCCGTTGAAAATAGTGCCGCATTTACCTAATGCCATAGATGCAGTGACGACGGCAGCCTGGATACAGGACGCAATGGCGGGGCGGCAGCCGATACCGCTGGCGATCATTAATCAGTTGGCATGCTGTTTGTACGGTACGGGTTACACCAGCGATATGAATCAGGCGAAAGCAATAGTGGCGATGGAAACTAACAGCCTGACCATGGCGTAAGGAGAGCAGCATGAACGGTAAAGTTTATTTGATTGGTGCCGGCCCTGGTGACCCTGAGCTGATAACGCTTAAGGCAGTACGTATATTGCAGACGGCAGATGTGGTACTGGTGGATGATCTGGTCAATCCAGTGTTACTGGAACATGCGCGGAAAGATGCGCGCATTATTTACGTGGGTAAGCGTGGTGGCTGTTTATCCACACCACAAGAATATATCCAGAAACAGATGATAGCTGAAGCACGCGCAGGTCTGATGGTGGCACGACTCAAGGGTGGCGATCCCTTCATGTTCGGGCGCGGTGGTGAGGAAATCGAGGCATTACGTGCTGCGGGAATTGCCGTAGAAGTCATCAGCGGTATTACTTCAGGTATTGCGGCACCTGCCAGTCTGGGTGTGCCAGTGACTCATCGTGATAGCGCGCCCGGTGTGACTTTTGTGACCGGGCATAGTCGTGATGGCAATAGTGTGAACTGGCAAGCACTGGCAGCGAGCAGAACGACGCTGGTGATTTATATGGGCGTGAAAAATTTGCCCGATATCGTGGCTGAATTACTGGCTGGCGGTATGCGTGCAGATATGCCTGCACTGGCGATACAGAGTGGCACGCTGGCAAACCAGCGTCAGGTTCAAGCGACTTTGCAAACCCTGCATGCAGCGATGCAGGCAGCTGATCTGGGTAGCCCGGCAATTATAGTATTAGGTGAAGTAGTGAAATTGGCTGACATCGCAGCGCAGGCTGCATGGGTGGCACAAGCAGCATAAGTAGTAAAACTTATCTCATCAGCACAAGTAAGCTGCAACGGCGCGGCTCCTTGATACTGTGGTGTTAATTACTAGTTGATAGTGATCTATCCGCAATCAGAAGGAGTATCCGCAATGAAAAAAATGAAATTGGTAATGGTCGGCAATGGCATGGCTG
Organism: Sulfuriferula nivalis; assembly: GCF_009937995.1. Taxonomy (NCBI): domain Bacteria; kingdom Pseudomonadati; phylum Pseudomonadota; class Betaproteobacteria; order Nitrosomonadales; family Sulfuricellaceae; genus Sulfuriferula; species Sulfuriferula nivalis. The sequence continues at coordinate 302,118 of NZ_AP021881.1, forward strand.
GGGTGCGTACCCTGGAGGAGCTACTCAAGCTTGCGCCCGACATGTATGACATCACCGTATTCGGTGCTGAACCTCACGCTAACTACAATCGTATTCTGCTATCACCTGTACTCGCAGGCGAGCAGACTATTCAGGACATTATGCTCAATGATGTGGACTGGTATAGCGATCATGGCATTACTCTGAATCTCAACAAAAAAATAATCAGCATCGATCGTAAAAAACGCATCGTGACGGCTGCCGATGGTACAACGGCAACATACGACAGATTGATACTGGCGACGGGATCCAATCCGTTTATTCTGCCCGTGCCGGGCAAGGACTTGCCCGGGGTGATAGGTTATCGTGATATTGCAGATACTGACGCAATGATAGATGCGGCCAAAGTGCACAAGCATGCAGTAGTCATCGGCGGTGGTCTGCTTGGTCTGGAAGCTGCAAATGGATTGAAGTTGCGCGGTATGGATGTCACAGTCGTACACATCAACGAATGGTTGATGGAACGCCAATTGGATAAGCCGTCAGCTAAATTGTTGCAAAAAAGTCTGGAAGACAAAGGGCTGAACTTCCTGTTGCAGAAACACACTGCTGAATTGATACAAGGTGAATCAGGTCGGGTATGCGCGGTGAAATTCAAGGATGGTGACGAAATCCCCGCCGATATCGTGGTGATGGCAGTCGGTATTCGGCCTAATACAGCCCTGGCTGAATCCGCTGGTATCCATTGCAATCGCGGTATTGTCGTTAATGACACCATGCAAACCTTTGACCCGCGTATTTATGCGATAGGTGAATGCGTAAATCATCGCGGTATTGCATACGGTCTGGTTGCGCCTTTGTTTGAAATGGCCAAGGTTGCGGCAAATCACCTGGCTGAGTATGGAATTGCCCGTTATGTGGGTTCAGTGACTTCAACCAAGCTTAAGGTAACAGGCATAGATTTGTTCTCGGCAGGGGAGTTTACTGGCGGTGATGATTATGAAGAAATCCTGCTGTCTGACCCCGTCGGCGGCGTGTACAAGAAAATCGTCATCAAGGACAACAAAATTGCGGGTGCGGTCATGTATGGCGATACCGTTGATGGCGCCTGGTACTTCCAGCTATTGCGTGAAGGTCGTGATGTCTCAGACATCCGTGATCATTTGATGTTTGGTCAAAGTCACGTTGGCGATTTAGGTCACCAAGGCCAGAATCGTGCAGCAGCGATGACTGATGAAATGGAAATCTGTGGCTGTAATGGCGTGTGCAAAGGCACGGTAGTTAAGGCGATTAAGGAAAAAGGTTTATTCACACTGGAAGACGTGCGTAAACACACTAAAGCCTCGTCATCTTGTGGTTCGTGTACCGGGCTGGTAGAGCAATTGCTGGCAACTGTGCTGGGCGGAGATTACTCCGAAGCGCCGAAAAATAAATCCATGTGTGGTTGCACCGATCATACCCATGCGGAAGTGCGTGCTGCGATACGCGATCAAAAAATATTGAGTATTCCTGATGTGATGTCCACAATGGCGTGGCGTACACCGAACGGTTGCGCCAGCTGCCGCCCAGCATTGAATTATTATCTTATTTCATCCTGGCCGGGAGAGGCGAAAGACGATCCACAGTCTCGTTTCATCAATGAGCGCGCCCACGCTAATATTCAGAAGGATGGTACCTATTCGGTGATACCGCGTATGTTCGGTGGTCAAACCACGCCAGATGAGTTGCGTCGGATTGCCGATGTTGCAGATAAATATGCGATACCCACAGTGAAAGTCACCGGTGGCCAGCGTATCGATTTGCTTGGTGTGAAAAAAGCCGATTTGCCTGGCGTATGGCAAGATTTGGGCATGCCGTCTGGTCTGGCTTACGGTAAGGCATTGCGCACGGTGAAAACTTGCGTAGGCAGTGAATGGTGTCGTTTTGGTACGCAAGACTCAACCAAACTGGGTGTGGATATAGAAAAAGCGCTGTGGAAAATGTGGGCCCCGCACAAGGTTAAATTCGCCGTATCAGGTTGTCCGCGTAACTGTGCGGAAGCGGCGATTAAGGACGTAGGCATAATCGGCGTCGATTCGGGCTGGGAAATCTATATCGGTGGTAATGGCGGGATTAAAACTGAAGTTGCGCATTTCTTTGTGAAACTGAAAACCGACGTTGAAGTGATGGAGTATTCAGCTGCGTTCTTGCAGCTATATCGTGAAGAAGGTTTTTATCTGGAGCGCACCGTGCATTATCTGGCGCGCGTAGGCATGGATTACATCAAGCAGCGCGTGTTGGAAGACGAAGCGGGGCGTAAGGCGTTGTATGACCGCATGTTGTTCTCGGTGCAGAATGAAAAAGACCCATGGCTGGAACGCACCGAAGGTGGTGTGGGCAAGCATGAGTTTGAAATGTTAACAGCCTGATAAGAATAGAGAATGATGATGACTGACTGGAAAAAAATTTGTAATGTGACTGATATCCCTAATTTGGGTGCGCGCGTGGTGCAGACTGCGCAGGGAGATATCGCCGTATTTCGTACTAATGATGATGAAGTATTTGCCTTGCATGATAAGTGCCCACATAAAGGCGGCCCCCTGTCACAAGGTATCGTGGCAGGTAAGACTGTGACTTGTCCGTTGCATGGCTGGAAAATAGGCTTGGAAACTGGCAATGTTGATGCACCCGATGAAGGTCATACACCTTGTCTGCAAACCAGGATAGACGATGCTGGTGCAGTATGGTTGAATTTGGTCACCATACCTGCCTGTTAAATTTATATGAATAACATGCATAATCAACATGCTGCCAGTACGGATAGCCGTGTGAAAATGATATGATGCGCGGCGATTAGTGGGTATGGCAAATTTCGGGAACGTTATGACAGGGCTTATTTTATTTGCACATGGCGCACGTGACCCACGTTGGGCGCAGCCGTTTCGGCGTTTACAGATGATGTTGAGCGAGCAACAGCCGCAGCATCAAGTGGCGCTGGCTTACTTGGAGCTGATGTCACCACGGTTGCCTGATGCGGTTGCGGCCATGGTAGCGCAAGGTATTACGCATATTGATATAGCACCGATGTTTTTGGGGGTGGGTGCGCATATGCGTGATGATTTTCCTGCGATTATGGCGGAGTTGAATATACAGTATCCACATGTAGAATTAGCGGTTTTGCCTGTGTTGGGCGAGAGTGAAGAGTTGTTGCAGCGCATTGCCGACTGGGTGATGCAGGGCGTTAAGGGGTGACGATGTTAACAGTGATGATAGTAGATGATGATGCCGAGCGTGGGCAGCAATTGGTAAAAGCTTTTCGCAGCCAGGGGTATCAGGTTGCAGATCGGGTTGAATCTGCATTTGCGCTACCCGATGCAGTCGCCAAAAGTGCGCCTGATGTCATTATCATCGGTGCAGACTCACCTGACCGCGATATGCTGGAGCATTTGTGCGTCGCTACGCGTGATTGTCCGCGCCCTGTGGTGATGTTTACTGAAGATCAGGCAAGTGAATCCATTCGTGCCGCACTGAAAGCAGGTGTGTCAGCTTAT